>DAHO01000027.1 GCA_002498455.1 Euryarchaeota archaeon UBA602
CAGACTTCATTGAATCCTTCAATCAGCAATTCACGAGTTTCGTGTAGGCCCTGAATACCCTTGGTACCATTGATGAACACGTTGGTTCCATTGATGGCATATCCTTTGCGCATCATGTCTTTGTCCATGCCCAATTCCGCAAACTGGTCTCCGACCTCTTTTTGATCCTTCGAGCGGATGGTTCCATCACGGAAATCTCCAGCACGCAAAGCATCAATGACATTCTGTGGTAGCATTTCAACTTCGATGTAGAATCGATTGTGCCGATTCGGAGATTTGCCTTCAAATGCATTGCCTACATTGTTTCCGTTAATCGCTTCGCGGTAAACAACAATCGGTTCACTAACCTTGACCTTGATGTTCTGCTCTTCCTCAATACGGTAAGTCGTGATTTCAAGGTGCAACTCTCCCATACCCGCAAGCAAAGCTTCACCGGTTTCTTGATTGGTTGTCACCTGGAGAGATGCATCGGCTTTGGCCAGACTGCGCAGTGCGTCAATGAACTTCGGTAGGTCTTTCATCGATTGAGGTTCGACTGCAACGGTAACCACTGGTTCTGAATAATGCCGAATGGCTTCGTATGGAATCAATTCCTTGTCGGTTGTGACTGTAACACCTGCGGCCGCAGAGCGAATACCGGTAACCGCTGCAATGTTACCAGCAACCACCTTGGGGACTGAAATTCGATCGCCACCCACCATCATGCTCACTTGTTGGACACGTTCTGCCTTGCTTGCACCAATGGCCCAAACAGTCTCACCATGATTGATTGAACCAGAGTAAATTCGACCAACAGCAACTTCACCAGCATGTGGATCCATCCAGATTTTTGTAATCATCATTGCAAGCGTCCCATCGGGGTCACAGGCCAGCATGGCCTTGCCTTCCTTTGAATCCATTTCTCCAGTCCAAATGTTGGGAATCCTGTATGACTGGGCTTGAACCGGGTTGGGCAACTTGGTTACGGCCATATCAAGCAGTACTTCGTGAACGGGAGCCTTCTTGGCGAGTTCGCGCTGCTGTTCGTTGTGACAGTATTCGAAAATCTGAGTGAAATTGACGCCTGATTTCTGCATGTATGGGATCGTAATGCCCCAATTGTGGTAAGCCGAACCAAATGCAACAGTACCGTCCATTACACTGACTTGCCATTCTTTCTTGTATTCCTTTGGCGCAAATTGCTTGATTAGTTTGTTCACATGAGTGATTTGCTTTTCGAATCGAGCCATCATATCTTCGGGCGTAACCTGCAATTCGTTGATTAATCGATCTACCTTGTTGATGAATAAGATGGGTTTCACTTTCTCTTTCAAAGCCTGACGAACCACGGTTTCAGTTTGAGGCATGGCCCCTTCAACTGCACAAGTTAGGATAAAACATCCATCAACAGCACGCATGGCCCGAGTAACGTCACCACCGAAATCAACGTGACCTGGTGTATCGATGAGGTTGATCAGATAATCTGTGCCTTCTACGCTGTGTACCATTGATGCACTGGCAGCGTTAATCGTAATTCCTCGGGCAGACTCCTGCTCGTCGAAATCTAAAACACGTGATTTCCCCGCCAAATCCTCTGACATCATGCCTGCACCGGCGATGAGGTTATCCGATAGCGTCGTTTTTCCGTGATCAATATGTGCAGCAATACAGAGATTTCGAATTTGCTCTCGAATGTGCATGACTTCTGTTGCCTTTGCAATGTTGTCTTCCTTTCGGCCCATGGTGTACACCTAGGTTTGCGGCGACCTGAATAGGGTAGATAAAACCGCCTATTGAGGGCGGATGTACACGCATGTGAGGGAATCATCGTGCAGATGCGGCGATTCGATGGAGTTCTTCCTTCTTACCAACCGCAAATGAGGCGACATCACCGTCTTTTGCCTTCATGATTTCACTGACGATTCCGTCCTTCAGCGTCCTCGTAGACTTGAATGTAGAAGCGAGACTCCCCTTGCACAGATTACGAATGGCAACGTCCAATCGACGACTGGGTGCGCTGTCTACAGCCTTTGGTTGTGAAACCGCTCCGAATTTAATCCGTGTGACTTCTTCCATTGGTGCTGAATGGGTTATGGCATCCACAAAAATTTGCAATGGGTTTTCTTTGGTACGCTCGTGAATGACATCCAATGCTTCTTCAAACGCTTTGGCTGCATACTTTTTCTTTCCACCATTGCGACCGGTACGCATTAGACCGTTAATGAAACGCTCAATAACACTCAGTTTCGCCTTGCCCATCCACGCATTGGCATGTCGACCACCAGAATGGGGTGTGCCGACGGTTCGGAGATTGATGTATGGAGATATGCCAGGATCTTGGCAGGTGACCTCGGTTGAATCCCACTTACCAAATACAAGGGTACCAATACCTGCGATTGGGCTGATATCATCGGCAACCAAATGCATTGACGCGGGCGCTGATTCTTCTTCTACGACTTCTTCATCAGACATGATTACACCTCAGCGCACCGGCTTTTCTTTACGGCCACGAACCATTTCGTCTAATGACACACCATTAACTTGGATGACCTTGTAACGAATTCCAGGAATGTCACCGTATGAACGACCCATTCGCCCTCCGATTCCTTCAACCATCACTTCATCGTGTTCATCGATGAAATTGATAGCACCGTCACCTGGAGCGAATGCTGTCAATTTGTTACCACTGCGAATCAAACTGATTTTGACTGCTTTACGGATACCTGAATTGGGTTGCTTGGCTTCGACACCAACCTTTTCCACGACGATGCCTTTGGCTTGTGCACTGCCTTGAAGTGGGTCGTGCTTCAACACACCACCTTGTCGACGCTTCTCTTGGCGCTTCTTGAATCCCCGATCCTTCCAGCGAAACTTTAGACGGTCCGATTTCATTTTCGGACCCGAGAACAATCCACGACCCATGTGAGTACCTCTCCTACGGAGCAACCCGGCGACTGACCCTCCATATATGAGCGTGACGGGTGTGAATCAGATGACGTCGTGACGTATTTTGGTTCAATCACCCCTAATTATCATACGGTTGACTCGACCGGAAGAGGGTATGGCCTTCCGTGACCACCTCGCCGGTGCACACATTCCACAAGAAGCACTATCCTGTATCCACGGGTTGTTTGATCTGTCGAAGAATCTCAATCATGACATGATTTTGTCGGATATTCTCGAAGCACCCGGGCATCGTGCTGCACTCAATGTACTTGCGCGCGATCGCTTGTGCGCCGTACTCGATGTCGAGCCCGGAGAATTGATCGATATTCTAGGTTGGGCCATGCAGAATCCATCAGATCCAGTCGTTGTAGATTCAGGACCAGTGCTGGAGCATTCGATTGAACCCGTCGATATGACTCAATTGCCCATCCCTCACCATTACCGTGAAGATCGTGGTCGATACATGTCCGCAAGCATCGTAATTGCCGAATATCAAGGCCAACGAAACGTATCTTTCCATCGACAATTTCTACGCGACGAATCTCACGTGGTTGCTCGACTGGTTCCTCGACACCTGAGAACAATGGTCGATACTGCTCGCTCTCGTGATGAAACGGTTCCCATTGCGATCGTGAATGGTTGTGACCCCGTTGTTCTACTCGCCGCTGCGATGTCATTTGACGAACACATTGACGAATTAACGGTTGCGAACACATTGCACTCGAAGTTTTACGGAGCCCCCCTACCCCTCGTTGAACTGGCCAATGGAATTGCAGTACCAGCCAATGCTGAGTATGCCATGTGTGCAGAAATCACACTCGAGGATGATCTAGAAGCTCCATATGTTGACATCACAGGCACCCTCGACGATGAAAGAATTGAACCTGTATTCAAAATTCGATCAATTCAACATCGAAAAAATCCGATTTTCCACGCATTGATACCTGCCGAAGCAGAGCACAAGGCACTGATGGGTCTACCGAGGGCACCGACAATCAAAACTGCCGTTGCTGCAGTCACTGAGTGCCATGATGTCCACATGACTGAGGGTGGATGTGGGTGGTTGTCTGCCGTGGTTAGCATTACACCCAGTTCGCCTGAGGATGGAAGAAAGGCAATCGAAGCGGCTCTCGCAGGCCATCGAAGTATGAAGATGGTGACCATCGTCGACAAAGACATCGATGTTAGTGATCCTGTACGCGTCGAGTGGGCCATGATGACTCGTTGGCAACCCGACCGAGATACACTGATTATGTCAGGACAAAAAGGCAGCAGTTTGGACCCATCGCGTAATGCAGATGGCACCACAGGGAAAATTGGTTATGATGCCACAATTTCACCCGATGAAGACACATCTCCGTACATTTCTGTCCAATAGGTGATCAATTGAGGGAAGGCTTAGCAGGCTCGTTGCAACACCCTCGTAGAAGTTTGGGTGACAGATATCGATCTCAAGCCAAAAAATTTCTCAAGTTAGCAGAAAGTGACCCTAATCGCCAGATTGAAAATACCAACTGGGCCGAACAAAACGCGAGGCAAGCTCTTTTGCACGATTTTACGCACCCGGATAATTGGAGAGTTCTGGCTGATATCAAACAAATTTTGCATGATGAAATTGGACTTCGAGCACTTTTGACAGACTTGTTTACTGTTTTAGGTCGCGACCCTGAGCATTTATCTCAACTCGAGGGAGTTTCGATATCCGAAGTCGGTCGAGAATTACTCGAAGCTGCACTTTCCACAGACCACCTTGACCCCGATATCTGGCATGCTTCACTTGACCAACAATCGACTGAATTATTCTCAAATCGATTCTCTACATTGGATTTATCGGATCCTCGATGCAATGTTTTGTTTGGACGCCGTGTCGAAAGACTCTGGCAATCGAACGGAGATGATCTTTGTATCCCACTCGCTAGGATGTTGGTTGCAAATCGTCCACAAAATTTCGAAATGTGGGTACATCTGGGGAGGGCACATGAGCGACGAGAAGCATTTGATGAAGCTTGGTTGTGCTATGACCAAGCCCAAACACAGGCACCTCACCTCGATGTGCGAGATTCATATCGTGCTCGCATTGAACTGCGGTTTGAGACCCTAAAGTCAACTCCTTGGACACAACCGACCATTCAGGCACGCGATCAGTTCTTGCAACGAATGCAATCGTTGGCATTAGAATTTGTCGAAACCGCTCCAATTGAAGACATTGTAGTAGAAAATCAGGATGATTTGAATCCTGAAGAGTTGCAACTACAAGCGATGCTGAACAATGGTCAACATTCAGCCGCATTTTTCTTATCGAGGCGTTTGGTGACTCGGGGTGAAGATTGGGCAATAGAGTATATGCAACAAGCGAAAAGTGGCTTGGACCAAGATGACGAGGTCATTATCCCTTGAGGTGCGAAAATGAAGTCATGGGTTGTCGCTTGGGTAACACCCGCCGACCACCCACCCGTTTCAATCGAAGATGAGGAAGCCTGCTGGTTGATGGTTCGTCATGTAGAGCGCGGCTGGGAACTGCCAGGAGGATGGGTCGAGTCGGGTGAGACCAGTGAAATTGCTGCTCTTCGAGAGGTTTACGAGGAAACCGGATTGCTTGGAACGGCAATCAAAGTTGCCAGTAATTTAGCGGAAGGTGGGGGCGACGTGGTATGGATTGTGATTGATGAAGAGGCGACCCCAATATCGTGGGAATCTTTGGACCCCAATATTGAGGAAGTTGGATGGTGCTTGACAGCCCCAGACCCTTTGGCATGGAGTCTTGATGAACTGAAGTTATTCTCAAACTATGATTGGAGTCGTTCTTGAGCTTCAGAAACCAAAGATTCGCCAATCTCATCGAGTTTTTGTTCATTTAACCAATTGACCATGATGCTTAGATCATCTGGGTGAATGGCTGGTTTTGGCAAAGGGTCGCCAACTGAACGCGGTGCAGCATTATGCACTGCATCATCCATACTTTGTGCTTGTAGGCTAACGTTTGATAACCCGATATCAACCCAATGTAACCCCGATTCGATGGCAGCATCCAACATATCTGTTTGACGAAATCCATGATGTGAAATCCACAGATTTCGGAGCGCTGATTGAATATGATTTTTTGCAATTAGCAATTCAGCAGCATTTCTCCGAGAGACAGCAATAATCTCGATGTGATGTGGACCATTTCTGGATATCTCGGAATGCATGGCGAGAGCCATTCCCAGTTCCCCCCTGTTTTGATGCCATTTGGCCATGTTCAGGATGCATAGACCGTGCCAGCGATGGCCCTCGGAAAGTGCTCCAAGTCGCTCCATAGCCCAGCGCAAATCGACTCCTGCTTGCTCATGTTCTCCGATACTGGCTCGCAAAATTCCCCATTCCATCCGAATTCGTGCCTCTAACAAATGATCGCGTAGTTCTCGAGTTCGGCTATTTTGCAAGGCGGTTGTCAGATGCGCTTGAGCCATTTCAGCATCATTGCCCAATTGAGCCACTCGAAATTGGTAGATGGATTGCTCAATTGTGTTCAATTCTGTATAGAACATTTCTGCGATTTCAGTATCTCCTTGTCCAAGTGCTTGCTCACAAATTAAGAGTAAATCATGTGGTTCAGTGCTTGTATATCCGGTACGTTCACCAGACCGAATTTGGTTGACAATCGTTACCGGATTCATCGAACCATCTCCTGATTGTCCATGAGGATGGCGATAAAACCTGAACGCGCATCGGTTTCGTCGATGTCCCCGGTCCATCCGGCGGCACCTGCATGCCCACCTCCTTCACCACCACTGCGCTGGACCATTCTTTCCATCATTTCGCCAAGGTGAAGTCCAGCAGCTGTCGACTTTGCCGTTGCTCTGGCTGTTAGTCGAGTTTGACCATGTTGTCGCCGACAAACCAAGGCGATATCGGCCCCGGCAGAAATGAGTGAACGGGCAACGATACCTTCGTTGGTACCTGCACGCGTGTGTGATAAAAACCACCGACCCGTGTCTAGTGTTTCGACACGTGAAAGAGCCTTAGCGATTGCAACGCGTTGTGACGTATTGAGTTCGACCGATTCCATTTCTTCTATAAATTCACTGAACTCAATTTCGTCTGCCGAAGCCAATCTTCCTGCTGCCAATAGTGCATCGGCATTTGCGTGACGGAATCGGCCTGTATCGGTAACGATTCCAGCCAGTAGCAATTGACGAGATGCCGCATCAATCCGCTCACCATCTACGGATTCGGCCCATTGGAAGATGATTTCAGCGGTCGAATTGGTATTCCAATTGATGTATAGGTCGCCCACATTCAATTCAAATGGCTCACCGGCTGAATGATGATCAATGATACACTTGGGAACATCTGGAAGTTCGATACCCACTTGACTTGGGCCTGCTGCATCGACTATGATGACACCACCTAAATTTCGAGGCCAAGCGATTTTTTCTGAATCGATTACCATGAAGTCCGAATGGGTTTTTTTGACCATGGCTCGAGCAATGGTCGATAGATGGATGCCGCACGCTCTGGCGGGTGAGCCAATGATGTTGGCCATCGCACATGCAGATCCCACCGTATCCATGTCTCCATTTCGATGGGTGAGGATGGCGATGGCACCACGCTGGATTGCGGACGAAATCCACAGGTTTAGGCCATCAAGATCATCATTACGCGATGGCGTCAAATCACCACCTATTGAGATTCAAATTGCTTGACTGCTAACTCATACGAAGTTCGCAATTCATTTTCCTTCTGCTCCAAATTTTCCGCATGACTGGCCAGTTGTGAGCAGGTTTCTGAAAGACTCTGTTGCAGCGCCTCTATATCATCAACTTGAACCAATAATGGCCCCACTTGTTGGTATACTGATTTACCCTCCGATTGATTGGATAAATGGTCAATCGTAGTTTGTAGTTCACGAATCTGTGTTTGAACTGAAACAAGTTGCTGCGCAACCAATTGCAATTCTTGGACGATTTGCTCAAGTGGTACTGTAGACATTCAATCACCTATGGTTTCCAAAATTTCACTTGCAGCTCTTAGTGAGCGCATTGTTGAGTTGAATTTCGCACGTAAATCAGATGCGCTTTTCCCCTCAATGAAGATATCGAGAGTCCCATCATCTCGGTATTGGCTTACGACTTCCTCGCAAGCCAAACTTGCGATTAGAGATTGTGAATTATGATCCGCAATCCGGATCGATGCGACCCAGGGCTCACTCTTCTTCATCACCGCTTTCAGCCTCCGATTGAGCACGCTCGTATTCGATGGCTTTCTGTGACGCAATGACGGCCATATCGGTTGCTGTTGCACCTTCAAGACCACGTCTGATGATTCTGTTGTTGGCGTCACTAGCGCGGGTAAATGGCTCCCATACGCCACCAGCAAAGGTGTGGTCGCACTTCTTGCAATGCCAGATACCACTGGCTTGTCGCCTGACCTTCTGATATTGACATACAGGGCAAGTGTAAGAGCGCTTGACCTTGGAAATTGCAGCACCAGCACGACGCCGTACACTGACACCATATCGGCTACCAAAACGTGCTGTTGCACCTGTCTTTTGTGTTCTCTTGCTCATTGTGATTCCTCCAATTTGTGAATGATTTCTCTCAGTTCAGCACACCGAGTTTGAGCGGCATCCATAATCTCGCTGAATTCGTCGGCGGTGAATATTCCTCTTAGACCCTTCTGGAGTGAATGAACATGACCTTCATCCCCGAGTGTGATGTGAATACGCTCATCGCCACCCAATTCCTCTCGCTTGGTCGCATCGTACACAAAGCGACCTCCAACCTTCTGGTAGGAACACATAATCGGGGTACCTGATACACCCAACTTGTAATCCTCACCAACATCGAATCGCTCTGCTGGAACTGTTGCTGTCCGCAGTGCAGCAATGGCTGCGAGAGCGAAAGCGTCAAACAAATTACCATCGTCACTGACTGCAAACAAGTCCAGGATGACTTGCCATGCTTTCTCTCCTGGTAAGATACAAAGTTCGTTGGTGTCGATACAACCGGATTCACGAATGCCTCGATCAACAACACGACCCATCTCGATACTCTCTTCGGATGGAGGGCCCGGTTCCCAGTTGGGACCACATACAGGGCGGATTTCCGCACTAGTCATCAGTCCACCTTGAGTAGGCCGGTCTGGGTAAGGTGTCATAATCTGGAACTTAACACCCGCCAAAACGATGGTGTCGCCCATTCGAACACGGCAAGACCCTTCGGCATTGCCCAAACAATCGATTTCGATTTCGATGTCCCGTCCAGCGAATTTTTCGCGACCATCAAGACGTTCGCCATCTGCGGCCAATTCAGCCAAACTTTGGCGAAGCAATGCAGGAATAATGGGTACTGACATCAGGATTCACCTCCATATCGCTTTTGCAAGGCTTCAACCATGATGGCATGCACCTCATGGGCCGCCTTCATGTTGTAGTCCCAAGCCAACTGAAATTCTTCCATGCTGAGGTCGCCATCCATTTGCAAGAATACCAACTCATCTGTCATGGGCAGAATTCCCATTGGCAAGTCAGCCTCACCATAGTTGTCCTCGGGCTTATTCAAATCCATCAAAACAATTCCATTGCACTTACCTGCAGCCACGCTAACGACCATGTCAGACATCGGAATGCCTGCATCGGCTAGAGCAACACTTGCTGCGGTAATTCCGCAGCATCGAGTTCCTGCCTCAGCACAGATGATCTCAATCTCAACACGGATTTTACTCCGTGGATACAGTTCCAAGTCGACGACACTTTCCAGTGCATCTCTGGTCACCTTACTGATTTCTCGGCTACGACGATTGAATCCGGGTCGAATTCGATCGGATGTACTGAAAGGCGCCATATTGTAACGAACATCCAAGATCGCTCGATCTTGGCGTTGAATCTTTCTAGGATGAGCCTCCATTGGCCCATAAACAGCAGCAATTGCTTCGTTCTTACCCCACTTGATGTAAGCGCTTCCGTCTGCGACGGGAACCACACCACATTCAATTTCAACGGGGCGCATCTCATCGGCTTTACGGCCATCCTCGCGGATGCCATTTTCGTCCATGCATTGGTAATCTCCATATCCCATAATTTCACTTCCTAACTCTCACTCACTCATTCACCAACGCATCAATACGCTCTTTCAGACCAGGTAAATGTGCGGTCTCTCGAATCACTTCAAGAGCGGCACGAATCGATCGCATGCCATGATGCTCTCCATCCAACCAAATACGACCATTCTGTCCAATGACCATTCTAGATTGACCCAGACTTTTCAGAGACTGGAGCATTGCTCCACCCTTTCCAATGACTTGAGGAATAATGTGTGGAGGAATCTCCTCCAGGAGACCTGATTTGAGTTTTCGCAGCCCCATGCCTTTCATGGTGGCCACTGCAGAGTGTGTCTCATCGACTTCTTGAACTCGACAAATCACAGCATCGCCGACATCCAAGTGCTCGCGAACTGCCCCGAATTCAACCTTCCAAGGAGCGAGACTCATTGGGAGGATGGCATTGAAAGAAGCACCGATATCCAAGAACCAGATGTTGTTTGTCATGCCTTCCACGTAACCAACCACAAGGTCACCGGCTCTCGGCACATATCGGCTGCTCAGTGGGTCGACACTGATTGTCTTTCCATCTTCTCTCAGGGTTCCCATGCGCATGGCTACTAGTTCACCGTTTAGTCGACGGATTCCATGGCCCGCTTCGACGCCATCGTGCGCGCCGATGCGCTCGCCCGGATGGACGAGCCGCACAGCACCCGAGTCATGCTCGGTGGGGGTGCTGTCTTCACTCATATCGTATTCACTCCGGCCCGCCGACCAAACTCCCCTCTTTAACGCTGCCCACCCCGTAGGGGTGTACCATTTGGCGTTAATTCAATTCTTTAACCTCGGTATTTGGGTCTCTTTTTGCGACCTTGGAAAGGTACTCCCCCTTCATTCCAGCCGGGATCTCAACCACGAAAGCCCAGTCACCATTATCCAACCACTGCTCTTTGATAACATCGTTTCGAACTTCGCGATGGACCGAACCGTACGCTGAACCTGAGACACGAAACGCTAATTTTGTGGTTTCAAATGAAAGGGGGATGACCGGACGCAGAACCTTGACCGCATCTTTGATCTGTCTGGTAACGGAAAGAAACGGGTCTGGGTTCCATCGAAGTTCGTCGAGAGCGAGCTCAATTCGCGTTACAGGATGCGGAGCTTTGCTGCGGGGATCAATCGCAGTCCTCGATATCTCAGTGATGATTTGTTGACGTTTATCTGCAATCATTTGACGACGTTGAGTTGTAGTCAATTGGATTGATCCTTCGATTAGGATTGCACGAACACAGTCGGGCAATCCTGTGGTCCCAAATGTTGAGAGGATTTTTTCCTCCGTGGGCCGTTCCCCTCCTCTTGCATCGTGCCAAATCTCATCGGTGGCCAGAAGGTCATCTAAATCGACACTTTCTGGGTCAGTTTTGAACTGCTCAACAAGTTCTGGATCAACCAAAATCTCGTATCGCTTGCCGCCTTTCTCTAAACGAGCAACGACAGCGTCATCCAGACTAACCATGGTCAACCTCATTCATCATATGCGGGCTTCAATTTGTCAATGTGAGCCACCGTTTCCTCGCGACTGAGCACACGATAACCGAAGGCATCGACGACTGCAATCTCAACAGCCTCTTTGTTGAGTTTGGCTTCAATGGATTCACGCAGTGCCTCAAGACCCATTTTGATTCCTGCATTGAGGGTCATGTTGGGCTTCCAGTTGTTCTCAAAGTAATCAATGACTGCACTTCGGCCTCGGCCAATGGCCCCAGCATGATAGGACTGGTATGCACCTGAAGGGTCCGTCTCATAGAGATGAAGGCCATTGTCATCGACTCCTGCAATCAACAATGCAGTACCGAACGGACGTGAGCCGCCGTATTGGGTGAAGGATTGCTTGAAGTCACAAATCCGCTTGGCCAGAGAGTCGACTGGAATCATATCGCTGTATGTGATTCGGTTGATTTGGCACTGTACTCGGGCTCGATCGACCAACTGACGCGCGTCTGCGACGAGGCCAGAGGTTGCGAATCCGATATGATCATCGATTTTGTAGACTTTCTCAATTGATTCAGGAATAATCAATCGACTTGAAATTCGCTTATCGACAACCAAGATGACGCCATCGCGAAATTTCAGACCTGCCGTGGTGGTTCCACGCTTTACCGACTCTCTCGCGTACTCAACCTGAAACAATCGACCATCTGGACTGAATGTTGTAATCCCGTGATCGTACCCTCTACCACTTGGCTGCATATTATCCCTCTTTGCTACCTCAAAGACCCCTAAGAACCTTGTCGGCTAATTGGTGCGCTACATTGGGGGTTCTTCAACCCAAGGTACGGCGAGTCTATTGACCTGTGAGCTTTACGAGAGGTATGCGCGTCTTGGTTTTGTGCTCAGGCGGCAAAGACTCGTCCTATGCTACATGGTGGTCAATGATGCGTGGATGGGAAGTGATGGGAATCGCAACAGTTCGTATCACAGATTCGGATTCATTGATGTTTCAGGTTCCATCGACAGCTCTAGCCGGGTTGCAAGCCGCCAGTGCGGGAATTCCCTGGTTACCAATCCCGATTAATGGCGATGAAGACACTGAAATGCAATTGCTTGAGCAAGCTCTAGAACCGGTGGTGAAGGGAAGTCGAAAAAAGCGCTCGGGGATTTGGTCAGCAGATGAATTGGATTCTGCGCAATGGCCAGAAAACTGGCCCTGGCCTGAGCGGTTAACTCGATTACGTCCTAATGAACCGATTGATGGATTGGTTGTTGGTGCACTCAGGAGTGACTACCAAAAGACGCGGATTGAGCGGATGTGCCATCGATTAGGCATCAAGTCGTTCTGCCCACTATGGCATCATGACTGTATCTCACACATGCATGATTTGGTTAATCACAATCACAAGATTATGATGACTTCAGTCACATCCGATGGTTTGGGTGAAGAATGGCTCGGGCGGATTTTAGATCAAGATAACCTCCTGGAACTTGAACAACTGTCAAAGAAATATCGATTCAACATCGATGGTGAGGGTGGAGAATTTGAAACGGCGGTGTTAGATGCACCGTGGATGAATAGACGAATTCAAACCCAGCAAACACCTCATTGGACCGGCCGTCGCGGATGGCTAGATATTTGGGCTGCGGAATTGGTGTGAGGATTAAGGGAGGTATTGCGGCACACTCAAAACCAAACCGCATTGCCCCTCAAACAGGTGCTATCATGCCCGTAAGTCCACTTGATTATCGATATGGAAGAGACGCCATTAAAGCAATTTGGAGTCAAGATGGACGTCATGCACGACAATTGGAAGTTGAACGAGCATTGATTTGGGCACACAACCAACTTGGGCGTGTTTCAGATGAACACTATGCAACCGTTGCGTCAATCTCAAACCCTGAAACTGTAACGGCAGAAAGGGTCGATGAAATTGAGAGGGAAACTCGTCACGACATCATGGCTTTGACCAAGGCCATGGCTGAAGCGGCAGGGGAAGCTGGATGGTGCATTCACTTGGGTGCCACGAGCAACGATATTGTCGATACTGCTGTTGGTCTACAGATTAAGGATAGTGTGCAGATACACCGAGAAATATTGGTGACTCTGATTGGTACACTAGCAGAACTCGCTGAGCGCGAGAGAGATACTGTCATGCTCGGACGCACGCATGGTCAAGCAGCCGTTCCAATCACATTTGGTTTGAAAATTGCTGTATTCTTGGATGAATTCCGCAGGCATTTGGTCCGCCTTGATGAGATTCGTGACAGGATTTGTGTCGGGAAGTTCCTCGGTGCGGTTGGAACCGGTGCTGCTCAAGGTGAAAATGCTCGTGAGTTGCAGCGACTCATCCTAACGCACCTCGAATTAAGTGTGCCAACGGTGACGACACAAGTGGTGGGTCGAGACCGCTACATTGAATGGGTGTCATGGATGGCCAATGTAGCCACGAGTGTGGAGAAATTATTGCAGGAAATTCGTAACTTACAACGCAGCGAAATTGCTGAAGTCGGTGAATGGTTCGATACCGAGAAACAAGTGGGCAGCAGTACCATGGCACATAAACGCAATCCTATTACAGCAGAAAATGCCTGTGGATTGGCGCGAATCGTTCGCTCATTTATTGTGCCTTCATACGAAAACGCGCTTCTTTGGCATGAGCGTGATTTGGCGAATAGTAGTGCTGAGCGATTTACCCTGTCCCATGCAGCCATCTTATTGGATGATGTAATGGCAAAATGCGATCGAGTCATGGCCAAATGTGTAGTCGATACCAAGAACATGTTAGCCAATATTGAGCGTCAAAACGGATTGGTCATGGCAGAAAAAGTGATGATTGAGTTGGTCGATGGAGGCATTCCCAGAGACGAAGCGCACGAAATCTTGCGTACCGCGAGTATGAACTGCATTTCTCAGGGCATTCATCTTCGAGAAATTTGCGTTAATCTTGAGGACATTACTAGTCGCTTCACCGTCGAACAAATCGAAGCGATGTTCAATCCCGCGAACCATATTGGAGTCTCGGGAGAATTGGTCGATGAAGCGGTTGCTTTGGCGCGTTCAGCGATCGCATCGGATTAAGCCGAAGCCAGCAAAAATAGGATGCCGCCTGTGATGGCTGCAAATCCAAACAGCATTACAATCATGGCATGCGGCCCAAATTGGTTGGTATCCAAAAATGCAACACGAAAGATACCGCCACTATTCGTCATACCCGAAATTAATCCAACCTCATCGGGTTGCTCATCGAAGTATGGCAAATCTCGACGTGGAATACGCTCCAAGTTGTCGAGGTTGAACTCACCCTCATCGGAGGACTTACCCTTGGCCATGCAAGCCGACTTGCAGTCCATCGTATATCGCTTGTGTCGCCACACTCCTCAATAACCTCGGTCCAGACGCAAGATCATGCTGCCTATCATCACCGGTGGGGTCCACCTCGCTGTCGAGGGAGGTTGTGGTGGAACAACCGTTGGTTTACAAATGGCTAGAGAAGTGCTTCGTGACAACAAACATGTGGTATGGATTTGCCAGGAAATGCCTGATGGAGATCGGTTTGGTCAGTTGTTTGCAGAAATCAGCCCCGCTGCGGTTTCGAAAATGCATCTTATTGCTGTGGGGGAGCAAACGGAACAAGGTGTCCAATCTGCGACCGCCCTGCTACGGGTTTTGAATAATATCGCACTGGTTGTAGTTGATGATTGGACTGACAAAACAGGGAGACCCAAGTCAACTGTACAGAAGTCGATGCTGAGTTTGTTCAAGGAAACGTCAAAACGTAATGTCCCGCTCTTGGCAATTTCATCTGCATATGAGGATGCTAACGCAGGCGGTTGGAAGGCACGAAAGTTAGAGTTGGATGAAACCTGGTTTCTCCATCGCAGTCAACTCGAGCCAATGCGTAGAGAATTGCACACGCTGGATGCTAAAATTGAATTCGTGTTAGGGGACGGCGGATTCACTCTTCGTAACTGAGACCTTGTGATTCTGCAGCCTTTTCCAGCAAGTCTTGCATTTGATCCAGTGCATCATCATCCGGTTCATCAAACTTTGAAGGGTCGATTGCACCGCCACTTAGCTCGTCTTGGCCGGCGATTGCGGGTTCATCCTGAATAAGCGCAAGGTTTCGATTGCGTAGGCGCCAGATGAAGAAAATCAATCCAAGCGTAATTACAATCATCGCGATTGTACCCAGTTCAGTCGTATCGGCCATAAACTTACGATTACCACTCAGCATTCAGACTTACCGATTCGTCCGAGTGGCTTTGAAAGGTGTCTGCGATACGATGGTGGAGGTTCTTTCCAATCCGAATGAACCACATCAAAATCCCATTGATTATCTACAGTTGATTCGCAACTGGGACACTTCAGTTTCTGGTTTGCCCCCTTAGATTTGTACCGAGAACCGCATGAACACAGGGGCCGTCTGTGATTTCTTTGACCATAGGTGAGTTTCAATTTTTCAAGATGGTATGTCCCATCAGGCCCTGACAAACCGAACCAACGAATTTGATCACCTTCTTTCAATGTCTGAGCTAATTTGTTGATTTCACCACCTTGAGAAAAAGCCAACAGTGTTACACCGGCATGAATTTCGACGTGGCCACCTGTCATGATTTGGATGCTGGCTACTGTTGAATCATGGAATGCTTCCAAGTGATCATCGGTGGCTTGATTGGTTCGAAAAACGCGATATGAAGTCGATTGCTCGACGGGAAAATCCTGTAGGAAATTGTGTGCACTGAGTACGTCGGATTGTTCTTCGCCACGAATCCCGTAGAGTACGGGGCAAGGAGTTCTGGGAGCAATTAAGCTGCGCTTGAGATTTGGGTCACGGTTCAGGATTGTCCCAGGAAATTTTTCTGCCATCTCAGCGACGGACTTCCCTGGTACATTTCGCACACCACCCTCATTTCTCCAAGCAGTACATTCCCATGTCCAATCATTGTGGCCACGCCAAGCAATCGCTGCTGTGGCTCCAATTAAACCCGCACACCCTGCATCTGTACTCCAAATACGGTGATATAGAGAAGCCAAGTGGTACGTTCGGTCTTCCAAATCAACATATTCTCTAACGGTTTCCCAATACAATACTTCAGGTAATTGGTCGCGTACCAATACCAATGTTGGCTGAGCTGAATGGGGTTCAGATTGGGCAATCACTGAGCTGTACTTAGATTCAAACCACTGCTGTAATATTTCCTCCAAGTGAATTATATCATCACATTTGACAGCTGCTGCAAGTGCTGCATTTCCACGAGTACGCTGTGGTGCAAACGGCCACAAGCGCACCAAGCGTGCGTCATCAATTTCCATGCCGGACTTCGACAATGTGACCAATAGGTCATTGAAATCGTGGGTTGTGCATCCATGCTCACGTTCATCGGTGTCGTCTAAGCCAACCCAGAATGTCGAGGGAACCTCGACGTTCATATTTCCAGAGCATCACCCTCGTCATCGTCGTTTAGAGCACGCTCTAAAATGCCGACCAAACCAATGCTCGGATTTACTCGGAAACCACGAACACCATGCTGGTAAGCCGCTCCCATATCCGCATCCCGATCTCCGGCCATGAATGAGCGCCCCTCGTGATGTCGATATCCCAACTGGGCACTGTGATGCTTCACTTCAAGTTCCAATTCACTTAGCAATTGTCGGCCAACCTGAAGCATTCCAGCTCCCGGCTTACGAACTGGACTTTGTTCCCAAGGTGCATACGGTGAATACAGTACAACATCGACGTGGGCATCTGCGTTTTCTTCAAGCAATCCGTCAAGAACTGCTTGATTCATCAGTTCCAGATCCCCATGACTAAACACTCCGCGATTCACAGGCGATTGATTGGTCACAATGACGATTCTGAAACCTGCTTCACGTAGTGCTGCGACCGCATGGCCTGCACCTGGAAGCATCACAACCTCATCGACGGATTTGACGTAATCTTCGCGCCCAACGTTTAGTACCCCATCACGATCGAGGTATGCAATCGAACCATCCCAGCCTTCAAGACTCTCAACTGGAGCATCGATTGCAGATTTGTGTCTGCCCGGCAATTGCATAATCAAGCCTCACGAATGACTGGGCAAACCTCGGCTTGCCTTGACCGCTTCTTTGACGATGTGATTAATGATGAGTTGTAAATCTTCGATTCTCTCCATGGAAGTCGTATCACAAACAATGCAAATGTCTGATATTTCGGCCAGTACACCGCCTCCGCCTGACTTGTAATTTCCAGTAATTCCAACGGTTCGAGCACCATTCTCATTTGCATAGGTCATTCCGTTGATTACGTTGGAAGAGTTGCCACTACCAGAGTAGCCGACGACCAAATCACCAGGATTCAGCCAAGTTTGCAATTGTCCGACAAAGATATTGGCATAAGAGGTATCGTTTGCCCATGCGGTCAGTGAAGCGATGTTATCTGTATGTGCAATGGTTGGTAGACCCAATTCTTTGCTCCAGTCACCGGCACTGTGGCTTGGTGTTGCTGCGGAACCCCCATTGCCAATGAAATGTACTTTACCTCCAGTCTCCATGACCCGAAGCATCTCTGAATACAACATACCGACAGAATCACGGTCAAGTGCATGCAGTGCACGGGACAAGTCGTCAATATACGAGTCCATGAACTCGCTGAAATCAAACGCATCATCGGGCATGCGACTCATGGTGGCGTCGTGGCGAGCCTATATGTGACTTGCCGACCTGAGACGACCAATGGCAGACGTCATCGACCTTGGAGTCGGGGAGTTTGGCGGTTTGTTTGGACTTGATTTGGGCCAAACCAATTTACTCATTGTGGTGGTGGGTTTGATTAGCTTGGGAACTGCATTCCATGCTGAGAAAAATTGGACAAAATGGTTGGCACCACCGGGATGGGTTTGTGTTGGAGTATACTTCTACCTCGGCGCAGACCACTATTTTGACGTCGCAGATCCCGTTTTGATTTTCATGTCGATTGCGGCCTTGCCAGTATGCATTGCATACGGCGGATGGGAAGCGATATTGATTCGACAGAACAGAACCCTCGAGTCAGTAGATTGGTTGCGAGGAGCCGTCTTTTGGTCAGCCATGCCATATCTTGCCATCCAACACATACCTCTCTTGAATGCTGGAGTGGTTTGGTTCACTGCATGGAATACATCTCTGTTCTTGCAGTGGAGTGGGGCTGGCGATGTGCACCTGGGACAAATGATGGTGGATTTGGGCGGTTCCACTGCACATGTGACTTGGCAAGAATGGAGTGGAAGCCGCTGGATTCTAACCGATACACTAGGTGAGGGAGGATTCTACGTACCCATGGAATTTGCTGATGGAGAGCCGGTAAACATCGGATTTGTATTGGGCTGCAGTGCGTTGCAGTCGATGATTGTCTTTGTCGGAGCAGTTGTGGCTGTTCAAAATGCATCATGGCGCCGACGTTTACGTGCAATGGTGCTAATCATTCCTCTAATCCATATCCTCAACATATTTCGAAATGCTGGCATTATTTGGCTGCACATTGAATACAACGGTGTATGGGATTGGAATGGCATGAATATCTTCGATTTCAGTCATGCATATGCTGCTAAATTCATTAGCCTGGCTGCAATGTTCTTGATGGCGATAGTATTGTTTGATCTACTGCCCAAACTACATCGTCATGTAATCGATGTATTGGACCCATTCTTCAGTTTCTTCGGGCTACAATTGAAACCCAAATCAACGTGATTTTAGGCGATCGAGAACTTTGCCTTTCAGAGGCATGTTGTGTTCCCATGCGAATTCCTTCATGACTCTTAGGGCTTCTTTTTCTTTCTCTGAATCACCTACGAAGTCGGTGACTTCAATGACATCATTGCGAGTATTGGCTTTGAAAGCTGCAATGGGTTCCTCGTTCCAGAACACCATGTAAGCACTACCGTAACCAAATCGTTCACGAAGAAGAGACTGGAAATACGGTAGCAGCGGATCCGATGGAGGGAGAACAAAGTCACGCATCTGAGGAATTTGATCGGCCTTTTCCAACAACTCCTTTCGCCCCCAGCAAACCTCATGTAAATCATCGATGAGGAATCCCTTAATCAAGTGCCCCTCCTCCTCAAATTCGTGCAATACACTGGACAACTGTTCAGGCTTGAATGGACTGCCTGCCAATTTCTCCAACTGCTTCAATGTTAGGACAGGGAATTGTTCGATCATCTCACGCAAGTACTCTCGCTTGACTTCCCATGATTCTTCATGTTCAATCTTGTGAACGGTCTTAAATCCACCACGGTAATCTTGGACCAAATGTCCAGAACGAATGAGTGGTTGAACCAATTTTCTGAATGCAGCACGTTTCATTGCGTATCGATCCATGAATACTTTCGGATCAGAGTGACCGGAAAAGAAATCCAATACATCCAGTAAATCTTCATCCGGATCGATTCCACGCATTTTCAACAACCTTTGGAAGTGTTTGTACGGCGCCCAAACTTGATGATTGCGAAGATTGGTACCGAGATGCAATTGTTGGCTAGCCGCCATTGATTTTAGATCGACCCGATAGGTCTCGCAACGACCTCTTAGAGCGAAGTCATCGCGTATTTCAGAGATTTGGTCAATCGCGAGTGTTTCGTTTTCAGAGCGTGTATCTTGATGAAGTCGATGGTAGTGGAAGAGCGAACGAATGGCGAGTGAACGTGGTCGAGGATCAACCACTCCACCACGGATATAACGCTGATTATCACCCATTGAACGGAAGCCTAAATCAGCAACAATTTTCTGAATATTTTCGTCGCAATCATGGATGGGTTCACCATTGAACGCATGAAGTACAGAAACATCGACCAGAGTATCCTTGTAGTTGTCGAGCAGATTCTCAAAAACAATTGCAAATTCATCAAGATAAGCGTGTGGGATGTGAACGTCTTTTATCTCCAAGTAATCATTGACCTTGAACATCAAAATTCGACCCACGGGATCTACGCCCTTGAATACTGGATAATACCAACCCTGCTTCAGTACATACCGCACTTCTTGGATGAATCTTGAGCAAAACGGATCGGATTGCGATAGAATACGTAAGGTGCGATCTTCACGCTTCGGACGGTTCAATTGCTCTGCATCATCAGGGACACAGAAGAAGTCTGTCGGGTCGGGTTGTAAAGCCGTAACGCGTGTGATTCGATTCTTCCCTTCCAAGTCACGAAGAACTTCGGCGAGTAATTCGACGGGATGGCTAACGAATAGTCGTAGCGAATGTAATTTGATCGGACCAATGCGCCGAATTAACTCTTCCAGTGCATCCTCAAAATCCATCGGTTCGTAAACATCGTGAACACGATGGAACAACGATAGTGAGCGCTTTCGGTCAATTAATTCTTCAAATTGCTTGACGAAGACCATCTGCCGTTCCATATTGGAAAGAGAGTTTCTGGCATCACGCTGAACGTGCTTGAACTCATCACCCCGAGGTAGGTGACCGATGATTTCTGTACGTTCTACATTCTCATCATGAGGAATATATTCGATCAGTTCTTGATCCATTTCTGAAAACCATGGTTCAGGACGCAGGCCTAAGAGCATGGGAATCATGGATTTTGTTGTATATCCCACGCGTGAATGTAAGAGTCTACCCATGACGATGTCTGAATCATGTTTCATGTCTTTCCAATCGGCGAATCTGAAATCCTGAATCCGACCTAGCAGTTCCTGCATCTTTGCAAACATCACATGTCCTTCATTCAGTGCTGTCAGCGCATCAGGATAAGCTTTGAATGATTTTGCAAGCAGTAGATTTTGCAGATCACGATACTCGATAACATTGTCTTCACCACCGGTGATGATATGCTCATCAACCCGTAGGATAAATTCACCCTCCTCAGTTTGCTTGAAGAATCCAATCGAAACAATATTCCGAACTTCCAACTCATGCAAAATCGACTCGATTTGTGCATTGGGAAAGGGAAGTCTCTCGGAAAGTGCAGCTAGTGTTTTCGGGCCCTCACTGCCAAGCATGTCGACAATTTTGATTCGCAAGGCCTCATGGGGATCCATGAGTTTAGATTCACCCCAAGAAGTGGGTTCGGCCTCGCTGAATGCGTCTGCAATTTCAAAACTCAAACCACCCGTGTACAATTCGCGTAAGTCTTCCATCTCACCTGCACCTTTGTTCGAAAGAACACCCAGCGTGCCATGAACTTCGGCCATGCGCATGGAATACCACTTGTCATCGACCTCGGACATACCCGTTTTGCGAATCTTTGTGATTGCACCGGATGCGGCCAATTCCACAACCCAATTGTGAACAGTATCGTATGGGACCTCCGATAATTTTTCCTGATATAGCGGGTTCTTCAGGTCTGGATGCAAGCCCCCACCCTTTTCCATTAGACGCAGTAATCCTTCAGAATCTGTGGGGATGCTCACTTTACTTTGGAAATATCGATCCAATGATTGTGCATCCAAATCTGTGGCTCGAGAACGACCACCTAACAAGCGTCGTAAGATTTCAGGATCGATATCCTTGACGAGGTAGGCTCGTGTACGCATACTGAGTAGATCTTCAAAGGCCGCCATGTAGAGATTCATGCCCAAAGCGCTTGGCAGAGTGACCCGAGAGTGGACGATTCGAACGCCTTCCTCGTCCATACGATTGACAAAATTTTCCAAATCTTCCATGTCTAAATCGGTATGGAAAATCTCGTTTTGTGCCTCTCGAATTAACAAACTATCAGCATGCTGTCGATGCTCTCTGAAGACTTTCTCCGATTTTTGCTGGAATTGCTTGGGGCTGACCTCATCAGCACCGATACGACGTGGTACGATGAGTGAGCGACCCGAAACCTCTCTGAACCGTTTTGCGAACAATTGACTATCCAAGAGGTATCGCTGCAAAACGGAGTCTCGCTGATTGTCTTTGAATAGAGAATGAATTTCCTTGGTATCAATTTCCTGGCCTGTCTTGAAGAGGAAAGAATTCTCGTCGAATGACATTTCGACAACATGGATATTGTGCATGTCACACAAACCTGCCATGAAGTACCCCATCGCCATGTTGAAAGCACGACCACGGCATGTGGTGATGATGTAGGTAGGGACAGGAGAATTCATGATCTGTTCAATCATAATCTTGTCAGGACTAGGCACTTGGATTGATTCAACGGCATGCTCTTCCAAAAAGCGCGCAAGGGATTCAGCAACCGGTTGTGATAGCCCATATGCATTGGAGAGTAGGAGCCGTGGGTCACGCCCTCGACGAATCGCTGTAATCGACGCATTTAGCAACTTGAGAACGGATTGTGAGAGTTCGCGGGTTCGACTCATGGCTTCACCAGACCATGAGGGGACTGTTGGTCGATATCCTGTCACTGGAGTCACACTGACCCGACTGGCTTGAATTCGGTGAACACGATAAGTCGAACCACCCAACAAAAATACATCCCCTGGGCGAATATTTTGGACGAATGACGAGGAAAGTTGGCCAATCATCGTTCCATCTGCACTGAAAACAAGATAATTGTTATCCGGTGCAATGGTACCAATATTCGTGTAGTAGATCATCTGTGAATAACCTCGTTTACCGATGATATTTTCTTCCCAGTCCACCCAAACACGGCGTTCATCTTCCAATAAATCGAGGACTTCGATGTAATCATCGTATGAGAGACTTCGATAGGGATATGCTGAGGTGATGATAGCATAGGCCTCATCCATGTCTATTTCCCCACAAATGGTCAACCCGATGATAAACTGAGCGAGAACATCAAGACAGTTTTTGGGAAAACGCAAGTGATCCATATCACCCGACATAATCGCCCCTTGAAGAGCAACCAACTCAAGCAAATCATGTGAAGAAGTTGGTAAAAATCGAGCACGAGGAATGCCCCCGACATGGTGCCCGGCTCTTCCGATTCTCTGAAGTGCGGTTGCAATAGAACCAGGCGACCCTAGTTGAATGACCATGTCCACGCTGCCAATATCGATTCCCATTTCAAGGGAGGACGAGGACACACAGCAACGCAATTCACCACGTTTCAGTTTTCTTTCCACTTCAAGGCGGATTTGTTTATCCATTGAACCATGGTGCCCCTCAACGCCGGCTAAACCAAGGACACGCAGTTTTTGCGTGATGATTTCAGTCATCTGTCGAGTATTTGCAAAGACAAGAGTTGTTGTGTGTGCTTCGACGAGATCTTTGATGATGTCGACGTTGTGATCCAATAATTTCTTGACGGGAACTTCGCTGAATTTCGGATGTGGTAAGATAATATCCAAATCCAACTCTCTCGCGCCACTAACCTTCGCGATGTGAACTGTAGACGACTCTTCATCATCGAATTTGGGGATTGGAGCACCCCCCTCAGTTTCTCGATCGTCTGCCTTGACAGGGACGAGAAACTTAGCCACCTCTTCAAGGGGTTCCATCGTGGCTGAAATTCCCAGCCTCTGAACCGGATTAGCAATCAATGTGTCGAGAAGAGCCATTGTAAGCGCCAAGTGTGTGCCTCTCTTGGTCGGAACCAAGGAGTGCATTTCATCGATGATAATCCACTGTAAATCATTCATCAATGGCCTGAATTTTTTCGATGCCAATGCCAAACCAAGAGATTCTGGTGTTGTGATCAAGATGTGGGGGGGGTTTCTGAGCATTTTTTGTCGCTCGGATTGTGGAGTATCTCCCGTACGCAAACCAACTTTGATTTCCTGCGCACGTCCAGGTAAAAATCGCTCCTTAATTTCAGTCAGTGGGCCAATAAGATTGCGCTGAATATCATTGGCAAGTGCCTTGATTGGTGAAATGTAAACACAGTACACTTGTTTCTCCAAGTTCCCATCCATTGCAAGCCGAACCAACTTATCGATAATCGAGAGAAATGCTGTCAGAGTCTTTCCTGAACCTGTAGGAGAGCATAGTAGCAAATGCTCACCATCCACGATTGAAGGAATCGCCATCTTTTGGGGGTCTGTGAAATCGGGAAATTTATCTTTGAACCAATCGCGAACCGGTTGTGATAACTTCGACAGCAATACCTCGGAATCTTCGAGAGAATCTAGGTATACTGTATCAGCCAAGAGAATTCCTCCTATTAACGGGTTGTTAGGGTAACGGAGCAGTATATCAACGATTCGCTAAATGGCTATTTTTTATGCCTGTAAATTTCAGAAATTGGGCCACACAACAAGAATGAACTATGCCGTTTTTCCGATTGCTTGATGTGACTGATTCGCACGCGACGTATTGATGAGCGATGCAAATGCGCGACTTGAGCGACTGACAAGCATGCTCAAGCGTCGTGGAATAATTCTACCCGCATTCGAGATCCACGGTGGTGTTGCTGGGCTCTATGATTTCGGACCCGTGGGCGGAAGATTACGGAGGCGACTGGTCGACTCTTGGGTTGAACATTGGACTTCACAAGGTGATATTGTGGAGATTGACAGCCCTACAATCACCCCCGAATCTGTGCTAATTGCCAGCGGACATGTCGGTGAATTCAACGACTACATGTCAGAATGCAAGGCTTGCTCAGGTGCTTTTCGGAGTGATCATTTGGTTGCTCAAAATCACCCTAACCCCGATATTCTTACCTCAGAGCAGTTGGATCAGCTGATTGCCGAGCATGCAATCGAATGTCCAACCTGCGGTAGCCAAGATTGGAACGATGCACGCCCAATGAATTTGATGTTTGATACTCGGATTGGTGCTATGAAAGGGGGTAGAACGGCCTACATGCGACCAGAAACAGCACAGGGCATGTTCATGCTCTACCCGGCACTATACCGGCACTTTCGCAATCGTCTCCCATTCGGTGCGGTACAGACCGGCAAAGGATACCGCAACGAAATCAGCCCTCGACAAGGAATGATCCGACTTCGAGAATTCAACATGGCGGAGTTGGAATATTTCATCGATCCTGCTGTCGAGATAGAGCATGATTTCACACCATGGACATCGACGTTATTCAATTTGGTACCGGACCCCGAACATGGCGAACCAGTGCAAATGGTACCCGGCGAAGCGGCGCAAAAGAATGTGATCCGCCATCCGACGGTTGCTTGGTTCATGGCCCGAACTTGGAGCTTTCTTGTGAGTGTTGGAATCGACCCAGAAAAAATTCGATTTCGTCAGCATGAAGGCACTGAAATGGCTCATTATGCAACCGATTGTTGGGATGCTGAGATCTATGGGTCGTACGGTTGGATCGAGTGTGTTGGAATTGCACACCGGGGGTGTTTTGATTTGCAGGCTCATGAATCTGCGACCGGAGATAAGAACCTACGCGCATGGCGACCATATGATGTACCGAAGTCTGTCGATAAAACCGTCTTGTCCGGAGTAGGTTCAGTCATTGGTCCAGCATTTCGTGCCAATGCAGGCAAAGTACATGATGCTCTTGGAAAGATCGATGCACCAGGTCCTAGCCCTCCATTTGAATTGGATTTAGATAATGGTTCTACGGTTACCATTCAGGCAGGCATGTATGAGGAGAAACACATCCAGTCAACAGAACACGGGGAGTGGTTCTTACCACATGTTGTTGAACCAGCGTTCGGAATTGACCGCATTTTGTGGCACATACTTGACCACGCCTTTGATGAATCCGGCAAAGGTGATGATGGGGCCTATACTGTACTCCGGCTACGACCACGTGTTGCACCCATCGATGTTGCGATTCTCCCTCTCATGGAAAAAGACGGTTTGGAAGAGATGGCGATGCGAATTCATCAGAAAATTTGTTCCGTGCGCCAATTGATTTCTTACTACGATGGTTCAGGTTCAATTGGACGACGTTACGCTCGAGCCGATGAAATCGGTGTTCCTTGGGCGATTACGATTGACCACGAAAGTCTGGAATCCGGTACAGTAACAGTGCGACGGCGAGATGATGGAGCGCAAATCCGTATTCCTGTGGATCAACTCTCATCACATTTGACATCTGAGGAACTTGAATCGATGTTCTGATTGTCAATGTTCAAAGGTTGCCGATGTTCGTCAGGTATTATGGCTCATCCAGAATTAGTGGAAGACTGGACTGAGCGTTATCGTCCCAGCAATTCAAAAGAATTAGAGGGCAATGATACACAGAGAAAACGCATTCGAAACTGGCTCACATCTTGGGAAAGTGGCATCCCCAGTAAACGCGGCTTGTTACTCACAGGCCCACCTGGAGTTGGCAAAACGAGTCTCGCAACTGCGATTGCTAATGACATGGGTTGGAATGTTGTAGAATTGAATGCGAGTGACCAACGCAATGCAGCAGCCATCCGACGGGCCTCGACAGGGAGTGCAAATCATTTCACCTTCAACATGGATGGTAGTTTCAATGCGACTCAAAATCGGAGGACACTGATTTTATTGGACGAAGTCGATCACATCTCTGGTACGTATCGACAAGTTAGCGAACAACGAATTCAGGCCACATTATCATCACGAATTGAGGATGACGATTTCAAGGAAAAACTGAAAGGAGACAGTGGTGGAAAAGCGGAATTGCTCAAACTTCTGAGTGAAACCAAGCAGCCCATACTACTGACCTGCAATGATGCCATGAGATTGTGGGGGCGAAATTCTCAATGGCGTTCTACCCGAGATCGATTCGCTCGACTGGTTGAAATTATTGAATTCAAACGCGTATCTGAAAGCGCACTCCGTCGGATTGCAAATCGTGTACTCATTTCTGAAGGAATTAGTGCAGACATGTCCGCTATTGAACAATTGGTTGCATCCAACCCCGGCGACATTCGTGCATTGGTCCGAGACCTACAGGCCATATGTGCGACATCTCCAACCCACATCGACATCCAAGCCGTTCTCGACCAAATTGAAATGGGACAAAGAGATCAACAAATCGATTTGTTCCCAGGCTTAGAAAAGCTGTATCGTACCAACAAAGCTGGCGATGCTGCAAATATTTCGCTCATTTTGGACAAGACACCGGATGAACTCGTCGCGTGGGTCTCATGGAATAATGCCTCTGTAATGCGACAGCCGGAAAGTTGGGCACGAGCATCCAAAACTCTCTCAATTGCCTCAAAATCACTTTTCGTTAGATTTTCCAATCTCGCGTATCGTTCCACCTACTGGGGCGGAAACTTAGGTTCACTTGCAGCCAGCGTAGCCTCTCAAGAAGAACGCTCTCAGCGTTTTTCATTGCAATTTCCATCCTTCCTGAGACGTGGTAATGAGGCATGGCGGCGATCTTCGATTGTAGAGTGCTTGGCGGGAACTTGTGGTGCTAGCGAAGTCGCTGTTCGGGAGGAGTTATGGCCTGCACTCCGAGCGATTTCTAGCGATGGGCTTGATGGCGATCCAGAGAACTTTGACATCTCATTGGCTCTAGGACTCTCTTCTAGTGACCATCTCGCATTGCATGGCCTGAGATCAAGTCTAAAATCGAGTAAAGCTCTCGCTTTGAGATATGATGAAATACAAATCGTCGAAGAATCACCTGGAATCCAAGAAAGTCTCGGCGAAATTTCTGATGAAATCGAAGCGGGAGAACCTGAACGAAATTCGGCACAGAAATCGCTTGATTTCTTTTAGTCCGCTTTCGGTTTTTCCGTGCGCCATGTGCGGGGGTGGAATAAGACAAGCACAGTTAGCAACTCCAATCGACCCGCCCACATGAGTCCGGAAGTATACAGTAATGAGTACCAATTGAGTCCTGCCCATGTCGATGTAGGACCGAAAGCACCCAAAGCAGGTCCGGTATTACCCAAGGCCGCGAAAATGACAGATAGGATGGTTTCCAATGAGTGAGTAGGTTCGAAAAAGGCGAGCAAAACCGTACTAATCATCGCCAATGCAGCCCAAGTTGAAAGCATTCCAATCACAACCCACATTCTCGAATCTTCAACAACTTCACCATTCATTCGAACCGCGACAATGGCTCTGGGTTGAACCATACGATGAATTTCTCTGCGGGCCAATCCAAATGCCAATCGCAAACGTAGGATTTTCAGGCCACCACTGGTCGATCCGGCTGATGCACCTACGACCATCAGGAACAACAAAACGAACAGTGAGAGGACAGGCCAACTGGCAAAATCAGAGCTTGCGTAACCGGTAGATGTCCCAATCGCTGCGGCTTGGAAAGCCCCGTGTCGCATGGCCTCGCCCCATTGCCAACCGGCGCTGTGCACGAGATTCAGTGTGAAAATGGCCCATGCACCGATTAAGACCATCAAATAGACTCGAAGTTCCTGATCGTTCACAACCTTCGTGTATTCCTTCAACAACAGGAAATGAAACAAACTGAAGTTGATGCCTGTAGCGACCATGAAGAAGATGATGATCCCTTCAACACGTGCACTATCAAAATCCATGACACCACCATCTGTGGTTCCAAATCCTCCTGAAGGCATCGTCGTCAAGGCGTAATTGATTGCATTGAACCAGGTCAAATCAGCCCAAACGAATAACAGCAAGAATTCCAAAAATGTGAATCCGATGTAAATTCCCCAAAGGGCCTTCGCTGTCTCCTGCAAACGTGGTCGGAGTCGACTCAAAGACGGCCCCGTCAGTTCGGCTCTCGCAATGGACATGCCACCACCCAAAGCACGACTGAGGAGCAACATCCCAAGCATGATAATTCCCATGCCGCCCAACCACTGTGTTGATGATCTCCAAAACAGAATCGCATACGGTTGACTGGCGATACAATCGTCAACCATTTCACAACGTGGAGAAACACTGGGGTCAATCGTCGTTGCACCACTCGTAGTGAATCCCGACATTGACTCAAACCAACCTCGAATCATTCCACCTAGAATTTCATACAGTGTCCCACCATCTCCATCCCAAGTTATTGGCCCATGAAATGTAGGTCCAAACCAGTAGGGTAGGGCTCCAACAGCAACGATTAGTGGCCAAGATAGGGCGACTGCTGCAACCGCTTCTCTGTCGCGTAGTCGTTCTGCAGAATCACGACGAGAACCCATGCGAACCAATGTACCTCCCGCTATCGCACAAAACGCGATTGGAGGCACAAATGACCACACTAGAATTGTCGTCTCGTCGCCCATGATGGAGCCGATAACTACACTAATCGTGAGGGGGATTGTCAGGAGGATTAAGCTCCAACCTGCAACCAACCCGATGACGTCATATCGCATTTTTAGCGCTCCAAGATTTTCTCGACTGTCGCAACATCGTCTGCTTGTGCGAACAGAATAAGGCGATCGCCGACCTTGACAGTCATATCCGATTTCGAACGGAACATCATGCGTGACCCTTCAGCATTTTCACGTTCGACGAAAGCGATTCTGAACGAGCCTTTACGCTCAATCTTCTCAATCGTTTGTCCAAGTCGACTGTGGCCGTCAAATATTGTCGCACTCATTGCCACAATTTCAGGTACTGAAGGCATCAATTGATAGTGTCCAGGTACACGGCGATGGACTTGCATTAGGATTGAATCAATCGCGACTCTGCGCTCCGAGACAGCATACGTCAAACCAATTCTTCGAACCACTCTAGCCAAGGCTGAATCATCCAAAATGAGGCCAGTTCTCTCGACACCGATATCTGCTGCTCGCATGGCGATTGCAATGTTGTCATTGTCATCACCTAAAGTTGCAATGGCAATATCGTGTTCTGCGAGTTCAATTTCTCGCATCAAATCCAGGTCACCTAGATTGCAATGAATCACATCAAGGCGCTTATGGGCTCCAATCGAGGAGCCGACCAACTCATTAGCGGCTTCTAACCGATCGTCAAGAACGGTTACCCAAGCGCCTTCTTTCAGATACTTCATGGCCAACTGTCGACCCAATTGAGTGGCTCCAAAAATCGCAACCCTTGGTACCTCGGGATAGGGGGGCTCTACATGCCCAGCGGCTTTTGATACACGCTTGAAAGTGTGTTCACCGATGGTGGCGAATACCAAACGGTCACCTGGACTAACTACCGTGTGCTCATCTGGAACAAAGGCACGTTGACCCTTACGACACAATGTGAAGGCCTTCGGTAGACCATCGATATTTTCCTCAGCCTGTCCCAATGTGAAATTCGCCAGATTTTCAGACTCATTGGTCACTTCTACCTCAAGAATCCACGCGTCACCTCCCAATGGCAAGACTTCACTTAGACTGGATGATTTGAGACCGGCTGTCAATCGATCGATAGAGGCTTGATGTGGGCAAATGGCCACATCAACTCCAGACCAACGGGAGAGGCGATCTTCTTCATCAGCAATCAGATCACCATCATGGATTCGGGCAATGGTAAGCAAAGGTTGACGATTAGGGTACTTCTCCAGGGGTAATTCTTCTTCAAGCAAATCTCTGGCCAGTGCACAGGATAGCATATTTCGCTCGTCGCTACCCGTTGCTGCAATGTACACGTGAGCATCTCGAATTCCAGCTTCTTTCAGTGCATCTCTCCGAGACACATCACCCATGAGAACAAACGCATCAATCGACTGTGCTTCTTTAATCGCAGTGGGATCTGTATCGATGAGGACAACGTCTTGTCCTTCGTCGTAAAGGGCTCTCGCCACACCTCTGCCGACCTCCCCGGCACCACCGATGATAATGCGCATATGCGTCCCTCCGGCAACCTTTCGGCTCTTCCTCTCCCTCTTAACTCCTCACTCGCCAATCCGCACTGGAACGCGGTATGTGCCGCCCATGATTTCAGGTTCTCCAATCGTTTCCCAAGATTCTGTCCAGCAATTAACACAACCGATGGACAGTGGTCTATAGAAATCATAACTCGCTTCGCCCTCAAAACTGGGTTGCTCAATCCACTCTGTCATTGTCGTAGGCGTATGTAGGAGCCAACGATTGTTGACAACATCGACTTCACCTTCAACAAAACATGTCGTCAAATCGATTCCTTTCTCGACACACCACTGCTCATCCAATGGGAAAATAGCATTCGACCAGGCATGAGGTTCCCAGGCTGAGAATTGACTGTCAGTCATGGGACCAAATTCATACCAAGCAGGAATGTTTCTTGTTCGGAGTAAACTCATCCACGCATTCGACTGTTCATCACAGTCACCCCTCTCATCTACGATGCAGGCGGCCCCGCCACGTGCTGGAGAAAGCCCTTGACTGTACACAATGGAATCTCGAATTTTGATGAATGCGGCATGTGCGAATGCATAGGGACTGTTGACATCCTCAGGATTTAGGCTACTCTCGATTTCATCTGCAAGCGCAACAACCACATTGCTATCGCCATCTACCGCCCAATTTTGACTGGGACCCGGGTCGCGATCATACCACTGCTTTTCGGACCCGAATTGATCATACATGGAGTCCAACCTCCCGGGGCGATCATAGTCCGCATAAGTACCATCATTGCCCGCATGAATGGATAGTTCGTCGGTAGCCCGAGGGGCCTCTGATGGAGCTCTATCACCACCCCACCATGAAAAGGAAGTGGAAATGACATCGTAAGTCACTTCCAATGTCACCATTTGACCTGATTGTATGTCGCCTTGCCAGATTGCGCAACGGTCCACACTGCATCGCCCATTATTTTGACCCACAGGTGGCCAAAAAATTTCAGTCCCAGTACTGAGCGGTATGGCATCGCTTGAACCAAGATATTCCTCCGTCAGTGGAATCATGACATGATTACTGCCGCCATCGACCTTGGCCATCATGCCTGCAATTTCCTGAAGCGTGACAACTGGATAGGTGAGGGTCCCATCTGCAGATTCAAATCCAAACTCGGAATTGCCAAAATCTGTTCGTATCTCAGGAATGGGCAATTCATAACTGAACGATATAGCCTGTGAGTGAGGGTTTACCAAGTGGATATTTCGCTCGACAGTATAGGCCGCATGCACAGGATATTCCCTAGCAGGACCAAATTCGTCAAGTAGATCATCAAGCCACTTTTCCAATTGGGTTGAAATCCGTTCCTGGGCGGGAGTGAACAAGAAAAGAAAGGCGATTGCAATGACCAAGATCATGCTGCGTAAATTGCTCTTCTTTTTCTTCGCTCGACGCTTTCCACCTCGGCGAACATTCAGCCCAGGGGGAGGGCCGCGCCGAGCCCCCTGAGCTTTGTAGCCCCCAGGAATATTGGGTTCAAGTCGCATGGCCATACCACCTGCACCAAGGATTACGCGACCACAGCTGTAGCAAATACTGGCTGAGGCTGGGTTAGCAGCCATACAGTATGGACAGCGAGCCATTGTACCGACTGGCATCAAGCGCACCTTGAATGTTCTTGGCGCGTCCCGTAGGGACGCAGCATCATTCGGACTCTTCTTCGGGGGCCACAGAGCGAACACCTGTGGCTACACCTGTTCGCTGCAATCGTTTCCACTCCTGCTTCATTCGAGGCGAAAGACCCGAAATCAGCCATACGTCATCTGCACGCTTTTGACCGATGAAAATCATCGCTGGTAAAATCGGTAAAAACCATGGATAATTCAGTCCGATTGCCAGGGTAAACAGTAGAGTTGTATGCAGAAACATAGCCTTGAATGCAGGCTTGAATCGACGGCCTTCCAATGCGTTCCATCCCTGCCACGCAGCGATGATGGCCATCGACCAAGGGACAATTGCGGCTAAAATAAGTCCGAAAATTAAGGTTGAAATCCCAAAACCTGAAACCAAGAATCCAGCACCTGAAGTTGTCACCAAACGGTAAATCAATAGGACGACAAGCATGGATCCGACACCTAAGCCAAAAGTCCAACCCGCGGTAGGCTGACCATTTAGCAAGCGAACACCTTGTCGAGTGAGTAAGAACATTGTGAGCAGAGAAAATGAGAGGCTCAGCAAAAATCCTTCAACAATGGGGAGTCCTGTGCCCATCCATATTGGGTCCAGAACCATTGAGGCTGCCAAAAACTGATACAAAGCACCTGCAAAGAATCCATACAAAAGCAAGCGTGTAGCCGTGGGCAGGTCATAGAAGCCGATCATATTCGACATCCCACCACGCCAACCAATCCAAACACCAAGAATGCCGATTGAGGTTACAACTTGAAGTTGCCAGAGCGGGATGCCTAACTCTACCACGCCACTCTCCTCTCAAACCCCTTCTTAGGCTTGTCCGGCCCTTTGGGCCGCTCCGTGGGGTTCTTACGAGTAAAGCGAGAGGGCCACCTGATGGCGCTTGAGGGCTTGAAGGCGGGGATCTTCGGTGCCATCGGTCGTCTGAAGGGAAAGCGCAAACTCGATGAAGCCGAAATGAAGGAGTTATCGAAGAGCATTCGACGCGCGCTCCTGGAAGCTGATTTCAACGTCCGACAATCAAAGGAAATCACTGCCCGACTGGAAGAACGTATGATTGAGGAAGAACCCCTTCCAGGGATAAATCTCCAAACCCATGCGATGAATATCATCTACACCGAACTGGTCAGATTATTGGGGCCACCTCGGGAAATTCGACCTCATAATCAAACGATTCTAATGGTCGGACTTTACGGTCAGGGTAAAACCACTACCACGGCGAAGTTAGCGGAATGGTGGCGCCGACGACATGGTGTCAAGGTCGCCGTCATCGAGGCTGACGTTCAGCGACCTGGGGCTTACGAGCAACTCAAGCAATTGCTCGCCGATTCGTCGGTTGAAGTCTATGGGGAACCTGACAACAAAAATGCCGAAGAAATCGTTCGCAACGGTTTGTCCAAAGTAGGGAATGCAGATGTCGTCATCGTCGACACTGCAGGGCGAGATCGATTGGACGATGAGTTGCAGGCTGAATTGGAAAGAATCCACAAAGTGGCCAATGCGACTGAGCGCTTCCTCGTTATCGATGCCCAAGTCGGTCAAGCCGCGGGACCTGTCGCAGCTGGTTTCCATGACTTGGTGGGTGTGTCTGGTGTCATCGTATCCAAACTAGATGGTACTGCCCGAGGTGGTGGAGCACTTTCTGCTGTTGCAACCACGGGGGCTCCGATTGTCTTTATCGGAGAAGGTGAGAAGGTTGCAGACCTAGAGAAATTTGAGTCGGACCGATTTATCTCTAGATTACTCGGGATGGGAGACATCCGTGGATTGATTGATATTGCTCCAGAGTCACTTGATCAAGAAGAAGCGATGCGATTGACAGAGCGGATGATGTCCGGTCGATTTACATTGAATGACATGTACAAACAAATGGAAATGATGTCAAAAATAGGAACCATTGACAAAATTGTCTCGCACTTACCCTCCTCATTTTTCGGTGGACTCGGAGCCATGGATCGAAAACAGAAAGAGGAAATGCAAGGTAATTTGGAGCGATTCCGAGTGATTATGGATTCGATGACTGAAGAAGAAAAAAATGAACCCAACATCCTCAAGGCTGAGAGAATCCGTAGAATCGCTCGAGGGTCAGGTGTTAAGGAAAAGAATGTACGAGAATTGCTCGCTCAATGGAATCGCTCTCGAAAGATGATGAAGGGCATCAAGGGCAATCGAAAACTACGCCGCCAAATGAAGGGCATGATGAGTGACATGGACGACATGGATATGCCGATGTGAGAGCATGTTGCGCAGATTCGCAATCATCGGCCACAGAGCCCCATCTTCTGGAAAAATCAATCTGAATGATTTAGCCGGTTCATCGGGACGACTCGATGTTCTTTCACGTGCAGTCAATACAGCCTTGTTTTTATCTCATGGAATTCGAGATGATTCACAAGTCATCTTACACTTACTCGGAGGACCAGGGCCTGCGAGAAGAATTTTCTTTGAGGGAAAGAATGTACGTGGTTTACATCCAGATGAAAGGGCAATCGCGGGCCAAATTGGTCGAGCATTAAAGGAGCCTGTGCCTGCAATTGGGCAGAAATCTGAATTGCATTCAGGGTTTTATCACTCCGGAGGCACCCTTGAGCAGACCCTTGCAGAATGGCGTAAGGAGGGCGTTTCGACTTTTGTGCTAGATGCTGAAGGCCAGGATATCTCAGAAATCAAAAAAATCCAACGGCCATTGGGATTTATCTTATCCGATGACCAACCATTTTCAGAGTCGGATTTGGATTGTATCGATGAAGAACTACGAATCTCCCTCGGAAAACAGTGGTTGCAAGGTCACGCCTGTATTACAATCATCCATCATGTTTTAGATCAGAGTTGAGCCAGGAAGGATAACCCTCAGCATCTTCTACCAAAGCGGCTTGTAAAATTGAATCAGGGACGTTTAGTGGATGTGATTGTGGCCAAGTTGCCATCGGTGAAATCACTACTTTTCCTTCCATCAAACTCGAGCAATCGGTACGAGGGAGTGGTTCATCCTCAATCGATGCGGCTCCAACAGTAAAGTAGCGTCCATCGTCTGACAATTGAGTCGCACCATGATACCATCGTGCGCCCAACGGCACCGTCTCAATACCTCCTTTCCATTCTGCTGGTGTATTGAGATTAAGAATCAAGTCACCATTACGGAAAGCACATTTGATTCGTTCTGCTATATCCATTTCAGGTTGGTTCCAATCAATTTGCTTGCTGCCCCGTGTTCGCAATAAATTTGCAGGCTCATCATCGGCGACTTTCAGTGCACGATCAATCAACTCAAGAATCACAGAAGAACCAATTGAATATTCTTCGTGAGCATAGGTCCCAAGACTCAGCGCAATGGCCGGCAGACCATACAATGCTGCTTCCCTAGCTGCCGATACTGTTCCAGAATGTATCACATCGATGGAAATATTTGGCCCCCTGTTGATACCCGACACACACAGTTGAGGGCGGACCATAGGTGCCCAATTTTCAAAACCATGAGTGATGGCAACTATGGTACAATCGCATGGTGAACCACTCAAACTATAGAGGTAAATTGGTGGACCATTGGGGTCCAAATCGAGTGTTGAGATCAGGTCTTCACGGTTTGTAAATTCGAGTGGGTTTTTCAATGTGAGTCGCATTCCAGAAGCCGATTGCTCGTGCGAAGGAGCCAGAACGGCCAAGGGGTGTCCTCTTCGGTGCAGAATCTGAATGAGATATTGCAAACCTGATGCTTCTATGCCATCATCATTAGTCAAAAACAGCGGTTCTCTCCACGACATAACTATGCCTCAACGTTCGCGTTTGAATCCTGCATTTGATTTAATCTGTGGTTTGTCCCAACAATCGCGAGAGACATTCCGGCAATCATGAATGGTCCCCCAATCCAAGTCCATAGATCTGGAATTGACTCTACACCCAAGAACCATCCGAGAAAACCCCCCAATAGTGGTTCAAACACTACACTGACCGAGATGACCAGTGGAGGTAACCAGCGCAGACTCGCATTAATGCCGGTGTGCCCGGCCAAACCGGGTCCGATTGCAAGGTATCCAACCAACAAAATCCAAGCCCCATCGGACCAGCCGAGCAATGATGAATCGACAACCGCTAAATCGAGTGTTGCCCCCTCAGATACCATGGCGTGTAAACTCAGTTGAATGCTGGCAATTGCAGTCACAGGAAAGGCATAGAGAAACAATGGCATACGCTGTTCTCCACGCAATATACGTCCGGCTGCGAGATAGCCTACAATTGCAATTGCACCCACGAATGCTGCTGCATCTCCGAGCAATGTGACCTCGCCTGAACCTGCATCTTGGACAGCGATTATCGCACCCAAAACCCCCAAAATCGCCCCCCAGATTTCCCAGCGGTGAGGATTCATCCGTAATGCAAACATTCCGGTGACGATAATCAGTGGATGCGCGGTCACAAAGAGCAGGCTGTGTGTCAAGGAAGTATGATCAAGAGACCAAACCCAACTGGCAAAATGAATCCAAAGACAAGTACCGGAGCCAAGAACTATCCAAATCGTCGATTTATGCCAAGTGAATTCAGTTGTCCTCATTTGCCAAACGAACAACGGAAAGAGAACCACTGAAGTGGCTTGCAAGCGCCAAGATGCACGTAATATGGGGCTAATATCCCCCATCATTTTGAAAATCGCACCTGCGCTTGAAACCGCTAAAACAGCGATACTGAGGATGACCCAAGCATGAACCGGGGTGGCCCGGGAATCACCCATATCTTCACCTCAGGCATCTGCTGGTTGCTGCCCGAAAATTCCGGCTTTTCGGAAAAGTGTATACAACCCACCGAAGATGATTAGGTTGATGATTGTGAATCCAACAAGACGGACAATCCAGTATGCACTGCCAAATATGTCGACGACTGCGGGCAATTCATCCACCACGGCAAGAACTGCGGCCTCGACACCGAAGAAGGCCTCTCCAGTGAGTGCACCTGCTGCAATCATGAACGTGGTCAAAAGAATGAGAGCACGCTTCTTCTCCGCTGCAGAGTTGCCCTCCTGCTCACGAATCTTGTCGACTGCCGGATCCAAGCGCTTGGCTTGCCACCAATCACGACCCGCACCACCAATCATCATCGGGAAGGTGTAAGGAGTTGGCAAGTACATGCCTAAGCCAAATGAGGTCCCCATTCCAGTGACCCATTCGATAAATGCACCAAGCAAAAATCCAATCATAAGAGCTGAGAGGTTGCCTTGTCCTTCAGCCAACATCACGGTGAATCCAGCGAACGCATTGGCTTGAGGAGCCAACAAATCAATCGTTCCATCTGCGAGCAAATCTGACAAGAAAATCGCCATACCAGCGCCTAGGATAGCGCCAGGAACGACGCCCATGATGTTGCCTTTCGAAATGTGATATGGGCGGTTTCCGATATACAGACTGTTCTTGTAATCAGCAACCACCGTACCCGACATGGAAATTGCACTTCCAAATACAGTTGTCCCGACCAATGCAATTAGAATAGCCTCTTCCTTTGAAAGACCGAAGAAATCACCATAATTCAAGAACAAACCTAAGAGCATTAACAGAACGATGAATGAGGTGCCTGAAACCGGCTCAATACCGGTTTCACCCATGACACGCACCGCAATTGCTCCGAGTAAGAATGTGGTCAAAATCAACACGGTCGCGAAGACCATGGCCGCGGCAATCGGAAATCCACCCATCCAGAAAATGATGATCATTGCGATGAATGAGAAGGCCATGAATAATGGAATGTGATGCAAAGGCCATTCATACCAACCTTTGCCTTCGATGTATTCTTGCCCTTTTTCGCCACCAAATGCTTTGGCGATGTCACCGAAAATTGACACAAACGTTGGTGCCATCTTGAGTAGACCCAGTAAACCTCCACCGAGGATGGCTCCAATCGCAATCGTACGGATGAGAGTCTTGTATGCAATCCATTGCACTGGGCCACCCATTTCCTGAAGTGGAGTGTATTGGGAATTGCCGGTGACTGGATCGATTCCAGTGAAAGTGGGCACGCTGAAGTAAACCGCCAATGGAATGAGGAAGAACCAAGCGACGAACGAACCGAGATTGACGAGGAAAGCAACGCGCATGCGCATGAACCAACCGACTGCAAACAGAGTGGGGCTCAATTCGACACCGAGGAACGTATACGAAAATGGATTGGAGGGGTCGAAGTAGGTGATGCCATTCGCCACTGATTGGCCATCCTGCAACTCACTCGGTTGGTGAATCCATCGCTCCGAATAGACGGAGGCCAGTCCCCAGGAATCACCCGATGCACTCACAGCGATTTTGTCGGCGATGGTCAGATGATCTTTCCAAAACAATGGATAGTCGATGATGAACATGAAACCCATTGTGAGGACCGTCCACAATCCCACGGTTTGGAGACTCTCTTTGGCTGCCTCTGCGGCACCTGTATTGACATCAGCAGCGATGTCAAGCATCTTCAGTGTCGCTTCAAAACCTGGCATGGGAAGAGGGTCTTCTACGAGCCAAACTCGACGGAAGATAATGAAATACATCACACCCAAGAAACCGGCAAACATACTTGCAACAATGCCAATGAAGGCTAACTGGAATACATCGATTCCGGATAGGAGTGGAGCACCGTTAACGTGGTATTCGGTTTTGAATTGAGAAGATAGTAAGAAAATTGCAGGGAAAGTGAAAATGAATCCTGTCGATGCGTGAGTTGCACCCGTGGTCGCACTCGTGGAAATATTCACCTCAGAAGGAGACCATTTCAGCGCCATACCGAGAAGATAGGCCACGTACCAAGCTGCGGAGACAGCCAATCCGATTTTCAATCCGATGTATGCGGTGACACCGCTGAAAACTGAACCAATCAAAATCCCAATCATGATTTTTTTCAGGGACCAGTGGCTGACCTCAAACGATTCTTGCAGGTTCTTCTCTTCGAAGTATTGTTCCAATAAACCGGTATTCAAGTTGTTGTACATGTCATCGTCAAGCCAAGTCAATGAACCCGATTCGATGGCTGACAAACCTTTGGCAGTCAGAGGTTGACGGTAAGCGGACTTGCGAACACCCGACACAATGAATCCCTCCGGCTACAGGATGACCGTACGGCGCAGGGGTCTTAGGTTTGTGGGGAGTTGAGTGTTCAACCCGTAGGGTTGAGATTCTTCTTTAAACTGTACGAATTAATGTCATATCCCAAACTGCGGTACAGTCCGAGGGCTGCCTCATTCATTGCATAAACTGACAGTCGGACCTCACTGGCATCTCGCATTTGGCATTCATGCTCACATTGCTTAATCATTGCAGTCGCCACTCCTTTCCGTCGGGCATGCGGCTCGACCCAAACGTCGGCGATTTCCCAGACCGTCACCGGTGAATCCAAGAGAAATCCATCCGGAGAAATGGTACAGATACCGACAAGCTCCCCCTCGATTCTAGCAATGATGAGTCGCCCCTGGCGGATTCTAGATTCCAAAAATCGAGTGACTCTGTCGGCATTCATCTGCCCTCTGAGTTCATCAAGCCCTCCCCGATAGTCGAGAGTTTGTTGATCATTCAATAGTCGCCACCAAGCGGGTTCAATGGCTGAAAAGTCGGAAAAACTGGCCACTGAAATCGACAATGGGTTTGCCGTAGTGACCAGATCATCACCTGACTCAGTGATCACGGCTAATCTTGTATCGGCCCATGGCTTCCATCCACAGAATCTCGCCACCTGCAGCCAGATCCATGCCTTCTTCAACGGGCAGAATCATGGCCTCGTAGGTCTTGTTATCCATGGCATGGACTTCATTACCCTCAATGTGAGTGATAATCGCAGAGCCCTTCTCAATCATCGGGACATTAATCGAATCCGTGACTGGTGCAACGTGACTTCGCTTTTGCCCGGTGAAAAGATCTACAAGTTCAATTCGTGCCTTTGCACCACCGTGCTTCCCAGGCTTTGATTTACTCATACCAAGAATCTTGTACGCATTTTCTTCAAGGGCAACGTATCGACCTACTTTCAGAGTTCGAACTTCTACACGGGTTGTACCTGGCATGCTATCATGTGGCTTCCGATGGTCCCGACTTATCAGGGTTCGGGCGTTTGCGGTTAGGATTAGGCGATCTCAATGCTGCCATCAATATGTGTAGAATCCCTGACCTGTTTTGCGTCCAAGTTTCCCTTCTTCAACCATCTGAATGAGGAGTGGGGCAGGCGCATACTTGTCATCTGCAAGTCCCGCGTGTAGGACATTCATGATGTGAAGAACGGTGTCGTTCCCAATCAGATCGGAAAGTGCAAGCGGTCCAATGGGATGATTCATCCCTAATTTCATGATTCCATCGATGGCCTCTGGTTCTGCGACACCATCTTGCAATGTGAGGATGGCTTCATTGATCATTGGGCACAGAATTCGATTGGATACAAAGCCAGGTGAGTCGTTACAACACAATGGGATCTTCCCCATTTTCTCACTGGCTTCAATCACGGCATCGGTCACACTCGATTCGGTTTCTGAGCCATTGATAATTTCAACCAATTTCATGATGGGTACAGGGTTCATAAAATGCATTCCAATCACTCGATTTGGGCGATTGGTTGCGGATGCAATTTCGTTGATGCTGATGCTACTGGTGTTGCTGGCAAGAATCGCCCCCTCCTTGCAAATCTCATCAAGTTCTGCAAACGTTGAAAATTTGAGTTCCGGAATTTCAGGAATCGCTTCGACAACCAGATCGGCATCAGCTGCCGCTGAACGTTCGGTGGCTCCTGAAATCCTAGAGCGAGCAGCATCAGCATCTGCCTGACTCATTCGCTCTTTCGATACTAATTTCGACAGTGATTTCTCTATCGTAGCCATGCCCTTGTCAACGAATTCTTGTTTGATGTCTATCATAGTCACTTCATACCCCGCGCAGGCAGCCACTTGGGTAATGCCATTGCCCATCTGTCCAGCGCCAAGTACTGCTATCTTCTCGATACTCATGAATCGGTTCGAACCAGATTCAATTGATTACCCCTTGGGCGGATGGATTAGCCGTCGTACTCGGCCCAATCGTCCATTTCGGGTGTTCGATACCACCACTGGCCCTCATCATACCACCATTCACAGCCGTTTTCATCAATCTTGTAATTGGGGTCATCCTCGAGTGCAATTTCTTCTTCAATTTCTGGCTCGGGCTCCGCCATTCGCTTTTCGACTTGGTTGGATTGCTTGCGATGCTTCGATTTTTTCTTCGGCTTTCGCATCAGTAGTGTGACTGCACCTCCAATTGCGATTAAGAAAATAATCGCAGTTGCGATGATGATAATCGTCAAAGTACCAATACCTCCTGAATCTGTGGATTGGATGGGTATATTCGGCCCGCCCGATTCTTCCTCTTCCCCTGCTGGAAACATATCAGCTGGGCAGCCGGGGTTTTCCAGATTTTGCAGTTCATTTGCATGAAGCGGACAACGGTCAGGAGTTCGGGCATTAGGAATCAATTCGCCGGGCCATGAACCGTTGATCCGCATTTCGTCATCTGCCCAAATGCTGTTGGCATAGTTGTCGTAGTATCCATCGCCATCAGTATCCATCCATTGAGTCCCGATATTGGGCACAATATCCTCCGAATCAGCCCACGAATCACCGTCACTGTCAATGCAGCCGCGCAAATTTCCAGTCGATGTCCCCGTTTCACTGGGGCAATTGTCTCCATTGGTTCCAGAAGCATTGTCACCAAATCCATCCCCATCGGAGTCGATGGTTTGCGAGGCATCCATGGGATAGGCATCGACAGAATCAATCGCACCGTCGCCATCTGTATCACGCTCGCTTTCAGAGCAACCGGTTTCGTCGACATCGAAGACTTCACTGGTAGGCGTGTTGGGACAAACGTCAACATCTTCCATGACTCCATCGTAATCGCCATCGCGTTCAGAAGGTGCGCAGCCACGGTCGTCAACCAATCCGATTTCATCTGCAGGTGTACCTTGACAATTGTCTGCATTTACACCTGACTGAGTATCTCCATAGCCATCCCCATCGGAATCGATGTGTTGGCTAGGCTCATTCGGGAAATCATCCAGAGTATCAGACCAACCGTCGCTGTCGGCATCAGGGCAACCCAATTCGCCACCCTGATTTGAGGACCCTGCTTGATCGGGGCAACTATCGGCAAGGAATCCATTGGGGTTGTCACCGTATCCATCCCCATCTCGATCTTTATGCTGAGACACTTCTGTGGGGAATGCATCACCACTTTCAGAAACACATACTCCATTGAGCATTTCGTTGCAAGTATAGTTGTCACCGATGCCATCTCCATCAGCATCAATCCATTGGGTTGGATTCGCAGGGAACATATCGTTCAAATCGGACCAGCCGTCTCCGTCAGTATCAACACAGCCGAAACGATCCTCTGTAGAAAGTCCAAACTCAGAGATACAGGAATCCGCTTCAATACCCTCTGGATTGTCGCCAAATTGGTCACCATCGGAATCTGCCCATTGTGTGACTTCGCTGGGGAATGCATCTGCGGTGTCGGCCCAACCATCTCCATCGCCATCCGGGCAACCAACGGTCGGCTGTGTACTGGTTCCGGATTCATTCGGGCAGTCATCTAGGGTGTTGACGAGCCCATCTCCATCATCGTCCAAC
>DAHO01000083.1:0-8862 GCA_002498455.1 Euryarchaeota archaeon UBA602
TGATGTCACGGACTGTCTGTAGACTCCATATTGTAAGGATGAATAGGCGTAACCATCGTAAATTTCCAACTCAGCTGATGGGCTCCAATAACTGTTAGAGCTGGTAACAACATGACTGTACACATTGTTATTGCCGAGATTTGCTGGGTCGGTGTAAGACCATAGGGTTGGATAACCATAGCTGTATTGTTGTGGAGAACCGAGCATTCGCAGTCCGTATTCATCAATCACCAAATCGACGGGTATATTGTATCGAGGCTGCGACCAGTAATTTGATGATGTTCCAGTGGCAAATGAAGACCAAGCATTGCGGGGTTCGCACATGGTTTCATCCACATCACTCCAACCATCGTTGTCATCATCGGTATCGACCAAGTTGCACACCCAATCGCCATCGGTATCGACGGGAACGGAAGAAGACGAGAGTGGATTGGTTTGACACGCGGTCTCGTTGACATCCCACCAGTTGTCGTTGTCATCGTCAATGTCCTCAACCAGAGAGGTCAAACAATTGGAGAGAACCGAGTTGGGCATCCCATCGCCATCGCTGTCCAAATGAGCACACTGATCGACGGGGAAATCATCGTCACCATCCAGGTAACCATCGTTGTCATCATCCGTATCCCACAGATTGATGGTGCCATCTGCATCAGTATCATCATCTCTCAACCAAAGATTGGTGTCCGGTAGATTGTCACCCATTTCATTGGGGTTGTCTCCTCTTTGAGTGGTATCACCATGGCCCAACTGTCCGTAGTTGTTCTGACCCCAACATCGGACTTGACCATCTTCTCGAATCGCACACATCGAGTAAATCCCCAATGCTGCAGATTCAACAAAATCACCGATATCAGTGACTTGCAAGTTGGAACCCATCTCATGGGTTGAATCAATTTGATTTGTATTGCCAATTCCCAACTGCCCATAGCCATTGTAACCCCAACAGCGTAGATGACCATCCTCCATCAAACCGCATGTGAATGAGGAGTCAACATTAGAGCTAGAGGTATAGTAATGACTGTTTGGTTGATTGGTGTAAATCTGATTGACGGTTAATCCTCCGAGTAAAGCGTAAGGCAATCCATCTCCAACTTCAGAAGATGAATCTCCCAGATTGGAGTTTGAACCATAGCCCAATTGTCCATATCCACCGTAACCCCAACACTTGACACCGCCATCATCCAAGATGGCACAGGAATATTGTGTTGATGCTGAAATTTGGATGGGGGCTCGGTCTGACCCCAAGTCAAGATAAGGCAAATTCGTACCCATATCACCAGATGAATCACCCCAAGTCAACGAAGAAGTCGAACCTGTGAGTAAGGTTCCATAGTTGTAATACTGATAACCCCAGCATTTGGAGAGACCGTTCTCAAGAACTGCGCAAGAATGCGCAAAACCAGCGGAAAGATCGGTCGCCCGCAAATCATCTCCAAAATCAACTGCCACAAGGTTGGTACCCATGTGGCTGCTGGATGTACCCACAAAGGCCGAATTGATACCAGCACCCGATCTACCGTAATAATTCACTCCCCAGCACTTGACCTCGCCCGTATCCATCAGCGCGCAGGTGTGATGGGCTCCAGCGGCAAGTTTGATGGCCACGCCATCCAAGTCTGTGAACGCCAGATAATCTCCCATGTCATTGGATTGGTGTCCTTGCTGAGAGGAATTCCCTTGACCCAATTGGCCGTAGTCATTGCGACCCCAGCACTTGACACTGCCATCGGAAATCAGAGCGCAGGTGTGTTCGGAACCTGCAACGATTTGAGTTGCAGTGAGATTGGTACCGAGGTTGGTAAATGCCAAAGATTCACCCATGTCATTGGATTGGTGTCCTTGTTGAGAGTTATTCTCTTGACCCAATTGCCCATAGTTATTGTAACCCCAACACTTGACCAAACCCTGAACTGAAAGTGCACAGTAGTGATACGTACCTGCCGCAATTTGAGCTGGTCGGAAGAAGGCGATTTCCAAGTCATTGGAGGATGCTTGAGGTGTAATTTCAGATCCTGAACCGGAGCCGGTGGCCACCGCAGCCAAGGGACCATAATCGTCCCCATAGGAGGCATCGTTTCCTAATGCACCTTGTGAACCATCACCCCAACAATAGACGCGAGTGGTGCCTGAATTCTCAAACAAAGCACAGGTGCTTTCGCCACCCTCGCTGGTTTCGATCTCAATGGCTGTCCAACCATTGGGTTCCTCAACACCCAGGGGTATAGCCGAGGACGCGGGGGTGCTCGTGCCCAGTCCCAATTGTCCGTGGGCATTGTCACCCCAACAGTACGCTTCTTGAGCTACGATTCCACAAGCGTGTCCACTGCCCACACTGATCGACGTGTGAGCATCACCAGAGGAGCCCATCGTCACGCGAGTTCCGTTCACAGATGAACTGGAATTGCCGAGCTGGTTGCCACCCCAGCAAATCGATTCTGTGAGTTCTGCATTGAATCCACAGGTGGTATATTCTCCTGCACTGATTCCACCGAATTCCAAATTCGAAGTGGTTGCATAATGGCTGCCTACTCCGGCGAGGTCCACCAAAACGGGCGAACTGCTGTTGGTCGCGGTGGTTGTGCTACTGCCAAGTGTCATGCTTGAGGTTCCACCATTGTAACCCCAGCAGTAGACTGCATTCGCAGTATTTCTTGCACAAGTGTGTCGAGAACCCGTTGCGAGTTCTTCGATGAATCCTACTGAACTTGGCATCTCAAGCAGCAATGGGGTTGAGGACTGGCCTCCAGATTGGAGGGTCACACCTGTATCGATGCTGATGTTGTCGACCCAAACCGTGTCTTCAGCAACACTGCCACTTCCATCTTTTCCATACCCCCAAGTGAAGGTGTGGACGCCTGCAGAGTACGATGTGTTGTAATTCTGCCAAGCAGTGTTGACACCGGACCAGCGAGCATCGAAGGAAGAACTTCGCGTACAAGTTGGATTGTCGATACAGAAGTAGAGATAGTCGTAATTTAATTCAGTGATGGTTCGATAATCAAAACTGACATTTCCACCGTTGGTCAACAAGGTGATCGAGATTTTGGTATCGGAACTGTGAGCATGGTTGTTGCTCTTGTACGATGCAGAACCATCCGTGGAAGTGGATGTATCCACCGACCAACTCGGGGTCCCACTACTCACCCATTCACTGCTCGGTGTCGATTCCCAACTCTCCGTAAACCCTGCATTGGGAACGGCAACCAAACTTTCTCCCGTTTGGGAGTCAGCACCATTGCCCCAGCAGTACACATCTCCACTCTGTGTGGTGATGCAAGTATGGCTGGAACCTGCTGAGACGGAAAGGGCACGAACGCCTGCTGGCAACTGAGCCATAGAAGGTAAGGAACTACTTACTGTGGTTCCAATCCCCAATTGGCCATCCGAGTTTGAACCCCAACAGTAGACATCTCCGTCGTGACCAACCGCACAAGTGTGGTCTTGTCCTGCATCGATATCAATCGCCTCAAAGTCAGCGGGGAGGTCCACAGAGACCGCCCAAGCGGACTTGGGTCCTGTTGTACTGGAATCACCCAACTGGTCCAAGTCGTTCTTGCCCCAGCAAGATACGGAGGAATCCGCAAGGATGGCACAAGCGTGGTCTTCACCCACGGTGATGACACTCGATTCTCCAACCCTTGGGAGATCATTCTTTGAATCGAAGCGGTCACAAATGCCGTCGCGATCAAAGTCGGCTGGAACACTGCTTGCATCGAATCGATCGGTTTGACATCGGATTTCATCCATGCCCGTCCAACCATCGCCATCACCGTCAATGTTGATGCCGGTACCTGCATATCCAATCTTGTTGAAGACATACAGGTCATCCGGTGCACCGCTGAACTCGAGATGTGAAGACACCCAGAGGCGGCCCGATTCGTGTACGGCAACTGAAAGATGGGCTGAACCGAAATTGAAGATCTGGTCTGAGCCCCACGTTCCGTCAATCAGACGATAGACCATGGTGGTGGAACCGTGGCTGGCAGCCACGATGGGAACCATGTCTGCATCGACAGTCAGGTCGAACGCATCGGTTGTCGAACTGGTCACCACTTGATCGGCCCAGTTTGAGGCGGTCAAACATGAGGCATGACAGACCGCATAGGTCAAGCCCGAAGTTGTGTAGTACAACATGTGGATTGAACCATTCAATCCCACAGCAATTGCGCTGTGCCCTGAGGTCACTGAATCGACATTGACATCCGAATAACTTGAGCCTGAATAAACTCCGTAGGTGACATCATTGCCATCGCTGGAAACAAAATGAGTGTCACCATTCGAATCCATATCTGAATCCCAAGAACTTGAACCGCTGCCTGAACCACTACCCGAACCAAGAGAAGTAGCGAACGAATAGGATGTGGATAGTGCCGTTGGAGAATTTTCGTTGGCATAATAAGCATTATTTGTTGTACCATCACCGAGTTGGCTATTGTGATTCCAACCCCAACACTTGATATCGCCGTTATCAAGAAGGGCGCAGGTGTGCCGAAGGCCTGTAGTCACATGCAGAGCGGTTCGTCCTGTGCCAAGAGAGGCAGTGAGTGTTGGTGTTAAACGGTCGGTGTTTGTGCCATCGCCAAGTGCCCCGTAATCGTTATCCCCCCAACACGCCACGGAGCCGTTGTCAAGTAGGGCGCAGGCGTGTTCGATATTTGCGCCGGAATCGGAAAGGGCTACAGGCGTTACTCCTGAAGGGAACGTAATACCTGAAGATGGTGGAGAAGAGCGATCAGTGGTCGTGCCGTCGCCGAGCCTTCCATGCGAATTGCTCCCCCAACATTTGACATCGTCGTTATCAAGAAGGGCGCATGTAAAATGTTCACCAACTCCGATATCAACGGCCGTTCGCCCTGTGCCAAGGGAGTCTGTGAGGGTCGGTGTGGTTCGACGAGTGGTTGTGCCATCACCGAGTTGGCCAAACGTGTTGTCGCCCCAGCACTTGATGGTGCCGTCATCGAGAAGGGCACAGGTGTGGCCATCTCCAGAACCAACGTCAATGACATCAGCAGTCGTACTCACTGATATGTTTGTTGGAGACCTGCGATAAGTCGTCGTGCCATCTCCGAGCTCGCCATATGTGTTTCTGCCCCAACACGTCAAGGACCCGTCGTCCATGATGGCGCAGGTCTGTTCATCACCTGCTGCTAAAGCAATGGGTGTTCGACCTGTTGGGAACGTGATGCCTGAGGAAGGTGGAGAAGTGCGATCATTCGTCGTGCCGTCACCAAGTTTGCCATACTGATTGTGACCCCAACATTTGACCTCATGGTTGTCCAACAACGCACAGGTGTGGTAGTCTCCAGTCGCCAATTGAACTGCCGTACGTCCTGTGCCAAGCGATTCTGTGAGGGTTGGTGTTGAACGGTCGGTGGTTGTGCCATCGCCAAGTTGGCCATACTGATTCTCACCCCAACAAGCCACGCTACCATTGTCGAGAATAGCGCATGTGTAAAGTCGTCCGCCGGCAATATTCTGTGACGTTAGATTAAACGATGTCGAAGAGCCGCTGCTCGAGTTGCCAGTTGCATAAGTGGAAAGAGATGTACCGTCAAACACAATCTCTGCTTTCTCGGCAACCGAGCCGGATACTTGAGTGAGAGATGGTGGGCTGGTTGAAGTCGTCCATCGACCATTTGACTTGGTCGAATAGTAGATTGTGTTGTCGTCGTCAATGTGAACAATATGTGGGTTATCATTGCCATCAAATGTGAAATCAATATCGATGATCGACCCATCAGCATCATGAGGAATGATTTCAATTGCCCATAGGCCGTTATCGTAAGTGGCGAAGCGCAATTGATCATCGGACTTGTCCTCCATGTAGACAATCGAAGCACAGCCATCGGAACGCAACTCGAGGACGTTCAGGTCCCCAAGGTCTGCAACCGCCTGTAGATCGGCTTCTTCTGGATTGAAGTTGTCATGAATCGGCACAAACATTCGTGCACAATCTTCGGACTCAAATACTGTTGAAAGGTACAATTCTACATCGCCGGTCGGCATGTCCTGAGAATCGTCACCACGGTATGAAGTGTCACCATATCCGAGACGGCCTTCTTGTCCTGAACCCCAGCACTTGATGGCTCCTGAGCTCTTTAGGGCACAAGCAAATCCATCTCCGACTTCAACTTGAGTAATACTGCCGGAAGCGAGATTGATGCTATTCAGGTTGCTGCCCATCTCATTGATTCCATCCCCACGGTGATTGGTATCTCCCAATCCGAGTTGGCCCTCTGTATTGCGGCCCCAGCACTTGACTGCATTGCTGACTACAGCACAGACGCTGTCCACACCGGCATCGACAGACTGGGCATTGGAACCCAAAGAAATGGCCGACAAGCCACTGGGATCATTGACATCCACAGTATTGCCTTGACCGAGTTGACCGAAGTCGTTGTTGCCCCAACAGATCAAATCGTTGTTGTCGAGAATGGCACAGGTGATGTCCTGGCCTGCAGTAATTTGTGTCGCGGTACGACCTGTGGGTAGAGAGACGGTGGAGAGTGAGGCACCCATTTCTCCTGCACCATCACCAATGGTGTTGGTGTTGCCAATTCCAAGTTGACCGTAGGTGTTGTCACCCCAGCAAACGATGCTTGCATCATCGAGAAGCGCACAGGTGTGGTCTGCACCCAAGGCGAGTGCATCCACGGTTCGACCCGAGGGGAGAGAGACGGTCGAGAAGTCGTCGCCAATTTCATCGGCATCGTCACCAATATGGGTCGTGTTGCCCAGTCCCAACTGTCCAGCATCGTTTTCGCCCCAGCAAATGAGGTCGTTGTTGTCCAGAACAGCACAGGTGTGTGAACCACCGGCTTCAATCATATCCACACTGCGACCCGTCGGTAGCGAGAGGTAAGGCAGGACATCTCCCATCTCGATGTATCCGTCACCAAATCCATCTGAATCATCAAATCCAATTCCCAGTAGTGCGATTTCACCCCAGCACTTCACGGCTCCAGTCGCATTGACGGCGCAAGTGTGAGTGTCGGACAAAGCCAACTGGTGGACTTCGAATTGTGAACCCAATAGAGAGAATGGTAGACTTTCACCCATCTCATTGGTTTCATCTCCAATCAGTAGCGAGTTGCCAATTCCAAGTTGTCCACTGGAGCCATTGCCCCAGCACTTGACATCTCGGATGCTGGCAAAAGCACAAGAGTGCTTGCCTCCAACTTCCAATTCAATTGCAGTTCCTGTCGTTTCGCTGGGTTCAATGATTTCGGGGAGTTCTTCCGAAAAATCGCTTGATAGCAGGGGTGTTTGGACCATCAAGATCATCAAAATTGTCAGGAACAAGGCCTTCGTTCTCGCGTGTGCGTGCGCGTGCATGGGGCGGCCGAATTCGATTCGGCCTTTATGTGAAACGGTGTGTAAATTGGAAAATGAAATCGGATTGGGCAGCCGTTCCGTTGAATAACCGAGTTCAATTCGCGGATTCATGGTCGAAGATGTCGTTATCGTCGGAGGAGCAAGAACCCCATTCTGCGAATGGTCTGGAGGGAAAAGAGGAGATGGGCAACCGGGTGGTTTACTCAAGGATACATCCGCATTGAAGCTGGGTGAAATCGCCATCAAGGGTGCGCTTGAGAAAACTGGAACATCTCCAGAAAGTGTCGATCATGTCGTCATGGGATATGCATTGCAAACCTGTGACCAAGCCATTTTCGGAGCACGACACGCAGGTCTTGGAGCTGGAATTCCACAAGATGTCCCCATGCTTACAGTTTCTAGAATATGTGGCTCAGGTGTTCAGTCTATAGTCACGGCATCGCAGATGATTCAATTGGGTGAAGCCGCCACTGTGGTCGCAGGTGGCATGGAGAACATGTCCCAAGCACCGCACGTTCTTCGGGGCATGCGAGACACCTTCCGATTGGGTCGCCCACCACAGGCAGGAACTGAATTGCCCAAGGACATGGAGGACTATTTGTTCACCAATTTATTGGATGGAATGTGTGGCTCATTCATGGCGCAAACCTCGGATGAGATTTGCAAGCGCAAGGGTGTGACTCGCGAAGAGACCGATGAATTCGCTGCCATGTCTCATGCTCGTACAGCGGCATCGATTGAGAACAACATCTTCGAGCAAGAGATTGTTCCTGTGGGTGATATTGGCCACAAGGATGAGGATCACGTGGTGCTTGGATGCACCCCTGAATCCCTTGCAGAGTTGCGAACCGCTTTCGGACCCAACTCCTTAGTGACTGCAGGAAATGCGTCCGGAGTGGTTGATGGCGGTGCCGCTGTGGTGGTCAAGTCTGCCAGCCAGGCTGAAGCCGATGGTGACAAGCCGTTGGCAAGAATCGTCACATGGGGCATTGTCGGACTCGAACCCGCCATCATGGCCTATGGACCCGTACCCTCTTCCCGCCTAGCATTGGAAAAAGCCGGTTTGACCATTGAGGACATCGATCGCTGGGAAATCAACGAAGCGTTTGCTGGACAAGCTGTGGCTTGTGTGAAGGATCTCGGATTGGATGTTGAGAAGGTCAACGTCAACGGAGGCGCGGTTGGAATCGGCCACCCACTGGCTGCCACAGGCACACGCCTTGTTCTGACCCTCGCGCACGAGTTGCAGCGATGTGGTGGCAAGTATGGTGTCGCCACCGCCTGCATTGGTGGCGGTCAAGGTATTGCCATGATCATCGAGGCACTCTGAGGACGTGTTTGCATCGACTGGGTGATGCTTGGCATCGTCCTAATTTTGGTCTTCACCGTCGGCTTTGTATTCGCACCGTTGGGCCTTGGCGGAGGGATGCTATTTGTGCCCATTTTGCACTATATCGCGGGCTGGCCCATCAGTGGTGAGTTGATACTTACTTCCCTCATGCTGACGGGTGTTGTATCGTGGGGATC
>DAHO01000083.1:9297-14163 GCA_002498455.1 Euryarchaeota archaeon UBA602
TGCTTGATGACAAATTGGATTTCACATTCAAACTCGTGACCATGGTCGTTGTGGGTTGGGCCAATTACAAAACTTGGAAAAAGATGAGAGGTGAATCTAGCAAAATCAGTGAACCCATGCACACTGAGCTTCGTGAAGGATGGGTTACTGCTGGTGCAGGCATGGGAGGTTTGGCCTGTTCGTCGATGGCCATCGGAGCCGGTGCGATTTACATTCCAGTCTTTCATGAATATGGAGGAATACGGGCTCGAAAGGCCATCGGAACCAGTCTGGGAACGATGATGTTCGTTGTACCTACAGCCATTCTCTCGCATGCCGTCCTATTGCAGGGCCAATTGCCCGATTGGGCATGGCTGGTCTCACTCCCACTCGCTGTATTTGCAGGCGCCAATTCTGGTGCGAAATTCGGAATGAGATTTGATGATGGAGTGATTCTCAAATGCTTCTTGGTCTTGATATCAATCATCTTCATCCGATATGGAATCGATCTGTCTTCATACATCATCTGATGATTACCCGAGCAGCGTGAGCATCGCATAACTCACTCCAACCATCAGTAGAGTGGACAATAGTCCTACAAGGAAAATGGGTCCACCTGCATTCTGCATACTCTTCTTGTTGATGAAAAAGCCGACTGCGGCCAACAATGGCAACAACATTAGTTTGCCCAATTCTGTGAGATTTACGGCAATTGATTCAGGCAATACCCATGTCGTCAGACAGGCTGCAATTACGAATCCTGGGACAAAGTAGGGCACTGGGAATCCAGTATCAGAGGCAGTCTCTTCCACACTGATTCGACGACCTAACCAAGCACAGAATGGAACAAGAAGAATCAGCAAAGAGACCCTAGCGAGTTTGACTGCAGTAGCAATGATCAATGCTTCGTCACCTATCGATTCACCGGCTGCCACAGCTTGTGGAACCGCATGCACCACTGCACCCGACCAAATTCCACCTTCGATTTGATTGAAACCCAAAACAGTGGTTAGGATTGGAATAAACAAGAAAGTGAAGAGACCCATGACATTGACCATGGCCAAAATAACACCATACTTCTCTTCGCTCAATCTGAGGGATGGTGCAACTGCAATCACTGCACTATTTCCACAGATTGCACCACCAGCACCCACAGCCATGGAGGTACCCAAATCGAGTCCCATGAATTTCCCCATCAAGTAACTACTGAGAAAACAAGATGTCGCGGCTCCAACAGCCACAGAAAGACCGATGACACCTACATCTGGATCCAAAAACAAATCCAAGTTCAATCCAAATCCGAGAAGGACAATGGCGATTGGCATGACTTGTGTCGTCATCCATTTACCGCCTGACTCAACATCTGATACCCAGATTGCAGCAAGAGCACCCAGGATCAAGGCAAGTGTACTTGCACCCGGTGAGAATAGCGCCTTCTCACCAAGTAAGTAATCGATTGCAAACGCCACTACGCCGATGGCAATGGCCGCAGTGATTCCTCTAGAGGCATCCATTGCGAGGACTCCTGGGAGTGGAATCACTCGGAGTCTTCAGACATTGATCCTAGATACTGTGGGAGTTCAACGCCGGCCATCTTGGCGACATCATGCATGGGTGGCAGGGTCTGCACCAATCCACTCACAAAGTTGGATGTGGCCCCTTTCCCATCTGCACCGTTGCCGGAATCCCAAACGGTGATCTTGTCGATCTTGAGGTTCTTGACGGCTTCAACTTGTGCCTGGACCATGGCATCGACCTTCTCAACCATGAGCAGTGTAGCTGCTGCTTTGGCGTCTCCATTCGCGCTGGCAACCAGACCTTGGTAACCAGTCGCCTTGGCTTCGAGAACCTGCTTGATACCTTCCGCTTCGGCTTGGTATCGAGCCAGAATCGCGTCTGCCTCACCCTGTGCGATACGGCGTTGACGCTCGGCTTCGGCTTCGGCTGCAATCTCAATCTGTGTCTTGGCGATTTCTTCGCGGACGATTTCTTCGGCCTTCAATCGCTCTTGTTCGAGCAAGTACTGGGCCTTCTGAACTTCCATCTCAGCAGTTCGTGTAGCCACTTCGGAACGGCGCATGGCTTCCGCTTCCTTCTCAGCCAATGTTGCGTTATACTCCGCAATGTTGGCCTTCGAGTTGTTTTCACCCTCAATGGCCAGTGCTTCTTGGCCCTGAACGAAAATACGCTGATCTGCTCGAGCAGCCTTCTTACCCTTCTCGGCTTCAGCCTCATTCTCTGCGACCTGAATGTCACGGTCTCGGTTTGCTTGTGCTGCACCAATGGCACCGTCACGGTCTGCAACAGCCACGTCTGCCTTGGCAGCGTTGACTGCGGTTGCTGCTGCCTTCTTACCAATGCTCTCGATGTAGTCTGAGTCATCGGTGATATCTGTGATGTTCACGTTGATCAGGTACAATCCCAACTTGTGCAACTCGTGACCGACGTTGAGCGTGATTCGCTCTAGGAAGTTGTCACGGTCTTGGTTGATTTGCTCAATGGTCAGAGAAGCAACCGTCAATCGAAGTTGACCAAAGATAATCTCAGAGGCCATGTTCTCAATTTCTTGAGTCTTGAGATGTAGAAGGCGCTCTGCAGCATTGTTCATGATGGTTGGATCGGTACTGATACCCACTGTGAACGTCGAAGGAACGTGAATTCGAATGTTCTGTAGAGACAGTGCATTCGTCAGGTTGATCTGGATGGTCATTGGGACCAAGCTGAGTTTCTTGTAATCCTGAATCAATGGCCAAACCATCGTTGCACCACCATGGATACAACGGGAGGCACGGCCACCTCGAACACGACCATACACGACCAAAATTTCGTCCGATGCACATCGCTTGTATCGCGTGGCGACCAAGACAAACATGAATCCCAATACTGCTATCAAACCAAAAATACTCAAAACTGCCCATAAACCTGCATCTGCCATTTTTTCACCTCATTCTTCTTCTTTTCCTTCAAGGATGTCAAGTGGTTCAACAATCAATGTTGAGCCAATGAAATCAAGGACTGTGATAAATTCCCCAGTGGGGATATGTAGAGTTCTGTCTTTTGCCCGTGCTGTTAGGGTACGAAGAGTTCCATCAACGGATACTTGCACCTCTCCAGATTCATTCGGGCGGATTCGTGAGTATACTTGCCCACGCTCACCAATGGCATCTTCGTACCTCATGGTGCCGTCAGCCTGAAGATTCTGGATGCCTTTGAGCATTAGACCCACACCGTACATCGATGCTGAAGCTGCAACGCCACCAGCGATGACAGCGTAAACTTCAGTGTCTGTAGCAGAGAGTGTGAACATTCCCACGTAACCGAACATCATGGTTGCAGCAGCCAATCCTTGGATGCTAAACAGCTCAAAGGAAAGATCCGAATCCATGCTGATGTCCGTATCAAAGACCGAATCGAAAGCACCGCCAAGGATGTCCCCAATCATCATCATCGCCATGAGGATGAGGAAGAAAGCCGTGCCCAAGAATGCGCACATCATGAAGACAATTTCTAAGGTAGAAGGAGCCGTAATTCCAACAATCTCGCCAACCCAATCAATGATTCCCATGACTATCTCTCCAAATCTTGCTCAATGATGCACTTAATGACATTATCCTACTCTGATTTTGATTTAATTTTGCGTTTTATATTCAACTTTTCAAACAATTGAATCACTGGGAACGTCAAACCGGCTGAAATGGTTGTCATGAAAAGTAGGATGGTTCGATCAATGTAATCAACTCCACCATACCACACAATCATCGCAACCCAGAGGGGTAAAAATACGAATAAAGCCCGCTTCATGAAAGGCCAAATGCCGCCAAATAAGTCCTCGTGACCATCATCCAACATCGGGAATCCTCAAATTGCAATTGTGCCAAAAACCATTGCAATGAACCATATGGCAATCCCCATCCAAGCGCCTCTGCCCTGCTTTGCAATTTCATCGGGGTGAACTTCCTTGGAGATGTCTTTCAGAGGATTGAGAAGCAGTTCGCGTTGCTCTTCACGGAATAGTACGAGAGCCAGCATGATACAAGCAGCTCCAGATGCGCCCAAAAGCGTAGTTAACCATGTCTCAAATTGACCCATGAGTTTGATAGCCAACCAAATCTGCGTAATTGAGAACAGGCCCATCAGGAATGAACCTCGGTCTGCTGCCGCCATGGTGATACCAAGAATTCATCACCTATTCATCTTTCCCCGGCCACACCCATGAGCCCCCGGCCAAAAAGGTCAACTGCGCCGTTGGCGAAGAGCTTCAACGGCCACCACGGCCATCGGCGCTTGGAGGTTGTAACTGGGCGTAAATCCAGCCATTGGAATGCGGATTGTTTGATCCGCAACTTCGAGCAATTCTTTGGAGACTCCCGCATTTTCCCCACCAATGATGAGGATGACATCGCCGGTCAAATCCGCATCCCACGGTTCCTCAGTACCCACATCCTCGATTGCGAGAACTCGTCCTTTCCAGGACTTGAGTGCCGCCAACTCATCGCATCCGAATACAACCGGCATGAAGCGATTGGTTCGCATCGCGGCGCGAATGATTCGATGACGGTCATCACTGGTCCATTCTCCAGTGACAATCAGTCCACTGGCCCCACTGACTTCAGCGACGCGAATGCAGAACCCAACATTGGTTTGGTACTGAACCCCTGCAAGCATCCAGATGAGGCCCCCTCGCTCCAACATGGTGTCGAGATCGGCGACTGGTTCGCGACCGACCAAGGCCAGGGCAAGAGCTGGACTTTTTTCGGCCATACGCCACAGATCATTTTCAGAACCAAAGGAAACGTCAATCCCGGCATCCATGCAACGATCGAGCAAAGCCATCAAGCGAGGGTCTTCACATTCCTTGAGAGCCAAAACCAGTGTGATGTCTTCACC
>DAHO01000105.1 GCA_002498455.1 Euryarchaeota archaeon UBA602
CGACACTTGTACACGTTTGCCGACGGTTCATCTGAAGCCATTGCCATCTACCAATCCGGCACCCCCTCCAGAAATATCCAAGTCGCCATGCCAATCGGCGCTGAAGTCACTGGAGCTGAAGTCACCATTTCGGGTGCATCCGCGACAGGGTGGAGCAGTATTACGGACACTTCAAGAGCGGACTGGAGTGAAGGAGATGCAGATTATGTCGACACACAAGGGGACTCTGTAACGCTCTCCATGAAAGATAGCGAAAATTGGTTTGAATCCCACGATCTTGAGGCCTCTCCTTCGAGCACTACCGCTTGGTATGACAATGCATCTTTTGCCATACGTCAACCTCACACCACCAATGTCAGCGAAACTCGATTCAGTTCACAACGCTCTCTGGCTTCTGGGACTATGGCAACATACAATGGTGCAGCTTTCGTTTACAGAGACATGATTTTTGCATCAACCTGGGACTCCAATTCGGTAAAGAACAGTGTGAAGGTTCTGTTCCATAGCAATGGCAGTCAAATGACAACAGGTCCCAATAACCAACCTCTCAAGCCTGATCTAGATCTCGGAACCTGTACAGTTCCGAACCTGGCAAGTACTTGGCAAGCATATGGTTGGAGAGATTGGGCAGTCACTGACGATGAGCGTGTTTTCGGCATCATTTCTTCATACCGCGGCCAAAATGCCGTTCAGTATCATCGAATCGTTGAATGGGATATCAAACATCCTCTAGCTTGGAAATGCATTTCCTCATATGATGTCAGTAGCGGCGGTTATGGTGATTACACTGCAATATCCTACGATCGCACTCGGGATACCGTTTGGGTCAACCATGGTGTGCGAAAATCGGTCATTCAGTACGAGTTTGATGGTGCTGGAGGCTTTGAACGAAACAGCACGGATTACTACACCTACTTCATGTCCTCCGGACAAGTTCGGGGCATGTCTGTTCACGGTGATTTGTTTTGGTTCAGAACTTATCAGTCTTGGAGTTCTGACAACTTAGAGTGTTTTGCAATTACAGGTGACGCCGGCAGTGTACTCACTAAGCAAACTGGGAGCGTTACCATTTCTGCCAATGGTTACGGTATGGATTACGATGGACAGCGTCTGAACACTCTAGACCACTACTCGTGGACTCAGGGTCAACGTTACCGGGAATACGGTAGTGGAATCACTTACTTGATTACAGCTCAGCCAGGAACCTCCATCTGGGTCAGTGAAACGTTGGAGGTGGATGAGGAAATCGTCGCCGCAAACATGGAGGTTTCTTGGTCAACGAGTGCGGCAGGTGACCGCGTCGAATATTGGATCAGTGCCGACGGTGGGACTCATTGGGTCTCCGTGACCAACAACGAAACAGTACACTTTGATCATCCTGGGACTGAATTGAAGTGGAAGGTGCAATTGGTCGGTACGACTGCCGTTTCTTGGTGGGTTTCAATTAATCATGCCACTGAATACGATGGTGCTGGGGAATGGACGTCTCCAACACTTCAGACGGGTACTCAAGTGGGGAAAATGCGTGCAACTTGGACAGACGATACACCCACAAACACTGGAGTCTCCGTTCTGATTTCGAATGACAACGGACAGAATTGGGTACAGGCGCTGAACAATGTTGAAGTCGATTGGGGCACGAGTGTTGGCAATCAACTCATCTACAAAATCGCCCTGAATACGTCGGATTCCACCGTCTCTCCTGCACTGGATGAATTGACTTTGCACTTTGAGGAAGGTTACCCTAGTGCTGTTCGCATTGACATTGGAGACGATGGTCAAGATGAGTACATCGGTACGGGTGGTCTGCAAGATCCAATTATTGTCAGCGGACAAAGTTTGGTCGATGCTTTGAATGCTGAAATCCCTCAGAATGGTGAAGGGACTGTGAATATCACATTCACTATTCGGGCAGGCAGCCCGGGTCGAATCCGTCTCTCGGATTTGGATATCACCTATCGCTATCAGACCCGTGTCATCAGCGCATCACTGGACGGTGGCATGCTGGTACCAGATGGTGTCGATAGAATCTTGGTCACTCAATTGGCGATTGGTGATGATGCAAGCATGTTACAGCGCGTTGATGTCACACTCGGCTCATCCCATGGTGAAGATCCAGTTTTGCGATGGAATGCTGGAGATTCATGCTCCGAGTTATCTGATCCTGGAAATATTGTGCGTTTTGATTTTGGCAATTGTACTTCAGTGGCCAGTGCAGGTGATATCGTCAGTATCCGTATGCCGATTCAGTCTGAATGGGAGTGGGATGATGAAACCTCAACCGAAGCCAACATCAGTGTTGTCGACGATCTCGGATTGGCCGTCAATAGCTACGGAACTGAGAATTTAGGCTTGCGAATTGAAAATGATATCCAGTTATTGGACATGAAGGCGTTTGATGAGGCCGGTCGGGAACTGTTGCCCTATGATTGGATGCGAGGCGGTACCAATCTCACATTTACAGGGACAATCGCCTTTGAAGGTACGACCCTGTCTCCACAGGCAGGCCAATTCTATCTTGAACTCACAGGGGAAAACCTCACTCAGGATGGCCAGCCCATGGGTGATTCGCAATCCTTCATTTTCGAAGCCAATCCTGCATTTGGACAGTATTACATGACTCTATTGACACCTTTACAATCGAGTCAAGGTGGCATGTTGTTCCAAGTGTCGGCAACATCATTGCCAAATGGTTCAACATTCATCAATCCGAATTTCAACACGATGCGAATTGTGCTTGATGGCAACAGCCCACTCGTCATGGGTGCAACGCCTGAAGATGGTATCGAGGTCCATGCTGGTAGTCAACCCGTCAGTGTAGTCATTGAGGATTCAGTCGACCCTCCCGTCGAAATCACATTGCACTACTGGGTTGAATCACAAGACGATTTGAATTACAATCTCCTGCCCGATGCCAATGAGTATCGAACATCATTATTGCGTTCACCTGAGAATTTACCGGGTGGAATCAATATTTTCAATGGGATCATTGATGATAGTTCAAATGAGCACGGTGAGAAGGTCTCGTTCTATGTGAGTGGGACGGACCAACAAAACAACGTTCTCGCTCGAGGAGGCGGTCCTGTATGTCCCGACGTACCCACCCCCTGCGGGATTGGTTCGACCATCACTCCAAATTGGGATGCCGACTTGGTCACATATTGGATACGAGAAGAATTCTCTCCAGTGATTGAATCTGACAACTCCACGATTCTAGGACACGATGACAAGTCTCCATTGCATCCGGGGACTGAGTACATCGCACGTTTGCTCATCGGTGATGGGAATGGTTGGCAAGACATCCAGTCAGTACACCTCTCCTTGGTCGAGAATTTTGATGATGAAAGGGCCTCGATTTGGGCCAACTTTACACCCACCGAATCCGGACATGAGATGCATCTTGAATCCGGTAGTACGGCAGTTGCTGTGTCAAATCTCTACAGTTCATATTCAACAGAACCGACCAATAGCAGCATCCTGTATCTCGACATTCGATTCCAGCTCACTTGGTGGTTCCCCGAGGAATTTGACACCAATGGAGACGTTTTGTTTGTCCCGATTGTCAAAGTAATCGATTGGCCTTGTGATTTGAATACTGACGTTCCTTGTTTTGAGGACACTGGTGGAATGGCTTACGATGAATGGAGTCTGGACAATGATTTACGATTCGACATGGTCCCCGGTCACTTCACGGCTACGGACTTGGCTACGGGCCGTAATTTGTACCGACCCGGCGAAGACCCTGAGTTGATCGCGGCCGGACAAGTGGTTCGAATTGGCGGTCGAATCTTGTTTAGCGAAGATTCTACACCCGCACCTGAAGGTGCTTTCGACATTGTTGTCGGTGACTTGGAGCGTACGTGGTCAGCGGTTCCCAGAGAAGGAGGCGACTTTACACTCGATATTTTGGTCCCCAATGTCCGAAGTGGTGGCCTTGATATGTACGCCAGTTTGCAGAATCTACCGGGTTTGGCTGATGATACCACCAGTCAACAACCTCGCATACAGTTGGTCGTTGACGGAACGCCTCCTGAAATCCGCTCTATTGGACCTTCGGGAGATGTTCGACTTAGCGATACGTCCCAGCTGCCTGTAAGTCTCCATGTTTCTGATGAGCACGGATTTGATACAGATCGGCCCGCCGAAATCCACTGGCGAATCCGAGCCGGGACCAGCGAAATCTCAAGAGGCAACCAGCCGTTCCAACAAGGTACTCCGATTGGGGCAGATTGGAGTTGGGAGGGCCTCATGGATCTGACTGATTCAGGTTCGATTGAGTTGTTGCCTGGATACATCGTCGATGTTTGGATTACAGGTTCAGATGAAGCGGGCAACCCCTACCTGGCAGAGAACAATACCGAACATACGCCGTTAACACAATGGCGTTTAATCCGCGTTGGTCCAGACATCAACCTACGTGATGAACCCACCTCGATTTATTGGGAAAACCCTTCTCCAGTTGGTGGACAAACTGCGAAACTGTTGATTCAAGGTGTCAATGAAAATGATCAATCAGGTGAAATCACATTTGTTCTGCTTGAAGAAGTTGAGACAGGTCGTTGGATTGAAGTGACCGGTATCGAAACTTCGGTCCAACTTGAGCCAATGGCCAACTGGTCTGTGGTGTTGGATTTGCCAACCGAGCCGGTGGAAGAAAGCGAGATTCATCGCTACCAATTGATTGCAAGGGATCGTCATATTGACATTGATTGGGTCACAATTGAGCCGATTGAAGTCAAGCCTTACACCGCCCGAGATGGCGAGGCTCTTTCTCAACAAATCGACGAATCCAGTGGGTTGTTTGTATTGTACATCATCGCCGTTGCATCATTGTGTTTCGGAGTATCCATGCTGGTCCTGTATCGGCGTGAAAAACAAGCAGTCGTTGATGAGCAAATTGAGTCCATGGATCAGTCCGAACAAGCAGATCAGTCATTGGCTACGATTCCACCACCCGCAGGGTTTGAGGACATGCCACCACCAAATCCACTTCCGCCGCCTGGTTTCGAAAGTGCGCCATCCCCAGTTACTCCGATGCCACCACCGGGTTTCGAAAGTACGCCACCTCCTGCAACTGAAGTCAGCGTTCCATTGGATTTCAACGACAGTGTGTTCTCTCATATTGTATCAACCAACGGTATCCATGATGGGGCCTCTTTCCTTTCATTCGCTAGGCATTTCGATGCAGATGGAAACGGCTACCTTCGTCAGAGTGAGTTGAATCGTGCGGCCTCGGAATATATTGCCGCAGGTCACAATCAACCGGCCTCCAACAGCGCATTTTCTGATGAGCAGTTATTGTCAGCAGGCTGGACTCAAGAACAAATTGACGTCGCTCGCTCATCTGGACAGATTTAGTGGGTGGCATCCATGTCAGAGGATTTGCCACGAATTCCAATCCCGGGCCCGGAGGCGGAAACCACAGAAAAGATGGTATTCCTTCAGGAACAAATCGTCAATTTTCTTCGTCAGTACTCTATGCCTTTGCTTGAGGTATCATTGGTTTTCTCAAAATACACTCGACAGTTGACAGATGCATTGGAAGTTCAGGCCAGAGCTCTAGGAGAATCCTTGCCCGCCATACTATCCGAGCCTTGGCCAATCCTTGGTGAACAAGATGGAGAATCCACTCAAGGCCCACCCTTGGAGACCCTACTGGGCAATCTGGACGATGACCGGATGGATATCCTTGATACGATTCTTCGATCCGCGATGAATGCAACTGAGATACCATTGGTAGACGCATTGATGCAGTTGCGACAATGGGAGCATTTGGCGCGCAACCAACTTGCAAGTGCCAAAGGTGCAGGCCAATTGTTCTCCCCAATGGAAATCCCTGATGACTGGTAATCAATTGACCAATTCGAGGGCTCGACGGTGATTCTCTGCATCAGAGACCGCAACCATTGCGACTCGATATGCGTCAATGATTGACCATGCCCAAAGTACCGGCCAAAGAATGATTGTTAGACCAAGCGGTAGTTGAAGCAACATCCAATCAAAGCCTTTCTGATGCTGTCGATTAAAATGCTGACCTAGGAAAACGAACGGGACTGCTGCGAGTACTCCTGCGACCAGTGGTTTGAGTGAGCCCCATGCCCCAACACCTGCGGTTAATTCGGTCCAGATAAGCCGTACGACTCCGAGGATATTTCGAAGCCTCCCACTGGAGGACTCATCCGTAGACAAGGTGACGACCAAGTCCTCTTCTTCAGTCCCCATGTTCTCCCTCATCCTCTCCTAGCGGTTCACCCTGTTCAATCCTATCCCTACTTGTTATGACCATCCACCGGGTCTGTCGACAATACGGTTTGCATTTCCAATGACCCGCGACCATTGGATTGCAACTAGGATATCTAAGGCCACGATGACCCACAATACGTAGTGGAATGGGATGCCTGAACGCGTCGCGATACTCGTATCATCAAGAGTGAATTGTATTGCGATGACGGCTGTCAGGCCGGCGGCCACAACGATGGTCCACATCCTCCTTTTCCTAGAAAATACACTTTGTTCCTCAAAAGTCTCTGGCAAGATTCGCATGCCCAACACAACGCGTAGCCATACCGGCAATAAGCGTCGGAAATTGTTGAGGGATTGTGAACACAGCCACAGGCCGAATCCCGCTCCTAGCAAAATACCGATTCGACGATCAAAGCCACCGTTTTCGATTGCATCGATGGCGGCAGTGATGAACGCGCTAGCGCCGGCAGCATAAGTGAGTGCATCTGCAAGAATGAGACTTGCATCGGCTCCATCTCGACCCGATTGGTCCTCGAAACGCGCCATACTATCTTGGCGAGCCTTGAGTTCCAATTCCATCTCGTCCATGAACCGTTGGCTGATTCCACATCCATAATTGCTATGTCCGTCAAGCCATCGTTTCAATGCAATGAAGACCCGAATTTGGCTCACCGGGTTCGAACCGTTTGGTTCGCATGCGGAGAATCCTTCTCAAGCATTGGTCGAGCATTTACTTGAAACACAACATGTTCAACAGCTTGTTTCAACACCTCCTTACGGTCTGGAATCTGAGCAGGTTGAAGTCCAGTTCAATGGTCGAATTTTGAGTGTCGATGAAGAGGGGAGTCGTCGCAGCCTTGAGCAGTTTGGAGATTTCGATGCGATCATTCACGTAGGGTTGAACGAAAATGCTGAGAAGATCCGTTTGGAGATGTGTGCAATCAATGAGTGTGATTTCAGAATCCCTGACAATCAGGGGAGAATGATACAGCAATCCTTCGTTGAGGATTCTGGACTGCCATTGCTTCACACTACCATTCACCGTCCTTCAATTGAGGCAGCGTTCAAAGACAATGATTTGGTCGAAATCAGTGAGGACTGTGGACGATTTGTTTGCAACGAAACTTACTACCGAACTCTGAACCATATTCAATCCAATGACTTGCAAAGGCGTGGTCGTCCAATTCCCGCAGTTTTTGTTCACATTCCTGCATTCGATTTTGTCCCATTAAGCAGACAATTGGAGGTCTTGCTGGAACTGTCTGCACGTATTTCACAAAAGCCTGTGGTACAAGTTGTTGGAGGCGTTTTGGTCAACGATCAAGGTGAAATTTTGGCCTGCAAACGTTCTGTAAATCAGGTAATGGGTGGACATTGGGAGTTTCCTGGTGGTAAGGTCGAAGCTGGAGAAACCACAAGCATGGCACTGGAGAGAGAATTGTTTGAGGAACTGGGTATTCAGGCCCAAGTGGGCCGATTTATCGACAAGATTGTGCACGATTATCCTTCGATGATTGTCAGTATCGATTTTTTCCAGTGCAGTTCAGATGCCAAAGTGTATTCCCAGAATGCACACGATGATTTCCAGTGGGTTGATGAGGAATCAGCCGCTAATCTGAATTGGCTTCCAGCCGATGTTGACTTTGTTCAAGGATTGATTGATCGCGGCTTTTCTTCAATTTAGTCATCAGGATGGATGGTTGCTCGCCCTTTCTTGTCAAACCACTCTGTGACTGTACCATCTGCGCGCATACTCAAATCATCACCAACCGACCTTGGGATCTCTCTGCGACCCGGATGCCAAGTGGCTTCTTGCAACCACAATGGCAAGTCTGGACTTTCCATTGACACTTTGATTACTCCCCCGACGCTTCGTTCAGACTCCAAGACGAATGCAACTTTCGCCATCAGGGCAGCCTGCCTAGAAATCAGGAATGACGTTGTGCATTGAGTACCATTGGCCGTTGGCATGGTACCCAAATTGATTGACATCGCATCCAGTGCAGTGTCGAGAATGCGTTGCTCACCTAGCAATTCAAGAAACAGGTCGGTTGCCAATCCTTCCTGAGATATTTCAATTGCTTCACGATCATTGGGAAATTCCTCGGAACCGGGTTCTATTTCAGGCTGAAAATCAGGAAATATTCGCTGGACAGCTTCGATACACTTGCTGCCAATTTCGTGTGCAGAAAGGATCGTGGAAACCGTCACCATTGGTGTAGAGGTCATGGCGAACAAAGACTGTTGGCAAAAGGCACTTTTTTTCGCTTTCGGGCACGGAACCTTGACACACGCCGAATGTTGCCGACAATCATGGAGTCCGCCCCAGGGGTTACCACCATCATCCCAACCTGGCAAGAGGTGGAACACATTGAGAGGTGCCTGCGTAGTTTCATGTCACAAACTTATCCGGTATCTTCGCATCAAATATTGGTCATTGATGGTGGCTCTACGGACGGTACGGTTGAGATTGTCAATCGCCTTGCCAAAGAGAGTTTTGAGACCGGCGGACCGGTGATTACCTTGATTGATAATCCTGATCGTTTCGTCCCTCATGCACGAAACTTAGCCCTCGAATATCTCAATCAAGATACTCAGTTCATTCTTGAGATGATTGGCCATGCATGGGTCACAGAGGATCACATTGAGGTCCGCGTTCAACGTATGCTCGCCATCGAGTCAGAAATTGGTTGCAAGTTGGGAGGGTTGGGCTCGATTGTCATTGAATCTGATTTGCCACTTCAAAGAGTTGGGAAATGGGTTGAGGCGGCATTGTCATGTCCACTTGGTGGTTCTGGCCAATTTGCCCGTTTCAAGATTGAAGGACCAACGAAGATTCCGCCATTCACTTTGTATCGTCGAGAAGCGATTGAATCCGTCGGTGGATGGAATGAGGGTTACCTCACGACTCAGGATAGCGAGATTAACATGCGCCTCATTGAGGGTGGTTGGCCTCTTTGGCGCACTCCGCATACTTCTGTTCGAATGGCCAAGCGTACAACGGTTGCCAAGTGGTGGAAAATGGGTCATCGTTATGGGTTTTGGCGGATGAAACATTTGCTCGATGCCAAATCCAGAATTCGCATCGGTGAATTCCTGCCGTGGATTGGCCTGGCACTCGTGTTCGGATTGGCCCTTGATGGACAATCGACACTAAACCTTCCCAACTATTTGTGGCCCATTTTTGCGTACACGCTGACACTGATTGTTGTAGGTGCATCAGAGGCCAAGCGGGCGAACACCTTCTCGATGCTGTATGGGGTACCCTTTTTGCTAATCTTACTGCATATTTCCTTCAGTATTGGTTTACTCACAGGCCTGTTCCGCTCTGGAAAGGCAGCAAATGATCGGGTGTAATCGGGGACTTCAGATAGATTGCTTGAAATCCTTGTTTAACATGGTCAAGTCATGGCGAACGAAAAGAACCCATTCAATGCATGGTTCTTTTTCGTGATGCCGATTTTCATTTTCATCGCAATTTACCAACTCATTCCTGCGATTTCAGCGCGCTTAATTCCAGATCTCTTGGGCAAAGTAATCTACTTTGGAGTGGCATTCATCATCGGTGTTTTCCTCTTTCGCAACGCGCGAACTGTCCGGGACCATGAGTGGCACCGTCAGCGTCAGATTAAGCGTCTGCAGAAAGATTACGCTGCTGAAGATCGCGGAGTTTGGTCTAAGGCTGATTTGGCGATGTCAGAATTGGAAGCAGATGCACGCGGGATTGAATCAGGCCAGATGTCAAGAAAAGCATTGCAGCGATTGGATGGGTCGATTGCCGAGTTGACCAGTGAACGCCTCACATCTGAAATCGAGCGTGCTGAAGAAGATCAAGACAAAGTCGCATTGTTCTCAGAGTCTGAACATGTGCGCCGTTCAACCTCTCGAGTAACGGGTGAGAGTGGTCCTGTTGATTCCGTTACAGGCGTGACTCATCCCCAACCTGCGCCCGAGAAAACGCTGATTGGTGGGGTGTTGGATAAACTCAAGGAAACCAGTACCGTTACTCCGACAGTGGCCGAATCTCCTGTCGCTCAAGTTTTGTCAAGTGAGTCCGATGATTGGTACGCTAAAGAGATGCGAGGAGTGTCTACAGCGGCGACCGTCGAATCTGTGGACATATCATCTGGAAATATTTGCAAAAGCTGTGGCTGGAATAATTCCGATGCTGCATCTTATTGCGAGAATTGCGGTGACAAGCTTTGATTTCGAATCGTCGGGTTGAATAACAGGGGCTAGAACGCGGATACAACGGGGGCATTCGATGTCAGAGAAACGCGATTACTACGAAGTACTCGGAGTTTCAAAAGAGGCATCTGAATCCGATTTGAAGAAGGCTTTCCGTAGCCTTGCTCGAAAGCACCATCCCGACAAAAATCCAGACGATCCTGACGCCGAGCGCTTGTTCAAGGAAGTACAGGAAGCCTACGCTGTCCTCTCTAATCCTGAGCAAAGAAGGCAATACGATATGTTCGGTCATGATTCTCCTGGAGGTTCACCTTTCGGACCCGGAGGGTTCCAAGGTGTCAATATCAATCTTGATGATTTGTTTAGTGGAGGTTTTGAATCCATTTTCTCCGGAATGTTTGGCGGAGGCCATTCGTCGCGTTCCCGTCGAGGAAATGACATCTTACTCAGGCATGAAGTTACGTTGGAGCAAATTTTCAATGAAAATGAAATCGAAATCTCTGCGATGTTGTCGGCTCCCTGCGAATCTTGCAATGGTTCTGGTGCCAAATCACCTAACGATGTGCAAACTTGCTCAACATGTAATGGACAAGGTCGCATCATGCAGCAAGCCCGAGTCGGACCTTTTGTTCAACAAATGGTTTCAGATTGCCCTGATTGTGGTGGGCAGGGGAAAATCATTCGAGAGCCCTGTACAGAATGCCGAGGAATCGGTTCCGTCAAAAAAATGCAGACGTTGCGAATACAAATCCCGCGTGGTACTGAAGATGGACTTCGCCTTCGACAACGAGGTAAGGGTGAGCCTCTACAAAATGGCCAGTCGGGTGATTTGTACATCCAATTAGAAGTCGATTCTCACGCTTGGTTTGAGCGGGATGGCCCTGATTTGATTATGGCATTGCCCTTGGGTTTCCCCGAAATGATACTTGGGACCAAAGTCGAATTGCCTCATATTGATGGCAAACCATTGGTCATTGACATTCCGGCCGGTTCCAAGCCCAGTGAAACCGTGATTGTTAGAGGCAGGGGTATGCCGTATCGACGAGGCCGTGGCCGAGGGGACGTAACAGTCCTGTTGAAGTTGTATGCGCCTGAAAAAATCAGCAAATCAATGCGATCTACATTGGAGGAATTGCGCACAGATTTTGGTTTGCCCATGGAAGATATTGAGTCGATGGTGCGACGTGAAGCCGAAGATCGACGGGGCTAATTAATCGTCGTCCATCAGTAAGGCACGTGCAGGAATTGCGGCCAAAGGCTTCCCATCGACCAATCCCGATAATTGCAAATCAAGGCCTGCTGCTGTACCTTCAAGTTCTAACTGAATAAAGCGAGTGGAGCCTGCTTCCAAGGTGTCGAGAAAAATCTCATCGCCGTCGAAAAGGGATACAGGCGACACTTTGGAAAGTTTCCATGATGGTCCATCAGTGGCGACAAATCGGAGTGCAGCCAACTCCCACGAATCGCTCTCGACATGAATACCAACAAGCAGATTCCGTCCACCAATTCTCCACGCTTTCAATGTCATTGATTCAGTGTGATGAGACAGATTTGCCTCTCCCATTTCTGCGATTGTTGCACGCCACTGAATTTCTTCAAGCATCTGCAGAGCACTATCGATTTCAAATTGCTCTGCATTGGATTCGATTAATCTCATGATTCGTTCGCGGAGTCGCTTCAAACGACCTCGTTCATGAGCCTGAACTTCATTGTCCAATGCGATCCCTCTTGAGCTCCACAGCACATATCCCAGTGGTGCCAGTAGCAATGCCCCTACAGCGATGTAAAATGGAATAAATTCCTTCCATCGATCGACCATTTCCCCTTCAAATGGCTCGGCATCCTCGGGCGTCATGTTGACGGTTTGAATGTTCAAATCATAGGCATTGGTTCCAGACGCACCGTCTGCACGGATGACCTTCAAAATATGATATCCTGGCGTCATATTGAGCCCTACGGTCAAATCTCCATGTGCAACATCAAGTGGAGTAAGATAGGTGCCTGAATTGTTCCAGGATTGGAGTTGCATCTTCGCATTTGCACCATCGGCAAGGTTTGCGATGACCCGGTGTGTTTCCCAAATCTCTCCAGGGATAAAGATCGGATATACGTCAACCGTGTCGTTTTCACTCAACCAACCACGATTTTCCCATCGAGTATTTTCAATCGGATGCGCTCCACTTTGCAATGTGTTTTCATGAATGAAATCGGGACAATCATGGTGGCATCCGCCATCTGCATGGGATACAATTGAACGAGCAATGGACCAAGAACCAGTATTCGACTGTGTTTGAGCTGTAATCGAAATTTCATACCATGCATGTCTTGAATCTACAGGTGGTACAATTAGAGTCATGTTCCCGGCATTCATGTCGAACTCCAAGGGTGTCACCAATTCACTTGGGAAATGCGTCAAGTGTCCGGTAAATTCTGTTTCTGGATTCCCTGACCATTGCATCTGAATTTCAGCATTACCGCCGGTGAGGAAATAGATTCGATCACCTCGGTTGTCGAGTTCATGGATGTACCCTGACGCAGTCTGTTCGACCAATGCAACATCTTCGTCTGCCGCATTCGAGTGTACCAAAATTCGATATGCATTTGGGGAACTAAAGTCTGCGTTTGAAATAGCGATCCACATGGGATTTCCTCGGCCACTGCTCAGGAATGTCGTCTGATTCGCTTCGGCTTGACCATGAGTGAATCCATCTTCTCGCACCTCGATGTTTAGTGGTTCATCGGCATGAACCAATTGGATGAAATGAACCATTCCAGGTGCATCGGCCAGAGATATGTTATCGACATCCTGAGGGTCACTGAGTATGCCTTCATACACGAGGGTTGGTGTGGCGTTGCCTTCCCAAGTGACGGTGGTATCTTCAATCGAATTCACGCTTTCCAGTTGTTCAGCAGGAATTGCCGCCACCGAGAGCACAAACAGTAGCAATCCCATCGCCACCGCTCTCGTGCGCATGGTCGGGCCTACGGCCCGTCACCTTTAGAATCATTCAAATCAAGTGTGCTGGCAGACCCTTTCATGGAGCACAAGCCTCTGGCTCGGACAGTGCTGTCTCGATGGCGCCATGCGCGTCTCATTGGACTTGGCGATCGAGCCAATCCAGTATCGTTCACTCCTGGTTTGTGTTTGACGGATAACGACCCAAAGGCTGGAGTTGAAATCGCCCCCTTCATGGTTGAACACGATTCCTCTTCCTTACCTGCCACATTGTCGATGAGTGCGCGTGGCCCATGGGCATATCCCTTTGCTGAGGGTGATGTGCCGATTTACGAAGGAATTGAAGGTCATACATTGCCGCCGAGTTTGCAAGAGGCAGATTCAGGTCAAGGGCAGAGTACGGGACCTCTTCTCCCCGTTTCCTGGCAGCGTTTGGTCCACGACCCCGCTCTACTTGATGCGGAATTGTCGCCAGAAATTGTCGTCATCCAAGATGCGGTACAGTTGGCTGGTCATCCGGGCAGATTGGTACAGACCATTCGACTCCTTCGCGAGCGCTTCCCTGCAGCCCTGATGTGGGCGCCTGGTTTGGGGGGTCCGGACAACTGTGCAATTTTGTCTTGGTTCGGACTCGATTTGTTTGACCTTCGTCGTTCTCAACAAGCGATGGCTCAGGGTGTTTTGTTGTCAAGAGACGGGCCCAGACATGCCGATGAATCTTGCAATGAATCCACCGATATGGAGGCCCAACTGATTGAATGGCAGGCTTCATTGTCAGCGACCCGTTCTGCCATTCGAACAGGTACGCTGAGAGAATTGGTTGAGAAACAATCTCTCAACAGCCCAAGACTTGTTGAGCACCTGAGGCGCCATGACGCACTGATGTCTCAATCTGGACCACTCTCCATGCATGTGGAAAAAGAGCAGCGATTCCGTTGCCATAGCCCCGTCAGTCGACAAGATCCAATCGTCCAAGACTGGATTCGGCGAATGGAATCCGAGTATATGCCCTCAG
>DAHO01000039.1 GCA_002498455.1 Euryarchaeota archaeon UBA602
GCTTCGCCGCTGGCAATTGCCTTTGCAAACGAATCGATGTCCTTGTAGTTTGATCCATCCTTGACCACTGCATCCGTAATCGGATGATCACCCATCAAGCGACCACGATCGCGAATGAGTCCAGCAATCGCCTCAGCTGAGATTTCTCCCCATGTGACGAAATCCTTGACCTTCTGGAGCATTCCTGCATAGGTGTCGGATTCCGGAATGAGTACTGCATGGTTGACACGGGTTAGGTTGAGACTCTCCATCGTTTCACGGATGGAACGCTCGACCGTACGGTCACTTCGAACACGAATTACCAACCAAGTCATTCAGGTACACGCCCCTTTACGATATTCAAGCGACCCGCTTGGTCGCTGCTGACACGGTGTGCATTCAACTGCTGGAGAGCGTTGAATGTGGCCTTTGCAAAGTTGATTGTTGTGCGCGTCTGACCCTTTGATCGGGACCAAACGTCAGTAACACCGGCGAGCGTCAAAACTTGACGACCGGTATCCCCAATGACAAGACCCTTACCAGTTGGCGCTGGAAGAAGGGTGATTCGAGTTGAACCTGCACGGCCTGTGACCTTGAACGGAACACTGGTACCGGCACCTTGACCGGATTCCCAAGAACCGTTGCCGCGCTGAACCTGAATGATGTTCAGTTTGGCAGTGTGAATGGCCTTTCGGATTGTGCTAGCGACTTCTTTGCCCTTGACAATGGCCAAGCCAACGTAGCCATCTCTGTTGCCCACACATGCCATGACATTGAATCGAACACGTCGACCACTGTCTGTCATTCGCTGAATCATGTTGACATTGATGATGTCATCCTCAAGGCCTGGGAGCAATGCATCGACAATTTCGACTTCACGAATCGGGAATCCCGATGCGAGAGCTTCGTCAATACTGACAATTTGTCCAGTCTGAACCATGTGGCCCAATCGAGTCTTTGGCGTCCAGTTGCGAAGCATTTCCATGGGGTCGGGACCTACTCCTCGACCTCGTCGCTGAGGGGGTCCGCCTTCGGATTCCTCTGCTTGAGCCCATGCGGCTGCAATGCCTGGTGCCTGTGGTTTGTTTTCATCGCTCATCTCAGTTCGCCTCCTCGATTGCGGATTTTGTTTTCTCTACAGCACCCGCGATGCTGTCATTGATGTGAGATCCTGCGAGGCGTTCTTCGCTAGGGAAGACGTCCTCACTGTGAGGGACCCACAAGCCTCCATCGACCATGCCTTTGAGTGCAGCAAACACCCGGTTGCCCGGTGTAGATGCCGCCAAACCAATGTCGAGAACCGCTTCATCGTGACCGGACTTCTGCACTTGCTTGGCAAGAGCATATCCGGTACAGTATGCTGCTGGAACAGACTTTGTGGATTCCTTAGATGGCCATGCGTACTTGCCCCGTAGAGACTTTGCATCCACGGATGAGACCACTTGGTCACCACCAGGATTGTAGGTAATCAGTTGGCAAATGACCTGAGTATTGGTTACGCGGACAACCGCTCGAGGTGTACCTCCACGTAGCAACTTGAGTCGGCGGTGGTAGTCGGTTTGTCCGGTTGTCCGGCGCTTGTATCGGCGTCGTTGTCTCCTACCCTGTGCCATTACTCGCCACCTCCTAGTGAAATGCCGTCAATTTCCATATTGGCCTTCATGTGGGCAATGGATCTGTAAGAACCACCCTTGGCCTTGCGGTAGTAATATCGGTACTTGCTGGCTTCAAGCGTACCATCCTCGCGCATTTCCTTGAGAGTGCGACGTTGACTTCGAATGGTGCGCATCCAGCGATTCTTCTTCGGCAAGCGTGCGCGTGCACTACCCTTGCGTGAACCGTGTCCACGACGACGACCCTTGGCTCGCTGCTCTGCGAGTTTGCGAGCTCGAACGCGGCTTGTACCCTTGATCGGTCGAGCACGAATCAGACCCTCTTCGATCAATTCGCGTACGTCTGACTTCTGAACTGCACTGCTGACTTGATCGACATAGCGTGGATCAACCCACACTCGGTTGACACCACACTTCAAAATCTGGGCGGCCATTTTCTTCTGGTTCGTAATCTGCATCAGATCCCCCTCCTTCGGTTGAGTACACGGATGCCCAACTCATCGGCACGCTCGTGAATCAATACGCGCTTTCGACCCCCGACAGTCCCACCAACACGGGCGGCTTGTACGGATGGGTCGATTCCATCCAGATCTTCTGGACGATGGACAAGAACCTCTTCGAATCCTGACGGATGAAGATCTCGAGCAGCTGCAACCTTACCGTACCCTACACGGGCCATAGGGCTGCGATATTTGCGATTCAGTCGTTGACTGGATTGCAGACCCTTGGGTTTGCGCCATCCCGTTCGAGACAGACGGCGGTATCGGAACCACTCCTGTCGGCGGAACTTGGGCTGATTCTTTCGCTGTACTTTTCGTGCTTCAAGTGCGGACTTGGTCGCGTCATCAAGAACGGGCTTTTGCTTGGCAACGTGGAAGTACTCCTCATCGTCATCCCAATCTTCGTCATCATCATAATCGTCGAAATCATCTTCTTCTTCTTCGTCAACGATTTCATCTTCGACATCGTCATCGTGCACCTCGGCCTCTTCCAGGCGGGCAATGAGATCGGCTTTCTTACCGGATACGGGAAGGCCTGCGTCCTTCAAGAGTTCCTTGAGTTCGGCGACTGTCATACTATCATATTCGCTCATTCATATCCCTCCTCATGCTTTCTCCACGATGTAAATTCCATCTTGGAACACTCGGCGGTCACGGCCGCGGATGCGGCAAGCACGCTCAATGTTCGCACTGGTTTGTCCAACCTTTTCCTTGTCAATACCTGAGACAACGACTTCGGTCTTGTTCTCGATTTTGACGGTCACTTCAGCAGGTGTCCATGGCAAATCAGCCTGTCGTGGGACACGCTCTCCGAAGAGGTTGTTGATTGTGAGAGTTGAACCCTCGACTTTGAGGGTCATTGGGAAGTGAGAGTATACGGCCTTCAATCTGTACTCAAAGCCCTCTGACAATCCCTTGTTCATGTTGCGTAGGTGAGCTGCCCATGTACCTGCCAACGCCTTTTCCTTGCGACGTGGAAGATCAATAAAGACCTCAAGATTACCTTCATTCATCGAGACATCCAAGCGTGGACTTGCAAATTCTCTTGAGATGGACTTGCCATCCTTAGAGAGAGTAACGACGTTGCCGTCAATTGCAGCACCCACACCCTCTGAAAGCTCGACGATGTGCTTGATGTGGTCAACCTTTACCATTCAAATCACCTCAATATACGTAGGCCAATAAACGGCCACCGATTTTCTTGTCCTTCGCATCATAGTGATGCATGACACCATCGTTGGTTGTCATGATCAGTAGACCGAAGTCTCGGGCAGGTAGATAGCGGGACTCCCACTTATCGAATTCTGCGCGCTTGACACTGTGACGTGGCTTGATGACACCACAGCGGTTGATGGCACCGACGAGTTCGACACGGAAAGCATCGCCTCGACCGTTGGCCACGCGCTCGTATTCTCCGACATAGCCGGATACTTGCATGATTTTCAGCATGTTATCTAGCAGTTTACTTGCTGGAGCGAGGGATACCTCGTAATGTCCAGCTTGCTCTGCGTTATACATTCGCACAAATGCGTCACTTAGGGGATCAAATTGCATCTCTTCACCACCTCAACTAAATTTCTTGAAGCCTATCTGGGGGGCTACGTCCCGGAAGCACTGACGGCATAGACGAAGTCCATGTCTGCGAATCATTCCCCGCTTGCGGCCACAACGGCGGCAGCCAAGGGTTCGACCTATCCTTTCTCCATGATCTCTTGCCATCTTTACTCCTCCACTACTGTAAGGCCAAATCGGCCTTGGAACCATTCTAGACTCTCTTCTCGAGAAACGCGGTGTACAGTACCAACGCTGGCCTTTCGGCGACGACGGCGGCTGACACGGTGACCTGGGCGCTCTAGCACGACGTTGACGTCCATGCCAAAGATGCCAATCTCTGGGTCATACTTCATCTCTGGGAAGTCAGTGTAATCTCGGATGCCAAAGGAAAGATTTCCTGAGTCATCCCAATTGTAAGCGGGCAATGTGTTTTCACGGCACCAAAAGGCATCCTTGAGGAATTTTTCGATGTGCTCTTGTTCACGGAGTGTGACTTTGCAACCGATTGGAGCCCCTTCACGAGTCCCCAAATCGCGGTTGGTCTTCTTTGAAAGAGTACGAACCGGGTCAAGTCCGGAGACCAGACCGAGAACCTTCTCTGCCAGCAGGAGACGGTTGCCGCCTTCACCGACACCGATGTTTACGGTGACCTTGGTGATCCGAGGGGCGGTCATGGGGTTGGCAGACTCACTCATGCGTTCACCTCATCCAGGGGTAGGATTGCGTCACCAATCACGAACACATGGTCGACGATAGTGCCGAAATCTTCGAACAAAACCTCGTTGTCTTTGCTTGAACGCTTGACCAAATATTCGTTCATGGCCGCTGTACCACCGGTATGACTTCCACCGATGAGGTAGCAGTTTGCGCCGGCTTCGAACTTGTGATGACCCTCAATCTTCTGCGATTCAACGTCCAGCACCAAGGTGTCCATGGTGTTGTACTTGTTCGCATCATCGACCAAGATGTTGCGTCCATCGTGGAGGTTGAGCTGAGTCACGCCACCCTTGATGGTGGTCTTGCCATCGATTCGGCAGAGTTTGTGACCTGCTTCTTTGGCAGAAATGGATGCATAACGGAGCTTACCGTTCTTATCCAAAACACAGCGATAGTGATCATCGCCAACACTCAGAACGTCCATGACCCCAACGCCACGGCGAATGTCGGTGGTCACACGACCATCAACACGAATCTTACGGGTTGCGAGAGCGCGCTTGGCCTCTCGCATGGATTTTGCAACACCAATGACGTCACGTAGAACCACACCCATGGCCATGCAACGTTCGAGCGGGTGTCCGCTTGGACGTGGGCGTGAGATCCAAATATCGGTCTTGCGGGTCAATGGCCAGCTTCGCGGCATGGCCAGTCTCTTCATGTGGCTTGAACTCATTCGTCATCGCCTCCGTTCATCGATTGGAGTTTCTTGAGACGGATGGGGTCTGAATCGTCAATCTTGACGACAACGACATTGGACGAGTGCACAGGAATACCCTCCTCCTTTCCATCTGCCTTGGAGTGTGTCAGACCTTCAATGAAGATGTGACCAGAACTTGAATCCACACTGGCGACTGCTGCACGAAGGCCAGCCTTACCGCGAGCATCGCCGGAGCGCTTGCCCTTCTCACCTTTGGCCGAATTGGGATGGCCAAAGTCGCCACGGCGAACCTCAACCGTGTCACCAACTCGAATGGTGACGTTGCGGACGTTTGCGTAAACAGGATCGAGACAGCGTGCACGTAGTCGCTTGCGCTGAACATGTAGGGGTGCGTTTGCTGCAGACTTGCGCTGCTTATTTGGGGACTTACTTACCATTTTGAACACCTCATACAATTTGCTTCGCTGTAGCCGCGATACGGGGCCAACGTTCCGCTGCTTCGCGGCTCACAGGCCCCTTGATATCTGAACCACGGACTTCACCGCGCTCATTGACAATCACACATGCATTATCTTCAAACTGAACCCAAGTTCCATCGGGTCGACGGAAGGGGCGCTTTTGTCGTACAATGACTGCATGGAAAATCTGACGGCGTGTCTCAGGAGTACCCTTTTTCACAGTGACACGGATCAAATCGCCTACACCACCAGCAGGGTATCTTCGAGCCACACCACCGGTGTTCAGGACCGAAATCAACTGAACCACCTTGGCTCCAGTGTTGTCAACACACTGGATACGTGCTTGTGTGGGTAGACCACGGGTTACTTTTGATGAAATACCTCTCATTCACTCGCCTCCGCTTCAATAACACAGAACGTAATGGTCTTGGACAGAGGTCGGCACTCCATGATTCGAACACTGTCGCCTACATTGACATCACCAATACAAGATGGAAGATGGGCAGCATATCGGCGAGTTCGCTTCTCGTATCGCTCGAACTTCTGCATGTAGCGGATGTGTTCTCGCTCGACAATGATCGACTTTTGCATGCCAACCTTTGCAATGGTACCTTCAATAATCTGACCTCGCAGTCGTAGGGATCCATAGAAGGGACAATTCTCATCGCCGTCCCATTCGCCCTTGGGCTGGTTGTTCAGTTCAATTCCAATATCTCGCATTTTCAATTCCTCCGGTAATTTCGGTGAATTCGGTCCTCGGGGCGCTGACACACCATGGCGCCCTGGATGAGATCACCCTCGTTGTCAAGGGTGAACTCGATGACGTTCTTGGCAAGAGTCTTGGTCTCACCATTAACGTCGATTGCGATGGTTCGGCGTGTTTCGCCAACCACCATGCCCGACAATCCCACCAACTGGGCATCAGGCGAGGCCTTCACCGTGAGGTTGCGGGCCAGGAAAGGCATGTGGATGCTGTCACTCATTTAGCGCACCTCCACTTGATATCCGTTCTTCTTCAGAACCTGAGATGCACGCTTCTTGTGCTCTCCTTGAAGTTCAATGGTCCGTCCCTTGACGGTCCCACCACTGGCGCAGGCGCCCTTGAGAATCTTAGCGAGTTGGTTGATATCGATCGCGGTATCATCGATGCCTTCAACGATTGTCACCATTTTTCCATACCTCCTTCTCACTGTACTGATGATTGCTTTCTGTTGTTCCTTCGCGATTTCTTGACAAATACACAGTTCATCGGGTAGTCCACACAGATTGCAAATTGCGGCCATTCAGCGTTCACTCCTTCTTCTCATTCATTTTCGTCAATAGACGAGCAATCGAGCGACGCGTTGCCTTGTATGCACCCAAGTTGGAGGCAGAGCCGCCCAGAGCTTGTTGTGCGCGCAATTGCAACAGTTCTTCACGAAGTTCGACCAATCGAGATTGGCGCGCCTCGTCCGACATGTTGTCGATTTCGCGGGATTTGAGGTGGGTCATTCTGTCGCCTCCTCTTCAGTAGATTGTTCTGCGACCTCTTCGGGAGGTGCTTCTTCAACGGCTGCTTCCTCGATTGCAGGTTCTTCGATGACTTCTTCCATGATTTCACCTTCTGGAACCTCTTCGACAATCGGTTCGGGCAACTCATCGCTGCCTTCCTTGATGATGGCAACGTCAGCAAGTGGGGCCAAGCCCACTTCGTGTCGATCTTTGATTCTGATTTCGTGTGGCAATTTGCTTCCGGGGCGCATGATGGCTACGGTGCAACCAATGGTCCCTAGTTTCTTGACACAAACAGCCTTGCCGACATCCATGAACTGGATTGCAGTATCACCGCAATACTTGATGTGACCCGCCTGGAACTTCTGGGTACGGTTTCGGCTACCAGTGAGCTTTCCGCTCAAGACAACCAAACAGCCCTTTGCACCGGCGTCCATAATGTTCAGCAGAGACGAATGTCCTGCACGTCGGAAATACCAGCCTCGCTCAAGAGCACTTGCAAGTTTACTCGCCATCACCTGAGCATTGAGTGCAGGGTTGTCAATCTCCGCGACTTCAAGTCGTGGATTTTCTAGATTGAAATCATTCTGCAGACGGCGTTGCAGTTCGTTGATGATCTTGCCCTTTCGACCAATCACCATTCCAACACGTTCTGCGGAAAGTGTCACCTTTGTTCCTTCGGGTGTACGCTGGAAGTCCAAGCCACCGAATCCTGCTTTTTCGGTCTTTGAGAGCAAGAACTCACGGACCAATAGTCGCTCGACATTGCGGTCGATAAACTTGCGAATTGTACTGTTTTGAGACATCAGAACTCATCCTCCTCTTCATCTTCTGCGGTCAAATCTTCGAGGAAAATCTCGAGGTTGACTTGGTAGTGGTTGTTGGGTGTAGCACGTCCGCGTGCGCGGGGACGCATACCCTTCTTGACTTGGCCACGGTGAGCAGCCAAATGAGTGATAACCATGTCTTCAGCGTCGATATCTTCGTGATGTTGACGAGCATTGTCCATCGCACTCTCGATGAGCTTGATGAACGCAATTGATGCATTGCGTGGATATCGACCCGGGCCCATCTTGCCCTTTCGATGTCCGGCCATCGTGTTTCCACCCTTACCTGCTCGACTTCGGCGCGTGTAGGGAATGGCCACTTCTTGTTTGACGACCTTCTCTAGGTATTCCACTGCGTCTCCGGCATACATGCCTTTGACCGCGCGTGCAATTTGGTAACAGTGCTTGTGGTGAATATCACGATTGACTGCACGAGCGACTGCAAGACGGCTGCCTTGAAGCAACTGCGTGTATCCGGATTGTGGTTTTGTTCGATCTCGACTCATCCATTTCACCTCACTTCAGGGCCACGTGCTTACTGGACCGTGTTGCACCCACACCCGGACCTGTGTGTGTCACACTGCGTCGGGTTGATGCGTATTCACCAAGAGCGTGCCCAATCATCTCAGGCAGAATCTCGACCATCTTGAACGCGCGTCCATCGTGAACGCCAATCGTTCGGCCAACCATCTCTGGTAAGATGTAGAGAGAACGGCAATGTGTCTTAATAGTCTTGCCAGGGTTTTCGCGTAGGCGATTGATGAAATGCTCTTCTTCGATATTGGAACCACCGTTCTCGATACCAACTGCATATCCGCGGGACATACTGCGACGTGCGCGAGCGGGCATGATGGCTTCGACAGAGAGTGCATCGGGATCATCATCAGGAGCAAACATGGGCAGGGCCTTGAGTTCTTCAACGCTGAGTCCACGGTAGGTAAATTCCTTCTTACGACGCTCAGATACGCCCGAGCGACGCTTACGTGCTGCACGGCGTGCTGCCTTTGGTGTACGCATAACCTTCTTTTTTCGTCCCATTCAAAATCACTCCTTTCTCTTGCCTCGTCCGCGTCCCGTGCGGCTTGGGGCGATATGGCCGACCTTCTGGCCCGGTGGCGCTGTTCGAGCAACGCTGTTCGGACCGTGAACGGCTTGGTGGTTTCCACCGCCATGCGGGTGATCGACTGGGTTCATTGCGACACCGCTGACGCTGGGGTAGAGTTTGCCTCGCGCCTTGGCGCGGTAGTGGGCTGCACCAGCCTTCATCAAAGGCTTCTCAGTACGACCGTGTCCTGCAAGAACGCCGATGGTAGCTCGGCACTTCCCTGGCAAATCCTTGAGATTGCCACTTGGCAGCCGAACACGGACCTTGTCACCCATTCGAGTTTCAAGCATGGCATTGTTGCCGCCGGAGCGAGCAAACTTGCCACCGTCACCGGGTCGGCATTCAACGTTACAAATGGCTGTACCTTCTGGAATTTGATTCAATGTAGTCACGTTTCCAGGGCGCAGGCTGACATTTTCTCCAAATGCGATTTTCTGACCGACGAACATGCCTTCTGTTGCAGCGACATGGCCGGTAGTTCCATCTTCGAACTTCAACTTGGCCAAAGGACCGGTGTGGACCGGACTGTGGATCATATCCACAACTTCGCCAACTTCGCCATCCTTACGGGGGAGTCGATTTGCACCGGGGAACCGGTGGCTGTTCACGCGATTCTTCGGTGAAGAACCACGACGCTGTGCACGAATTCGCTTACCCATACATATCCCTCCAATCAGAATGCTCCTAGCTTGAGTGCGGTCTCTTCAGCATCATACCCCTCAGCGAGTTTGACGCTTGCATGCTTGCCTTCCTTTGTGATGCGCGTGTTGACCTTGGCCACACGGACCTCAAGAAGCTCTTCAACAGCGGCCTTGATGTCCGCTTTGCTCGCCTCACGACGAACGATGAACTCGAGACGGTTGTTGTTCTGGAAATAGCCAATCTCTTCAGCCGCAACTCTGCGCTGCTCTAGAGATTTCTCAGTAATCCAAGGCATCAGAATAATCTTGTACGGATCCATTTCAATCACTCCAGTGCCTCAATGGCCGCTTTCGTCCAAACAGTGAGGCGGCCAGCATCACCACCCGGCGCCAAATCTTCGGCGCAGAGGTCCTTGGCGACAACAACGTCCACTCCTGGAACGTTTCGAGCCGCCTTTGCGAGGGCATCGCGTTGTGCGACGACCAGTAGGATACTTCGAGGTGTTCGGCGTCGACGGCCTCGCATCTTGCCCTTTCCGGCACGGATGTTACTTCCATCGTTCGCACGCGTGAGATCGTCACCGAGTCCAATGCTTTCCATCATGGCGATGAATTTCTTGGTTGCCTTCTCTAGAGGAAGGCTCTCGATGTCGAAATTTTCGCCATCTTCTGAATAGCCACCAAGGACAATAGGGAAGCGCACACTGTCACTGAATTTGTGACCTCGAGCGGCGACCTTCTCTGAATCCGCGGTCGCTGCAATCGCAGAGTCTCGTGCAGCGCTGGCTTCTTTGGAGTTCAACTTCTGGCTCCAATCCTTGAGGACCATTGGACCGTGTGCACGACGGCCGCCACGAGTGTGGGGGTTCTGTGCACCGGTTCGAGCACCAGACTTCCGCATGATTCGGCTGACACCACGTCCCTTGCCCCACCACTCAACAGAGTGCTTCATACCGGGCTGAGGAGCGCGCTTTCCGCCATGCTCGCGGTGACCGTATGCTTGACGACGGTTGGCACGGGATGCATGAACGGCTCGACGGATTAGATCCGGTCGGAATTCACTTCCAAACGCGCTAGGTAGATTGACGTTCTTTCCATCAGAGGCTTCAATGCTGTAATCGATAATGATGCCAGCTTCGAGTTCTTCGACTTCGATGGTATTCGTAAGTTCGTATGTCTTGACCTTCATACATCATACCCCCTGCTTTGACGCCGTACTGACGTAGGTAATGTCGACCGGGGGCTGTTCACGTCGAGGTCGGGCCGCATCACGGAAGCGAATCAATCGCTTTGCGGGACCTGGCAAACTGCCTTGAATAATCATGTAGTGATTTTTAATTTCACCATAATGCAGGAATCCACCTGCAGGTGTGATTTGACTCTCTTCTTCCCCAGCAATCCGCAGAATGCGCTTGTTGTATTCGGTTCGCTGGTGGTAACCCGTCTGTCCGGCCTGGCGAATGGTCTTACGCACATATCCTGTACCGAAGTCACCCATGTTTCCAATTTGACGTCGGCGCTTGGAGTTCTTGTGAGAAAGCAACTTGACACCAAATCGGCGGACTACACCTTGGTTACCGTATCCTTTGGTGACACCGATTACATCAATGTCTGAACCGGACTCAAAGACGTCTTCAATACCCAGTTCTTCACCGAGCTTTTCGGCAGCCCAATCGAGTTGTGCACCAAGATCCCCGCCGGTTAAACCCATCTCCATGATTTCAGGAGATTTGCTGCCCACGGCAGAAACCTTGTCGGGTTGAGAAGAAACGATTAGGCGAACTTCAGCCAAATCCGACTCTCGCAACTTGTCGAGATGCGCATTTGCATCGTGCTCCTTTCGTTCTGGAATACGTCGAGGTAGGGAAGGAATGACATCGGACAACTTGTCAGCGCTGGCCCATGCTTCACCGGCGGTTTGCTTGCCGTAAGGGGTCATCTTGTAACCACGAACGGCCAAAACACGCATTGGAGGGACTTCCACGACTGTGACGGCCTTGCGAACTTCAGCACCCGCGCTTGGGCTACCTGGATTGAGATCGCGCATCATGACGTGGGTCATTCCGGCTTTCCAGCCTGCAAAGCCCTGAACTCGAACTTCGTCTGAATCAGTCTCCGGCCAACTTTTGACACGGCCATACGGCCGATTGGCTCTCTTCCGCGGGCCAAAGCCCATGCTGCCCTTCTTCGGGCGGTGTCTGTCTCCCATTTTGGAATCCTCCAGTTTTTGTTACGGTGTAGAGGCCGCCGCAGCGGCAGTACGCCGGCTCTTCACTTCCGGGGTGACCGTGACACCGGACCCCGATTCACAAGTGGAATCGATGGCTTTGTGGGGTACTGTCGCATTGCCCTGTGGTGTCTGGACGCCCAGTGTTGAGCGGCCCTCCGACCTGCAACCTGTATATGAACGGCTCGGTTTCGGAGGACCCCCTACGGGGTCCCTCCACGATGACGTGAAGCGGTTTGACGAGGCGATTTGCCTAAGAACCTCGGCGTAAACGGAGGGTGGCAATGTCCGCTACGATTCGTCATGACCTACTCGTCGAAGGGGCGATTGAGGCTAGAGCATACCAGCTTTCAGCCCTCGATCATTGCCTCAGTGCATCGACGCTGTTGGTGCTACCGACCGGTATGGGGAAAACTCCAATCGAAGTCATGGCTTTGGCTGAGAGACTGAATCATCCGGGTGGACGTGGCATCATGCTCGCTCCGACCAATGCACTGGTCAACCAACATCTGTCCGATATGCAGACATTGCTCAATTTACCAGATCATCAAGAAATTGTCGCCTTAACCGGTTCGATTCCACCCAAGAAACGAAGAGAGATTTGGGAGTCTGCGACCATCGTTATCGCGACCCCCCAGGTGGTGCGAAATGATGTGCAGAATGGACTGACCCATCTCGGTGATGTTGCTTTGTTAATCATCGACGAAGCTCATCGGGCAAATGGAAACCATGCAATGGCGCAGGTTGGAGACCTTTTCGCCGAGCAACACCCCAATGGATTGGTCCTTGCCGCGACCGCAAGCCCCGGCCATATCGAGGCTGAAATCAATGAGGTATGCGAACGATTGCGGATCGAGAACATTCATGTCCGGCCCCCCGGAGATGCTCTGTTAGCACCTTATGCAACTGGATTGGAGGTCAACGATGTCGTCGTCGAAGTACCGGATGAATTGCGGCTCTTGGCAAACCCATTGCAATTGTGGCTTTCCCGGATTGTCGAGCGAATGCGTCGCCTCGGATTTTACACCCGACAGGGGCATGTGACCGCCGGTGGTTTACAGGAAGCACAAAGGCGAATCTCTGCATCCATCGCTAAGGGCGAGTCTTTTGGCTATAGAGCGGCCAAGGAAAACGGCATAGCCATGCGTTTGAATCACTTGATTTCGTCAATTCTATGCCAAGGTGTAGCGGCTACCAGAGAAACACTTTCTCGAATTGGTCAAGGTGGGCAGGATGAGAAAAAATCTGCGCGTGAATTCGCAGCTGACCCTCGAATTGTTCAGCTCAAAGATACCCTTGCAGAGATGGATGAAATTCACAGCAAAGTCACGATGGTCAGACGGATGGTCAGACGGCAACTAAAGGAAAGCCCTGACAGTCGAATTATCGTCTTCGCCAACTTTAGGGACACTGTAGATGAAATCTCTCGAGTACTAAGCGATGTCGAAAATGCAGTTCCACAGCGATTTGTGGGCCAAGCCAGCCGAGATGGGTCTTCCGGAATGAGTCAGAAAATGCAATTGGAAAGTCTCGACATGTTTCGCTCCGGCGAAGCCAATGTCCTGGTTGCGACCAGTGTTGGTGAAGAGGGGCTTGATGTGCCCAATGCGGATCTAGTCATTTTTTACGAACCCGTAGGGAGTGAAATTCGGACCATTCAACGTAGAGGGCGTACCGGTCGGCAGCGCGCTGGTACAGTGCATGTGCTCATCGCCAAAGATACCCGGGATGAGGGGGCACGAGCCTCGGCGAAACATCGTGAACAGCGAATGTTCCGCTCAATTCAGCAGGTCCGACGAAAGCGTGGAGGGACTGCAATGCGCTACGAGGGAGAGAATCTCGGCTCGTTCCGGCTTAGCGATGGCCAAGATGCAGCCTTATTCCTGAAAACAGAATCTGAGCGCCTCGCACCCGAACTGGATGATTCCGTGGCACCTGCAATCGTACGGGAAGTAGAATCAGCGCCCCAGGTGCCGCCGCCCACTCCTGAAAAATTGGCTAGAAAAATGCGACCTACTGGGCAAATCGGGTTAGACTCATACCCCGCACAGGTTCAGTCTTCTCGATTGATTGTCGAGCCACCATTGATGTCGATTGAGAATTTAGCCATCGATTTCGATAATATTCAATATCCAGAAAGCGATGGTGTCGTCGTTTCGATTGACCACAGAGAAGGCAAAAGCGCACTGGCAGCAAGATTGCGTCAGGAGGGTTTGACGGTCGAGGTCGTGAATCTACCTGTAGGAGACATCCGAATCAGTGATCGAATCCTGATTGAAAGGAAGGGAAGTCGTGATTTTGTGGACAGTTTACTCGACGGGAGACTGTTGGACCAAGCCACCCGATTGGTTGGTGCAGCCCCTAGAGCAATGCTCATTCTAGAAGGCAGTGACTTGTTTCAACATCGGGCGGTAAGTGGGCAAGCCATCATGGGTGCTCTGGCTACACTGACTCTAGACTATGGTTTGCCAGTAGTCACGTCTTCAGATACTGCTGAAACCGCTCGATTCATCGCTGTATCTGCTCGAAGAGAAGCCTCAATGTTGGAACACCTTTCTGCTCAAGCACAAGCAAGAATGCGTGCTAGCGAACACCCGGACTTGTTTAGCGATGTAGAAGAGAGAA
>DAHO01000066.1:0-17989 GCA_002498455.1 Euryarchaeota archaeon UBA602
TGGAGATGACGGAGACAATGAGCCTGAACCGAGTACAGAGAATGGTGGAACAACCGATCCCGGCACATCCGATTCCGATGGTGACGGTGTCATTGATTTGCTCGATCAATGTCCAAATGAGGCCGGTCCACTTGACTCAAATGATCGACCCGGTTGTCCGAATCTCGTCTTCGATGCAGACTCTGACGGCGTTCCCGATGAGGAGGATACCTGTGCAGATACTCCTGCAGATGAAGACAGTGATGCCAATGGCTGTTCGCAATCCCAGTTGGATACAGATGGTGACAGTGTTTCCGATGCGGATGACCAGTGCCCCAATACACCCTCAACCGAAGAGAGCGATGTCAGTGGATGCAGTGCAAGTCAGCGAGACGGAGATGGCGACGGCGTCTCCGATGCCGATGATCAATGTGAAGGGCAAGACGATACTGTCGACGTCGATGCCGACGACATCCCAGATTGCATCGATCCTTCTGTTGATTCAGATGGAGATGGCGTGTTGGATGAAGACGATGATTGTGCCAATACCCCCGCAGGGATTACTGTTGATGAGTCAGGCTGTGAAGTGATTCCAGTCGAAGCAATTGAGGTTAAAATTGGTGTACTGACTCCACGTACAGGTTCAAACTCACACCTTGCGGATGGACTTGAGAATGCTGCAGAAATGGCAATTGCAGACATCAACGCCGCCCAGAGTTCATACGAATTCTCATTGGTTTACTTTGACACCCAATCGAGCGGTTCTAGAGCCCATCAAGGTACTTGGTCCCTGATTGAGGGCGACGGTGTGTCCGCCATTATGGGCGGTTCATCGATGCCCATCTTGCAACAAGGAATCACCAAACCGGTCGAACATCAAGTCCCCATCATCACACCGTTTGTTTCCGATGGTGGAATGGAAGAAATCGCCGACGATGGCCTACTTTGGCGCGTCATTCCCAGTGAATCAGACAGTGCCTACCCTGGGTCAATGTGGGCCAATGTCTACGAGTTGAGTGAGGTCGCTATTGTTCACGTTGACAACGGATTTGGAAGATCTTACGCACGTATGTTTGCAGACGCCTATGGCGAGGACAACATCTGTGGAACCTTCTCTTATCCAACCAATCAAATTGTCTTCGACAAAGAGGATGGAAGCTACCAAGGTCCGTTCCATGGGGGAATGACGGTTGATGCAGGATGTCAGAACTTCGTCATCGCCACCAACTACAATTCCAACTCGCAGACTGCAGCTCTGATTGAAGAACTCAAGCAGAACATCTACGATGCTCGGATTGTGACTTCCCACCAAATCCCTGGCCCAAACGGTGCCGAAGCCTTCTTCGAAAACATGACTGATGAATCACGCCTTGCCGGAATGGTTGGTGCCCTTCCACTCGCTTGGGAATCCAATCTCCTTCCAGGCTTCAATATCCAGTACATGAATGCCTACGGGAGCGATGCACCCGCTCATGCCGCAGCATCCTACGATGCTGCAATGATTTTGGCACAGGCCACCATCGTGGCAGGCTCTGCGTCTGGTAGTGACATCAAAGCCTCCATCCCAGATGTGGGTACAGATTACGCTGGAATTAGTGCAAATATCGATTTCGATGACCATGGCAACACACCTGGAATGATGTACGATTTGTTCCGATTCGAAGTTGATGGCGGCGGTACAGAAGTTGATGCTCGCTACGAAGAAATGGGATTCTGGGGCCCAGCTGATGGAATTTCAGCACAATGTAGGGACAATGCACGGCCCATGCAAATTGGAATGCTCAGTCCCCAAACAGGCATCCATTCGCCTTATGCAACCGGTGAAGAGAACTCTGTACAATTGGGTGTTGAGTTGCTCAACATCAATCAACGTGGACTGTGCTTTAGTTTGGTGGTCGCCGATACTGAATCGACGGGTTCTGGTGCAGCCATCGCCATGCAGACCCTGGTGGATGCTGGGGTCGTTGGCGTGATTGGTCCCCACTCTACCGAAGAAGCCCTCGGTGCCCTTCCGGTTGCAGAAAACAACCAGATTCCGATGATTACATTCGGTGCTTTCTCCGATGAAGCGATGGAAGATGCATGGGAGGATTGTGGCCTCACCTGCACACCTCAGGACTATGGTTACCTTTGGCGAGTCTCGCCCGGAGAAGCCCACCATGTCTCTGCATTGTCAGCTCTGATTTCCAGCGATGGTCATTCCAACGTAGCCATTCTCCACGATGATGGTATGGACCACACTGCGATTGCAATCGGTCTTGCGACCGAGTTGGGAAGTACCTGCTCTACGCAATCCTTTGCTGAGGCACAAACGGACTACAGTTCCGAGATTTCAGCCTTGTCGAATTGTGATGCTGTGGTGATTTTGGCCGGTGTGACCGATGGTGCCGCCATCTTGGCCGAGATTGATACTCAAGGACTTGAAATTGCGATGATTGCCGGTCATGGAATGGGTGACATTGCCTTGTTGTCAGCGGTCAGTGATATCGCACACATGGAAGGTCTCAAGGGGGTTAGAATGGGCATCGATCATGATGCTGCTGAATACGATCATCCCCTCAAGTATGTCTACAACATGAACTATCACACCGCACTTCCGTCGTATGCCGGTTGGGCAGGAGATGCGACCTTGATCTTGGGAACAGCGGTCTCATTGGCAGATGTCAATAGCGACATTACTGGACAACGTGTGAACGAGATGGGCATCCCATCTGCTGCCGACAATTATGCAGTCAGTTCTGGTGAAATTACACTCAGTACGTCGAATGGGTTCACCAGCCACTCCAACATGGACATCTACAGTTGGGGTGCAGACGGTGAGTTTGCCGAAATCGGTCGTTGGCGGGCGGACATTGGTCTCATCGTTTTTGAGAATTGAGACAAAGATTTGCGGCCTGCAAAAAATGCGACTTGGCCTGTTGCATTCGGTGCCCATCTTCGAGTTCAATCATCGCGATCACACAATCATCACGATCCGCAATTCGTCGCGAGTGTTCGATGGGCACCACATCATCCTGGAGCCCATGCAAAATCACCGTAGGGTGATTGAGTTCCGGCCACGACATTTCCATCGCGGTTTGCATGAAATCCCAACCTAGCGTCATCTCGAGTTCAAACCCTTGGTAGAGATACGCGTCGGAGGCTTCCCATTGCTCCATTTCATCTACAGAAAGGCGGTCATACCACATTTCTTCCAGACCAAATGCCGGTGCGATGAGCAACAATCCAAAGCCCATTTCCGGTCGCAGCCGGCTGGCATTGGCTGCGGCCAATCCACCCATGGAGGATCCGGCAACAAGGTCGAATTTCTCTGAATCCAGATGTTCCAATAACACACGGGTTTCCTGTTCGATATTCCAACCATTTGCAGACATCACAGGGGCAACGACCTCCCATCCGAGTTCTTCTCGCATGTAGGTGGGTTTGCCACCATCCGGGGCCCCCTCAAATCCATGCGCAAAGAGTACTTTCATCTTCATCAATCCAAGTTCAATCAAATTCGAGTCCCAGTAGTTCCAATCCATCCAAGGGACATCGCATCATCGAAGCCTGTTCCATGATTCTGATATGAATCTCTGCAACCACATGGACGGTTGATTGAAACATATGACCAGCATGGACATGGTTGTCATCGTCCGACCAACAGCAGTGGATGTGCGTGAATGATTCTCCATTCTCGGTTCGCGCAATATTCCCCGACAAACTCACCAATTCAGAAGCCGAGGCCAACAGTCGTTTTTTGTATACACCTTCTTCATTCATGTATCCATATTGATTGTTGCGCGTTCGTCCAATACCACTGGTAATGGCCGCTGCATCAAACCCAAGGTCATCGGCGAGTTGTTGTAAGGCCGTGTGAATTTCTTCACCGGGGTCAATTCTAACCAGAATGTCATTGCCCGATCGCGTGTAGTCCATGTTATCGGCTCCATTCACATCGTTGAAAGGCCTTCCCTTGAAAATGGTAGAAAATTCAATTGACAACCCTTCCATTGGAAATCCGGGTGCCTCAATTTGCCCAAATCGTAGACCTAATTTTCCACTGGAAATCAAGGGGTGTAGTCCTCTTCTTCCACTAAGTTAATGGGATGCGGATTACCGATACGGAAGCCCTGCGTGGAGGATGTTCGATGCTACAGGTCCATGACTCAGCTGCCAGATGGCGTTCCTACTTTGAGGAAACCTGTGCAAACAAGATTTCGACACTTGCAGCATCCTGGCCAAAACAAATTTCCTTTGCGATTGATTTTGCTGAGATTCAAGCGTGGGATGTTCCTTTCGCCGAATTGATTCTGAACCATCCTCGCGTCACGATTCGGAATGCAGACAGTGTATTGGCTGGTATGTGTCAAGAATCGGGCTACGATGCCCAGCCCCGCCTGCGTATTGTGGGTCTGCCACCAGATGCCATGCACAGGCTGCGCGATATCAGTAGTGATGAAGTCGAAACCTTCACCACATCCGAAGTGATTGTTACCAAGGTCAGTGAACTCAAACCACGAATCTACAATGCTATTTTCACATGCAGTACTTGTGGCAATACGGTTGAAATTTCGCAACCCAATGAATTGGAATTGGTCGAACCTTCAGAATGTGATGAGAATGCTGGTGGTTGTGGGCGTTCAACCAGTGGTCGTGGAAGCACTAGATTCGAGTTGAGGCATTCTGAATCGACCATGATTGACAATCAGTGGATTGAGGTTCAAGAATTGCCTGAGAATGTCAAACCGGGTTCTCAACCGGTGCGATTGAGTGTGTTGGCAGAGGCTGAATTGGCAGGCAAGCACGTTCCCGGTGAACGAATCCGAATCAATGGCATTCCATACGTTCGAACCCTCAAGCGAGGTGGAGCCAAAACGCCGATGTTCGACGTCTACATTTCGATGCATTCGAGTGAGAGAAAGAATATCCCGTTAGAAGAAATCGAGATTTCACCAACAGAGATTGCCGACATTGAGAAAATTTCTCAGCGCGAAGATTTGGTTGAATTGTTCATCCGTTCCATTGCTCCCTCGATTATCGTCGGCGAAGAAAAAATGAATTGGATCAAGAAATCCCTCGTCCTACAGTTGCTCGGTGGAGTGGCTCGAAAGTACGGAGATGGGACGCGCACACGTGGTGATATTCACATCCTACTTCTCGGAGATCCCGGTGTTGCCAAATCACAGATTTTATCATTCATGGGTAGAATTTCCCCTCGTGGTCGTTTCACTACGGGCGGTGGCACCAGTGCGGCTGGGTTGACCGCAGCCGCGGTTCGGGACGCATTCAATGATGGCCGTTTTTCACTAGAAGCCGGTGCATTGGTTTTGGCCGATTTGGGCTTGTGTGCAGTTGATGAATTTGACAAGATGACGGCCGATGATCGAGGTGCCATGCACGAAGCCATGGAACAACAACGAATCAACATCAACAAAGGCGGTGTCAGCGCAACAATGCCAACCCGCTGTGCCGTATTGGCGGCCGCCAATCCACGCGATGGTCGTTTCAAGGATGTTGATTGGGGCGACCCCTCTACGTATCTGCACAAACAAATCGACCTCCCCCCTCCATTGATTTCCCGATTCGATATGGTTTGGATGATTCAAGATTCAGTAGATTCAACTCGTGATCGAAGAATTGGTGAACATATCATTCGCGTCAAGCGAACAGGTGTACCTGAGCACTTGATTGAGAGTGGGCATTCGGTTGAACCGGATCAACTCCTGAAAGAGCAAATGTTCACCACAGATGTCGACGGAAACGATGTATTGACGGCCGATTTCTTGCAAAAATATGTTGCACATGCAAAGCGAACGTACCATCCGGTTAGTGATGACAAAGTCATGGATATCTTGGTCGGTCATTACACTGAAAAGCGGAAGAAAATGGATGACGAAGTCAACTCGGTTTCCCTGACAGCACGAACCATCGAAGCGACTCTCCGAATGGCCGAGGCACGAGCTCGTTTGTTTCTGCGCGATTATGTTACAGAGGATGATGCTAAACAAGCCATTGCGATGGATGGAATTTGGCGACATCTTGCAAATGACTCAAACATCAATCCTGCAGATCATACGGGGGTTCCTCGTCGCGCTCAAAGTGCCGAGAGATCCATTCAATCCATTGTTCGCAACCTTGGCCGGGAACTCAATGGTGAATTCACAACGATTGATGTCTACAACGTGGCCGCAGAGCAAGGATTCGACGAAGATACAGTAGACAGAATGCTCCGCAATATCCAGAACCGCGGGGATATCTACGCCCCCAGTGTCGGCGTATGGAGAATCAGTTAGAATCTCCAATTCCTGCACCGCTGCCCCTTTAGGGGGGCAGCGATTCGACAACCCCCATGGTCGAGGAGGTTCCCGGTGATGTCGCGGATGCGAACGCCTTGGACCCTGAGGCCCTCGGCTTCATGTGTGGTCTGGAAGTACACCAGCAGTTGGCCACAGGAAAATTGCATTCACGTCAGCCCAGTACACTGTATGAAGATGGAATTGAAGATATCGAGGGCCGTTGGCCACGCGCCCATCGTCGATTGCGAGCAGCCCGAGGTGAGGGGGGTCGAATCGACATTGCAGCTCGCTTTGAACAGCGCCGAAACCGTTCCTTTGTCTACTATCAATCTCCCAATGCGGGCCTCATCGAAATGGACGAAGCTCCACCTCTTGAGCATGATGAAGATGCGGTAGAGGTAGCGCTCACCATGGCCGCAATGATGAGTGCAAAACCCGTCGGGGCTCTACAAGCGATGCGGAAAACCGTTGTCGATGGGTCCAACACCAGTGGCTTCCAACGCACCACGCTGATTGGAACACATGGCTCTCTCCCAACCCCATCAGGTCCTGTCGGTGTAGATCTCATTTGTTTGGAAGAAGACAGTGCGCGCAAATTGGATACCCGTTCAACACCCGATGGTGAGCAGGTGATTTACACCCTTGACCGACTGGGCGTCCCCCTCGTAGAGGTCGCTACCGCCCCCGATGTCCAAACCCCTGAGCATGCCAAGGAAACCGCTTTCGCATTGGGCACCCTTCTTCGAGACACCCGCCGTGTTCGTCGAGGATTGGGCTCGATTCGTCAGGACCTGAATGTCAGTATCGGCGCAGGTGATCGCGTTGAAATCAAGGGTTGTCAAGACCTTGATTGGATTCCTCGAATCATCCGTCTTGAGATGGCAAGGCAGTTGCATTTCTATCGACTGGCAAACCAATTGCGTGCAGCTCAAGATTTGCCACCTTTACCACCACACCGGAACCTGGATGATTCCGGAACCGAAAGAAAAGTGGCCGAAAAGATCGATCAGTTGATGCCACTTGAACTGTATGATGTCACTTCTAAATTCGACCAATGTGAATCCAAGATGGTCCATCAATCCATTGAATCCGGTGCGATGGTGTTGGGCCTCAGTTTACCCGGGTTAACCGGTCTTCTCGGGTCAAAAGAATTGGATGGTGAAGGCGCGCAACTCCCACGATTGGGGCGAGAATTGGCCAGCGCTGCAAAGTTGGCTGGTGTCAAGGGTATTTTCCATTCAGATGAACTCCCGGCATATGGGATTGGGCAGAAAGAAACTGAAGCGTGCCAAGCGATTCTAGGAGATTGCTTTGTTCTCTGTGTTGCACCTCAATGGCAAGCTGAACTCGCTCTAGAAGGCGTTCTTTCAAGGGCGAAACTAGCGTATCATCGAATTCCTCAGGAAGTTCGCAATGTGGTCATCCGAAAGGGAGCACCTGAGGATGGGACCACCACGGCCATGAGGCCCTTGCCAGGGGGTGCACGGATGTATCCTGAAACCGATATTCCGACAACACCGATTGATCCTACAGTATGGCAATCAATCCGCTCAAATCTACCTCCAACTCGAGATGAGCGTTTGACACGCCTGTCTTCAACAGATTTGTCCGAGAATCAGATTAATGCCTTAGTCTCTGGAGAATTGGATGATTATTTCATGGATGGAATCGGCGGAGAATTCGAGCTACCACAGAAGGCATGGGCCAGTGCACTTCTGGATCATGGTACCGAGAAAATCAACGCTCTTGCGGTTGCGATTCACCTCCGAGAAACTGGGGTGATTACTCGAGAGGGTGTCGAACCCTTGGTCAAGGACGCATTCACCCAAGAAACATCCGCCCTACTCGCTTGGATGACATCTGAAGCCTCTGTCCGAGGATTTGAACCAGCAGATACTGGAGCAGTAGATGCTGCCGTGGCAGAAGTCTTGGACGAGCGTGCCGACTTCGTCAAAGAGCGTGGTATGGCTGCGCTTGGACCATTGATGGGTGTCGTAATGGGCAAACTCGGTGGTGCCGCCGATGGGAAAACCGTTTCCAGCGCGCTGAAAGAGCAAATTCAGAGGCGTCTATGATGCGTCACTTTGCCGTACTTGTATTGTTACTGTTTCTCTTTGCCAATCAACCGGTTGAGGCGCAAGATAGTGAAACTTCGCTCGTTCTACCTGAAGTCCAATGGGACAAAGATGTCGGCATTGGTTTCATCTCAACCGCACCACTGGTCACAGAAGGTTTGGTGATTGTCAAAGGCGGAGGCAGCAATTCCGATGGAATTGCCCCTACCATGGTCGCCTATCGCGCCGACAATGGCTCTGAAGTTTGGCGAGCAACGCATTCGGTTAGCACTTACAATTTCGAGATGTCACCGATTGTACAGGTTCCTGCTGGAATCTTACCCTGTTCACCTGTAAACGACCTGGTTGTCACTGGTTGGACATCAGGCCAGTTGACGGCCCATGATTTGGCAACAGGTGCTCCAATCTGGAATGTATCTACCCCGGCACCTCTGTGGGGAATCACCGCTCAGGGACTGAATATTGAAGATCGAATCATTTGGCCGACGGAAACTGGAATCATCGATGTCTGCGCGGCCAATGGTACATTGCAACATCAACATCAAAACAACAGCATTCGAACCTATCGAGCCAACATTGGGCTGTGGTATTCATGGAACAATTTCACGATGGACTATGGCTATCTTCAGGGTACAGAATCGGGTGATATCTTACGCTATGATGTGAATCTGACCTTGGTCGGACAGTTGAATGTCGCCGAAGTTTCCAACTTTTCGGGGGATTGGAAAATTCGAACAACACCGGTGATGTACCAGTACACGGTTTCACCCGATTATCCAATGATTGGTTTGCTAACACACATTCAAGGTGATGGTGAATCGCGATTCGTTCGAATCGACTGGAACGAGTCCAGTTCGCCAGTTCTCATCGAGTATCACTCACTTGGAGCGGGTTCCGCAACCACCCTCGCCGGTGGTTCAAGTTCAACGCCGGTTGCCATGTCTGATGGAGTTGTCGAATTTGAGATGAATAACAATGGGACACTGGATGCAGTGGTTCGCTGGGATGCGAAAGATATCTCTGGTGAAATCCGCCCCATCCAAGTAGGAACCGAAGATGGATACTGTTTCCCTCAAAATAGGGCTCAAGGATCTTGGTACATCGCCACGGATTCAGGTAGCACTACTTGGGCGCCTCAACACTCGGGTTGGGTTACAGCAGGATGTGGTTCGGATTTGTATGTACTTGCTGCTGCGAACGATGCCTCATGGCTCGAGGTTCGGTTTGATCTGGAAGATTTCAACACGATTCGCACCAATGCCGATAAAACGTTGGGAATTGAATCGGAAACCATCGTTACTGATGAACCTGAAATTGAGCAATCCGATTCAGAAAATCAAGAATCGAGCACTACAGAAGGTACCTATGGTATCATATTCTTGCCTTTCATAGGGGCAGCATTCCTCGCAGGACTCTCATATTTCGCCCAACAATCGGATGTACGTCGTCAGATCCAAATCGGGGCACTCTTCTTTGTCATCCTTGGATTATTGATGGCAGGCTCAATTTACAATGCCAATATTGTGGGCGAACCTGTTGAGGATTCGAGTGATCGTTTGCGAATTTCAAGTGTGATTCCTGATTTGGAAAGCGGCTTGAACTCAAATGAAGTACTGGTCACGATTCATTTCCCAGAATCTTATGCCCCTGAACACTGTTCACAGGGTGAGGTTCGGTTGTACGAAACAGGTGAAGCTTGGTTACTCTCTCCGGCGCCTCAGAACAGTTACTGCGTTTTGGTTGCTATGATTCCAGTCGAAAGTGGAGATACAATTGAAGATGTAACACGACAATCAATTGATGAATTCGGATTGAACTATGAAATCGAGCAGATGACATTGGGCGCCTTTTTACAAACCATTGGCAATGCTGAAGGAGGTTCTGACAACCACTGGTGGACGTATGATTTGAATGGGGGATATGGCACGATTGGAATGGCCGAGCAAGTCGTTGAACCGGGTGATGAAATTGGCTGGTTCTTTGAGGATAGCGAGTATTGATTAGGTCAAGAGTCAAAGTCCGGCTTTGAAGTTCGCCTCCATAGGAGGCGATTTCATTTCGGTCTGGGGTTGGCAAGGAGAGAGGGCCGCAAGATTGGGTCCTCCGCGTTATTCGCGAATCCCCTTTCTGATTCTGGTCATCGTTCTCCCTTTGTTGCTGAAACCCGAGCATTTGGGTGCTTGGACAGCCTTCCTTCTTCTTTGGTCCGGTGTGATGGTCGGTGTCAGGACCATCTTGAGGTGGAGTCGAGTTTGGCTCCCCCTCTCTGTTTTGTATGGATTGATTCTACTCTACTTCAGTGGAACTGAGAATTGGCCACATGTCCTACTTCTCATTTCACGATTGATTGCAGCTCTGTTGGGCATGCAGATTCTCACCTGGTCGGTCCCACCCAGTGATATCGTTCGAGCATTCGAGTGGTTCCTGCCACGTTTGGGCGTATCTTTGGCGATCGCCCTTCGTTTGGTGCCGAGACTTGAAGAGAGTGCAAAATGGCGGCTCGAGACCCTTCAAGAGCGCGGATTTGTTGAGGGTGATTCGACCTTGAGTGACCTACGAACTCGTGCATCGATTTGGCCCGGCTGGCTTGCCGATTCGCTCGATCATGCCCATGATCTAGGTGATGCGGTACAATCGAGAGGTATCCTTGCCCCGCGACGATGGCGACACGGTGTGCGTCAGCGAATTGTACAGTTCGCTTTGGGCGAGGATATTCGTGAAGATGGTGTCACTCCACATCACTTCTCGGACTCAGTACAACTCGGGCTTGATTTGGAAATCCGCTTACCCGGAGGTCGTTCAGTCGGACGTCACAAGGAATTGCTCCGTGGTGGGAGTATTGTTCTTCTTCGCGGCCCTTCTGGAAGTGGGAAGTCATCACTTCTGCGATTGATTGCAGGTGTTTCTCCTTGGCAGCATCCAGTCTCGATTCATGGTAAAGCGCATCTATCGGGACACCCCGTCTTGGGTGAGGTAGATTTGTCAGATGGCCCTTTCGATGAAGCGATTGCATGTTGGATTCCTCAAGATCCGGATCGTCATGGAATCGCTGAATCCGTGCAACGCGAATTCAACATTGCTCGTCGTCTTTCGGGACCTTGGAGCCAACAAGAGATGCTTGAAAGTCTGAGAGAATGGCGGCTGTTTTCCAAACTCGAATCAAAGCCGGAGCATCTTTCAGACGGAGAACAACAGCGTTTGCTTTTGGCCGCACACCTTGACCCTGCCCAACCGGTGTGGTTACTCGATGAGGCAGATGTTCACCTCGACGAAGAGGGATTCATACAGTTGGGTAAGGCTGTAGTCAAACATCGAGCGCGCGGTGGTTTGGTGGTTGTCGTTGCTCATCGACATGCTCGCTGGGAACGGATTGCAGATGTGGAGATGAGCATTGGGGATGTGTTATCGATTCAAGACTACCCTTCCACCTGGGTCGAATCGGGTGACGAGGTTGGGTTACCCCCACAAAGTGTACTGTTTAGCCATGAAATCAACCCAGTACGCGCTGGAGATTTGATTCTAGTTCAAGGTGCCAACGGTACTGGAAAAACCACCTTATTACGAGAATGGTCGGCCGTAGCAAACCTTCCGTGGTTGCCAACTTCACCGGATCAACGACTGTTAGGCATGACCGTACAAGAAGAGCTGGACCTCCAACATCCGGTATTGTATCAACAGTCACTAATGGTTGATTCTACACGGTCCGAAGAAGCCGAAAAAATTGCTGTAATGCAATCCGCTTTACGTCTTGAGTTGGGCTTGTCTCATCTATCAATGACAACACCCGTACACGACTTGTCCACCGGTGAGCGACGACGGTTGTCTTTACTCCCTCTTTTGATGCGCAACCCACCGATATTGCTGTTGGATGAAATTGATCATGGTTTAGATGACGAAACCCTTGCAGGTTTATTGTCGCAAATCAACGAGACACGTAAGAAAGGAAGCGCAGTCGTCGTAACCTCTCATTCTCCCGATTTGACCGCATGGGCCAAGGTTTGTGGTGGACGTATTTGGCGGATTGAGAAAGGGCGATTGGAGGAGGTGAGTGGATGAATTGGGACTCGATTCAAACCTGGGCCATGACGCCCGGAGGTATCGCAGTTTGGCTGACCTTACTGTTTGGTTTGTTCTTCGGGTCCTTACTGATTAACGTCGATCGAAGGATTCGGCTCGGACGAGAAGCGGCCCTGATCGCTCTTTTGGCTGCAGTGGCCAGTGCCAGCCGTGTCCTCTTCGCTGCTTTACCTAACGTACAGCCAGTGACGTTGTTCATCCTGATGATTGGTTTGCACTTGGGTGCGAGACGAGCCACTGCCGTTGCCATGCTGACGGCTTTGCTATCGAACATGGCACTCGGTCATGGTCCATGGACCTTCTACCAGGCGATTGCTTGGGCGGCTGTCGGAACCAGTTCAGCAATATTACGTCCTCTCCTCGTCAACTGGGACGGGACAAAGGTTCGCATCTTGCCGTTGGCACTTCTGGCATTTGTCTGGGGTTTCTTGTTCGATTGGATCGTATCTTTGTCCGCTCTGGCAATTTACCAATCATTTGAAGCGTTCCTTACGTTCATCATTGCAGGTTTGATTTTCGATGCAATGCATGCTGTAGGGAATGTCTTGTTCACCATTTGGTTGGCTCCAAGCCTACACCAGTTGCTTTGGCTCCACAGGCGTCATGAAGCGGGTCGATGGTATCCCGACCTCCCGATGGACACGATTGAAAGGGAGACACGTATGGCTGAGAGTAGGGCGGAAGCCTACAGACAGGAAGAACCCCTGGCCGGGGTTGAGAGATTGGACGGAGGTGAATAGATGGGTAGTGATGAGTTGACCATGGTATTGGTCACACGGAAAGATCTCAAATTATCCAAAGGGAAATTGGCAGCGCAATGCAGTCATGCTGCGGTTGAATGCGCGCTCAAAGCCAAGCGTATTCGTCCCAATGAGTTGAGTTCATGGTTGGAAAATGGCGCTCGAAAGGTTGTGGTTGCAGCTCCAAATTTGGATGCCCTCAAACGCCTGTTTGGGGAATGCCAAGCTGAAGGACTGGTCAGTTACATGGTTCGTGATGCTGGGCATACAGAGATTCCCCCGGGGACGGTAACCGTGGTCGGCATTGGCCCAGGTCCACGAGATGAAATCGATGCATTGACGGGTTCGTTCAGCCTTGTTTAGGACTTATTGTGTAGGGGATGACATGACAATCATCGACCCCGATATTCGAAAAGCTGAGACCTTACCTTCTCGCTTTTACACCGATTCAAATGTGCTTAATGAGATTCTATTTTCCTTTGGAAATCATTGGCATTTCGCAGCCCATCGAAGTCAACTAAGCAGCGTTCACTCGATTGACAACTCATTGCGAGAGCCGATGTTACTGACTCTGGATGGTGGCGATGTACATTGCATCTCGAACGTCTGTACCCATCGAGGAATGCTGGTTTGTTCGGAGTCCGGCAAGGCTCGGCGCTTGCAATGTCCCTATCACGGACGAACTTTCGATCTTGATGGACGATTCCGGAACATGCCCGAATTTTCAGAAGTTGAAAACTTCCCTACAGAGAATGATCATCTCACTCAATTTCCCTTGGCAGAATGGAAGGGTATGTTGTTCAATACCATCACAGCTGACAACTTTGAGGGTTTCATCGAAGCGGTTGACGCTCGAGTAGGGTGGCTTGATATCGAGAATTTCTCACATGATATCTCCCGTCATCGTAGCTACACCATTGATTCGAACTGGGCCCTCTACGTTGACAACTATCTCGAGGGGTTTCACATTCCTTTCGTGCATGGAGATTTGCATCAAGTGTTGGATTATGATGGATATCGTACTGAATTATTTGAGGGGGGTGTACTGCAAATTGGCATCGCCAATGAGGGAGAACCTTGTTTCGATTTACCAGCAAATCATCCTGATTTTGGTCAAAAGGTTGCGGCTTACTACTACTGGCTATTTCCAGGCCTGATGTTGAATTTCTATCCTTGGGGTCTCTCAGTGAATCTCGTAATTCCTGAGGCGGTTGATCGAACTCGAATCGTGTATCATGGATTTGTTGACGATGCCTCCATGCTCGGTCAAGGTGCGGGTGGAGATTTGGACAAGGTTGAGGCCGAAGATCAATTCGTTGTGGAGGGCTGTCAGAAAGGAGTATCGTCCATCGCCTACGAACGAGGTCGCTATTCGCCGACAAAAGAAACCGGTGTCCATCACTTTCATCGAATCCTCACAGAGTGATGCTTACTCTTGTTCTAACGTTGGCAATGGGGCCACTTTGACGATTGTTTGAGTGGTTTCTTCACCGCCCAACCATTTGGGTGTCCACCAGTTCAAATCACCCATCAATCGCATGGTCGCGGGAACGACTAGAGCGCGTACGATGGTTGCATCAACAGCAACACCGAGAGCCAACATCAGTCCGAATTGTTTCATCAATGAGATGGATGAAATACCAAATGCAGAGAAGACTGTGATCATAACCAATGCGGCTGAAGTAATGATTCGACCACTCTTCTGAAGACCTACAGCGACGGCTTTGTTGTTGTCTCCAGTTCGCTCCCATTCCTCATGGATTCTAGATAACATCAGTACTTCATAGTCCATGCTCAATCCGTACAATATTGCAAAAATCATCACAGGTGTCGTGGGATCGATGGGTTGCGGTGTGAAATTCATCAACTCAGCACCGTTCCCCATTTGGAAGACCCAAACCAAGACCCCGAATGATGCTGAAACTGAGAGGATGTTCATCACGATGGCCTTGAGTGGTAGGATGACAGAACGCACTTGAAGGAAAATCAGGACATAACTTGCAACCAAAATGAACCCTAAAGCTACCGGCAATCCATCGATGACTGCGTCCAACACGTCCTGATTGTAAGCCGCAAAACCTGCGATATTGACTACGGCGGTCCCGCCAAACTGATTGTTTCTCGATTCAATCGAACGGATTTGTTTCACTACTTCACGAGACTCCTCACTGGATTGTTCTCCACTAATTCCTACGACCATAATGACGACATCGTTACCAACCGTGGATTCAATCAGGCCATTTCGTTGCAGTTGAATCATTACTTGTTCTTGTTGAGTAAGATTTCCATCACCCGATTCATCCCAGAAATCGACCACTTGGTCTGCGCTCATCCCTTCGTCAAAGTGTGCAAATGAATACACATACATTGTATTGTCAACCTCTAAAATTTCTTTTGATAGGGCGTGTAAGTCTCTCAGGTTTTGTTCTGAGAATAAATCGCTATCCGTATCGACTTCAAACACCAAGGTTGCTGTATTGGATACATCTTGAACCCATTTTTCATCGGTTAACTCCAAACCTCTTCGAGCTTCATCATCTGGGCTTAGTGCCCTCCATGATGTCAACCCCCACTCTGCCTGTAAGAAGGGTGAACCGGCAATCAGCAACACCATCATTGATGGGATTAGAACCACCAATGGCCTCTTCATCACCCGATTTGCAATCCAAGACCAAAATCCATCTTCGCCGGTTTTGTCGTTGAAAGAAAATGGGATTTTAATCGAATTGACCCTGTCGCCCAATAGCGAAAGTAAGGCTGGCAAGAGCACAATTGATGACGTCAATGCAACAAATGTTGCACAAATTCCACCCCATCCTAAAGAGGGCAGACTTGTGTTCTGGAATACCAACATTCCGGACAGTCCAGCAATGACAGTCAACCCTGAAAATAAGATGGCTCTTCCTGCGGTTGCACTGGTCATTGCGATTGCAGTACGATGATCATGTCCTCTGCGCAACTCTTCCCTAAATCGATTGACGATGAAGAGTGAATAATCAACACTGAGACCGATTCCCAGCAAGGAGACAATATTGTTGGCATAAATGGTGATATCATCAAAGACGTAAGTTAGACCGGTAACGATTCCGACCGCCGAAATCACGGTATAAACTCCTGTCATCACCGGTAGCCCGGCCGCGATTAGACTTCCAAAAATGAGTAACAAGATAATCAAAGTAATCGGGCCTGAAATCAGTTCAGCCTCAATGAGCTCTTTCTTTAGGGTCATGTCAAAGGTAACATCAATTGCCAAGTTCCCAGTGACCCATTTTTGCATACCTTCTGGTGCATCACTCGGGAGTAAGATATCGTCATATTCGTCAGCAAGTAGGGCTTTCGCTTCATCACGATCTAGGTTCACTCGGACCTCAACTCTTGACCAAGAATCATCGACCTCACTAATCAGATACGATTGATTTTCTTCATTCGTATTCCATGGATAGTTCACATCAACGCCGTCATGCTCAGCAAATGATTGAACCGTCTCGATCATGGCATTCTGTACATTGGGATTTGAAACATTTAGTCCTGGATGGTGAAAAAGAACATAGAAGATTTCGACATTACCAGATTCGCCATCTGAGAAACCTTCTCCAAGGGCATTCCAACCATGAACAGATTCCAAGTCACCTTCACCAAAACCTTCGACATACTGTGGTTCAAGCAACATCAAACTGGCAAAACCGACACAAGCAAGCATTGTGACTACCAAAACCACCTTGGCATTGTCATAAACAAATTCTCCAATTTTGTAGTAGGTGCGGTCTTGCAATTGCTCCGGTTCAGTCACCCCATCCATGCTTGGTCCCCCCGACAATCGGTATTTGTACGCCGCTATACGAACATCTAGTCCAGTTTGCATATAATCTCTAGTTTGAATCAGTAAATTTCGACCCTATGGGCCGATTATCGTTTGGTCAACTCTATGTTCTACCGCCCCGTCCGGTGTACATGGTTGCGGTTGTTATCCTCGACGAGAATCGCCGCAATTCGCTGTTGGATTGTTGTGAAAATCTCAATCAGATGATTAACTGGTTAGACTCAATTGATTGTCGCCCAGGGTTGGGAGAATTAGATTCAAGATTATCATCCATGGAAATCAATCTTGAAGCCCTCAAGGAACACATCGGTTATACTGAGGAAAATGGATATCAGCGAAATATCATCAAGAAAACCGAGCACTACGAAATGGTTGCCATCACCTGGCGAGCTGGTAAGACCACTCCGATTCACGATCACAAAGGATCTGACTGTGCATTCCTCATTGTTGAAGGCACCTCAACCGAGACGATTTACGAATTGAATGAGGATAACCTCGCAGTGCCATCCCATGTTCGTCATTACGCTCCAGGTGAAGTCTGTGCAGCTAGTGAGCCAGATATACACAGGATTTCAAATGATACCGATCGAGATCTAATCAATCTCCATGTTTACACTCCGCCCCTTTACGCCTTCGAAGTTTACGATGCGGCCTGACTATTCTTTTCCAGGGGTATCGTCTTCAGAGACTCTTTCTGCGGCGCCTGCAAGGAATTTTTCCTTCAACGAATCAGCGGCTGAAAATGTATCTTCACTAGAGGATTCCTCAGATTCCACTGCATCAACATTTGCTGTAGGTCCTGCTCCGAATACTGCCGTTCCAGGTACTGAACTACTCGTTGCAGTGGGATCAACAGGTACAGTTGGAGCCACGCCACCGACAACTCCACCACCGGTACCGATTGGCATCATCATTTGGGGCGCAGGTTTCATGACGAATCCAGAAATCACAGCTCCGATGAGGAAGATGAGTGAACAAATGGCACAGCACAGCCCTCCACACAGTTCAGCAACACCTCGC
>DAHO01000066.1:18382-20891 GCA_002498455.1 Euryarchaeota archaeon UBA602
GAAATGGTATATTTTTCACCGATTTGACAGCGATCGTTTTCACCGGTTTGAACCCAAACTTCTCCTTCTTCTCCGTTTTCATTGCGGCTGGTTTCCCAATATCCATTCATTCCAGCATTGTCGAGGGTATCGCAAACGATTCCTACAATCATCCATCCATCGTTGATATCCACATGTAATTTGTCGAGACCAGCCATTTTCATGTTATCATCGAGACCACAGTAGATGTTTCCGTAGGTCGAGCTCATGTTGGTCGAGTTGATGTTGTTGCCCTTTGAATCCGTAATCGTGATGTTCAAACCCTCACAATCATCGACGGTGTCGTTTCCGTTGTTATCGACTGAATATTCTGCTTGGATCATCAAGTACCAACCTGCAGAACCTTCCCCATCCTCATCAACATATTCTAGGACAATTTCTGTGCTGGGTTCACTCATGAAATTCTCAACTTTTCCAGCTTCCTCCCAGGTGCCAAACGAAGAAGCGGCAATCAATCCACCAATAATCACCATGACAATTCCAACAGGAATTCCAATTTTTCCAGAAATGTGCATTTGGAGGCCTCCTACAGCACACCGAGAAATTTCGGGCACTAAATCCCTTTGTTCATCAGCGGTATGCGATGATGAATCGAATTAGGATGCAATGCCCACATCGCGCTTGTATTCCTCATACACTTCGCGGAACAACCGAACATCATCCTCGAATGATTCAGGCAGCAGCGGGCCGAATGAGAAGCGGAAGAACCGCTGATATGGAGTCACATAACTTGGGTCCTTGGAATGGGGGCGAGCCATGTCACAATCGGATGCGCAGAGAATGGCGGCCCCATGCTTGAACAAGCGCTTGTTGAGTTCATCGCTGGTCATCCCCTCAGGCAATTCCAACCAGTGATAGAATCCACCGTTCCCAGTGTATACACCTAGCCCCATTTCTTCGAAGGCCTTGCCATATCGATCTCGTTGCCAATTGTAGTGTTCTTCGACCGCCTGGCGAGCCTGCTTCACACGATTCGGTTCAAGCAGTTTCACCGCATAGTGCTGTGAAGGGTGACTGACGCCTCCCATGCCGAAGCTCGAGTAGTTGGCCATGGTCTCGATATTCGTCTTACTGGCAATCATCCAACCGATTCGAATGCCCGGAGCTTGCAATCCCTTTGTACAAGCGCCGGCGATAAACACGTTACTGTTGTCTAAATCTTGAACGAATTCGATTCCACTGACCGAAGGGGAGTGGAACATTTCGTAGGCCTCATCGAGAAGAATCCCGTTGCCACTTTGTTCCGCCATCTCAATCAACTCGCGGAGTTCTTCTCCTGAACGAGTCTGCCCAGAAGGATTCTGAGGATTAGAGATCACCGGCATGAGGCCATCGCCATCATTCAATCCCGAGCGATCAAAGTACTCAGCATTGCTCGGATGGAAGTTATTCTCTTTGGTGAATGGTACAATCTCATACTCGGTTTCGGTCTGTGTCAAAATGTCAAGGTAGGCCGGCCACTCAATGTTACCAATTCGAACTTTGATATGGTTTTTCAGAAAAGCCATCACGGTGTATATTCCAGGGCGACCACCGGCAAAAATCATCACATTCTCAGGCGTGATTTTTGATCCATACCGCGAATTGTAGTATTCGACAATCGCCTCACGCAGGGTAGGATGGCCCCATGCCTTGGGATAGAATCGATCCTCCCAAGTCACCTCGACACTGTCGGGCAAAGCAGGCCCTCCGAATTTCTCCAAGGGAGTGGTTAGGGGGAAACCTTGGGACCAAGGATGTGTTCCTTCAGTTCCCATGAATTGGCCAAAGGTATCGTGGAATGCATAGAGTGTCTCGTAGATTCCCATCGGGGGACAATTGTCGGAGAGAAACGACTCCACTTGGTCTGCCATGAACTTCTCACAAACATACCGCACTTGAGGTTCTCGCTTGCTCATTCTTACCATCACTGTCTACCTGAAACTGCTTTGAAGACAAGCGTTCACGCGTGTGCATGCGCGAGTACCCTTCCGACCGTGTCGACATGCGTAGTGACACTGTGACTCAGCCAACTGTCGCCATGCGCAAAGTCATGGAAGCTGCTGAGGTCGGTGACGATGTTCTAGGTGACGATGCAACAGTCCAAACCCTGCAAAATCGTCTCGCAGAAATGTTGGGTAAAGAGGCCGCCCTGTTTGTTCCGAGTGGAACCATGTCAAATGCGGTTGCCATTCGGGCACATACTTCACCCGGGGATGAGATTATCACTGAAACCACATCACACATTTACCAATACGAAGGTGGCGGATATGCTGCTCTTTCCGGCTGTTCTATCGCCTTAGTACCCGCCACACGCGGCATCATGAATTCTGAGGATGTTGCTAAGGCAATTCGTAAGGCTGAGGGTAGTTTGGCCCACTATCCTGATGGTTCATTGGTGTGTGTAGAAAATACGGCAAATCGTGGGGGAGGGACCTGTTATCCGCAGGAAACCTTGGATGCCATTGCCAAGATTGCGCACGACAACGGT
>DAHO01000081.1:0-10602 GCA_002498455.1 Euryarchaeota archaeon UBA602
GTCAATTGGAAGCCTTCCTCGCAGCAGAAGAGAAAACAATCGAGACTCTCGCGAATACATTGCTCGACTCAGGTGCAAACGTGTTCCTCTGCACGGGCACAGTCAACAAAGGCCTCCTCCATCACCTCATGCGTGCTGGATGTTTTGTGGCAGGAGAATTCGATGATAGTGAATTGCGAAACGCCTCATTGGCGACTGGCTCCAGAATCATCGAACATCTCAACGATTTATCCGCTGAGGACATCGGTACAGCCGGTCGCTTGATTGCTGAACGGAAAGCTGCAACCGATCAAGTTGAAGATCTGATTCGGCTCGAAAACTGCCCTTCACCAAAAGTCGTCACCTGTGAAATTGGGGGCGCAAATCAACTTGCAGCGGAGGAAGCAATTCGAGCCCTACACGATGCGTTGCGAGCGACTGGTTTGGCGATGCGTACCAACTGCCTCATCGATGGAGGAGGCGCGACTCACATGGCGTGCGCTTTGGCGATCCGGGAAGCCGCCGAACACGAACCCGGTCGAAATCGACTGGCGATGGAAGCCTTCGCCCGCGCCCTGGAGGTCATCCCCTCAACACTCGCTTTGAACTCTGGAGTCGACGCATTGGATCGAATCCTCGAACTCAGAGCGGCGCATCGTAACGGGGATGCCGGTGCCGGGATCAATCCAAATGGGTCCGTTGGAAAAACGGGGGCTAAAGAAGCAGCGGCTGCATTAGAATCCGCCATTTCAGCCGCCACCGAAACCTGTGCGAGTATGCTTAGAATCGACCAAGTCGTCTCCGCACGCGGCGACTGAGACACCATCGGGTTCAAGTGCGGCCATACGTTGGATGCATAACGGGTTCCACTCATGGTTGACAAGAACCAGCCGACCCTGACCAGCTCAGTTCCGGGCAAGGAAGGGAAAAATGCTCCACGCGCACTCATCTCTGTTTACGACAAATCCGGTGTCACGGCGTTCGCTACGACACTCACCGCCATGGGTTGGCAAATCCTGTCTACGGGTGGAACGGCCCGTTTGCTTCGGGAAAACGGCGTCGAAGTGACAGATGTCACCGATGTGACGGGTCACCCCGAGGTCTTCGATGGCCGCGTCAAGACACTCCATCCAGCGATTCATGCAGCCATTCTTGCCCGAGGAAACCACCCTGAGGATATGGCAACACTCGAGGAGTTGGGATACCCCCGAATCGATCTAGTGGCCGTCAACCTCTACCCATTTGAGGCGATTGCAGCACAAGAACCACCGGTCAGCGAAGCTGCGTTAATCGAGATGATTGACATCGGGGGCCCTACGTTAGTTCGCGCATCGGCCAAGTCCCATGCCGATGTTCTCATCGTGACCAACCCCGATGATTATGGTGAATTGCTGGAGACATTACAGGAAGCGAATGGGGACCCCAATGCCGTCGATATGGCAACACGCCAACGTCTCGCTTTGACAGCATATCAAAGAACAGCTGCTTACGATGTTGCTTTGGCGAACACATTGGCGCACCGTTTGGAATCATTGGAAGAAATCGCTGCAGAAGTATTGCCTGAAAAACTCCTGGTTTCAGGTGGGGCACAAAAGGCGCTGAGATACGGTGAGAATCCACACCAACCTGCAGCATTTTATCCAGGGAACACCGTAGGTGAAACACCCAGTGGATTGGCAGCAGCCGTTCAACACGGCGGCAAGGAATTGTCATTCAACAACTACCTCGATTTAGATGCAGCACTACGTTTCTGCCGTTCCTACATTGGACCAGAATGGGCAGAGTGGCCCCATTGCTGTGTCATCATCAAGCATACCAACGCCTGTGGAGTAGCGATTTCAACAGATCAAGTTGCAGCCTGGGATGATGCGCTAGCCAGCGACCCCGAATCCGCATTTGGATGTGTAATCGCATTCAACACACCGGTGACTAAATCCACCGCTGAAAGGATTGGAGATCACTTTGTTGAATGCATCATCGCTCCCGGTTTTGAAGACGGTGCCTTGACGATACTTTCCGAGAAAAAGAACCGACGTATGTTGACTTTGCAGAACATGTCTTCATTGGAAATGAAGACTCAATTCCGGCAAATCGATGGAGGTTGGCTGGCCCAGACCGAAGGAGCCCCTGTGATCAACTGGTCTGAGGTCCGCTGCGTAACATCGGCACAGGCCGACCCCAACCAGGTGGACCTGGCTCGATTTGGTGTTGCCGTATGCGCACAAGTCAAGAGTAACTGTGTAATTTTCATTCAACCCACAACGACTGGATTCGCCACCGTTGGGATTGGACCGGGACAAACCAGCCGCGTTGAAGCGGTCCGAATCGCAGCCCGTAGAGCAGGCGATCGAGCCCAAGGCGCAATGATGGTTTCAGACGCCTTCTTCCCCTTCCGTGATGGGATTGATACCAGTCATGAAATCGGCATCACAGCGGTAGTTCAGCCAGGAGGGAGCATTCGTGATCAGGAAGTCATTGATGCCGCCGATGAATATGGGATGACGATGCTGTTCACCGGAACCCGACTCTTCAGGCATTAGTGTTCCCGGGTAGTGAAATCAGTTATTTGCTGATTACATTTCCAATATCCATGGCCAAAAAAAAACGCGGGTTATTCCGCCGCTTGCTGGGTTGGCTGGAAACCCTGTTTTTCTGAAGCTGTGAGATTCGAAGCCTGAATTCTCATTGGCCCTTTTTCAAGCCCGTAGCAATGGCATGTCAGAGCAAGAATGACACTGACCTGTTCAAATAGGCCAGCGCGCGCGCCCAACTTGGGGAAAAGAATGGACGTCAGTTTCTACGATTTGGGCGTCGACCCGGGCCTGGTAAATTCACTGAAGGAAATGGGCATCACCGAACCATTCGAAGTTCAAAGAGAATCCATTCCCGATGCGATGATGGGCAACGATGTCTGTTGTCGGGCCCCGACTGGTTCAGGCAAGACACTGGCCTTCGGCCTCCCACTAATCATGCGAACCATACGAGCAGACCCCGAATTCCCCACTTCTCTCGTGCTATCACCTACTCGCGAACTCGCTGAACAAATCGCCAAGGTATTGGCGCCCCTTGCCTCCACCTTTGACCTCGAGGTCCTATCCGTCTATGGCGGCGTCCCTTACGGCCGTCAGCGCAAGGCACTGTCTCGTGGTGTCGACATCGTTGTCGCCTGTCCCGGCCGCTTGTTGGATCTGCTTGATCACGGTGCATTGAGTTTGGAGGATGTTGGAACCGTTGTACTTGATGAAGCCGACAGAATGGCTGACATGGGTTTCATGGAGCCCGTTTGCGATATTTTGGATCGATGCGCATCCAATCGCCAAACCATTCTATTCAGTGCAACTCTCGACGACGAAGTTTCAGAACTTGTCAGCAATTATCTTCAAAACCCCGTCACCATCGAAATTGGTCCAAAGGAAGTCAGTATGGAAAGCATGGAACATTATTTCTGGTTGATGAAAAATTCGATGAAGCCAGGAATATCAGCTGAAATCATCCGTAAGTGCGGAAAATCAGTCGTATTTTGTCGAACTCGAAAAGGCACCGATCGAGTTGGAGATGAATTGACTGAGGAGGGCATCAGTGTTTCAGTTCTTCACGGAGGCCTAGATCAACGTCAACGGGACCGAGCGATGGCGAAATTCGTCGAAGGCAGATGCATGGCCCTCATCGCTACAGATGTCGCGGCGAGAGGAATCGATGTCGAGGGAATCAATTGCGTCATCCATTATGACCCGGCTGAAAACGGCAAGGTGTACAAACATCGTAGTGGTAGAACCGCAAGAGCTGGAGCCAAAGGCACCGTGATTTCATTGGTCCAAAATCCGCAGAAGAAAATGTGCAGTAACCTGCAGAAAGAAGTCGGTATTTTTGTGAAATTTAAGCCACCAGAATTCAATGATTTACCAAAATATGAGGTCGATTATATCCCTCCTCCACGTCAGAAAAGTAAACCTCGGAAACCAAAGCGAGATGCAAAGCGCGCGCGCTTCCACGGTAAATCCAGCCGCCGCCAAGACGATCGACGAACCAAGCGCGGCTCAAACCCACGGGGGGGGCGCCCAACAGGAAAGCGACATCACCCGAGAACACGACGTAAACGCCGAAATTAAGCAGTAGAATAGCCGATGTGAACATCTTCTCCATCGGTCTTCATAATGAATAATGATTGCAGATTAATCCCATTCTCCGCCAAACTCCGGGTAAAGACACCCAACGAACCTGGAGAGTGATGCAATATTGCGGTTTCAAGTGGTCGCATGGAAAATGTCACACCGATTGAATCGAGCGCTGCCTTTGTCCCCTCCGCATCGTCGGTAACAATCACAACAGCGGCCGAATCACTGGAGATGCCTGCACCTGCCAAGATGTTGATTCCCGCTTCTCCAATCACTTCACAGCACTCTGCCATTGCTCCAGGCTTGTCTTCCAAATCAATCAGAAACTCGTTCATAACCGATTGACAGGCGGGGACGGCTTTCAACTTTCGTCTAAGGCTAACGCTTACTCACGAATCTTGACCTTAGCGTACAACCACCACACTCCAATCATTCCAACCAAGAGAATCGCAACCGTACCATATCCGGGGTCGGCACCATTCCACGATCCAGGGTCCATGAATTGCCCATCACCCAAGGTTGAAACATACCAAACGAATGTTGCAGATGAGAATGTCATCAATGCGATCAAACCCATGACACTCAATTTCGCATGCTTTGGAATGGTCTTTCCTGTTGCATAGTACTCAAACATGGCGGCCCCAAAGAATCGATTCGTTAATGTCCACTTGAACATCGATTCACTAGACATTGAAAACAAAAACGCCGCCGGTACAGCCCACGAAACCGTTGGCCAACCAGGGACCCAAATTCCAATCGCTGCAAAGATAATCAACAGAATACCAAGGCCGATGTATACCTTACTTTTTGCCGGACTACTTGCGACACAATATCTTTCGACGATTGCCTCAATTGAGTCCAATCGCTCGCCCATACAAACACGCCGAATCATGTTGTTTTGACTCTTCGGTTGAAGCCAACCCTCTTCAGGAACCAACCTTTGGCACAATTCAGGGGGGTATCTCAATCCGAACCGGTTCCGTCGAAGACCCCCTGCGGCTGGCCGTCTTCATTTCAGGTTCGGGTTCAGGTATGGAAGCGTTGATTCGCCACCAGATGTCAAGGCCCTGCCTCCATCAAACGACTCTTGTGGTTTCAAACCTCTCTGGTGTTGCCGGCTTGCAAAAGGCCGAAGCGTATGGGGTTCCCACAGCCACCATAGAGGTCAACAACTCAATTTCGGACGTAAGTGAGCGGCGCGAAGAACATGAAAGGCGTCTGTTGAGCATACTCAATCAACATGACATTGAGGCCGTGATTCTATCTGGATACATGCGAATACTCTCACCTCATTTCGTTGTTCCGTGGAAAGGTCGTTTGATGAACATCCATCCCTCCTTACTACCGAATTACCCCGGGGCTCATGCACACAGAGATGCTCTGGCAGACGGCGCCACCACCTCAGGGTGCACCGTCCATTTCGTTGACGAAGGTGTGGACACAGGACAGATCCTTGCCCAAAGAGAAGTTGAGGTATTGCCTGATGACGACGAATATTCTTTGTCTGAGAGAGTAAAAAAGATTGAACACAGACTGTATCCGGAAGTAATCGATCGTTTCGCAGCCGGAGAAATTGAGTATCATTAGACCCGAAGGTCTTCTTGTGAATTGACATTCCGAAATCCATCAGAATCTGCGAAATCAACAATGCGGTACGGAATAGACCGCAGTATTCTCTTCATCGAGTCACGTATTTTTGCACGATCCATTGCATTGAGTACCGCATCAATTTCAATCAATGAAAGTAAGGGCTGCAATCCTCCAGACCTAGGCATCACTACCGCACGGTTCTCTTCTCTCAGTCGTTTGAAAACATCGCCCACCACCCATGGCACGTCGCACGGTGCCAATTGTATGCGAGTAATACCAAGCTTCTGACAAATTCTCAATGCCGAACGGAGTCCCGCTTTTGCACTACGCTCAACATCACTATCAAGGATGAATTCCACATCCGTGAGGTGTGATAATGAATTCATCAATTCCAGTCGTTGATGCCCGTTTCGTACAGCAACATACAATGTCGTACAACCACCATCTCGTAGTGCATGTGCAACGTGAGTAATCATCTGAGACCCATCTATAATCATCGTGGCCTTTGGCACCCCCATCCTTGTCGAAGCCCCCCCAGCCAAGATGAGTGCCGGGTACACAATCGTCACCTAACTCAATTGGTCTAGCTCATTCATTGCAGCATTGAGCTCCCTCATGAGGGCCTGTGCACGTTCAAACAATGCGCGCTGATCACGACGATTGGCCGCATTCGGTAACCATTCGAGGAGCTGTTGGATATCCGCAGCATCGCGTTGCACCGTCCATTGTAGAACCTCTTCCAGCACCGGATCATCTGCTTCAAGAAACCGCTCAACCATGCGACCTTCGCATAGACAACAGCCCTTCACTGTTCGCTTAGGAATCAAGCATTTGGTCACGTATACGAACCAACAATGAATCACCATCAGGATAGGAAATACTCCGAAATTGATCGGATAGAGACACAGACAGTGGAGGACGCTTTGCACGGACCCAAGCGGCATGACACACCAACAACGCAAGGTGAGAGTGAGCTAGACTTCTACGACACCATCGAATCAACAGTTCCTCACCCGGTGGCGCATGCTTGGCCCGCAAACACTCCTCAATTGAAAGAAGCAGAGCTTCTGCAGTGGAAGAGGAACCGATTACCCCTCCAAGAACTTCCCAAACATTGTCGATGGTTTGCAGATTTGCCAGTAGTAAAGCGGCAAGAGCAATATCCTCTCGACCATGCCTTTTCCACAATTGATGGACTAATTCTAGCAGGACTCTTTCCTCACCATGAGTTAGCAACCATGAGCAAATTCTTCGCAGTACGTCATCGGGTGTCCCAAGATGAAATGCATACCCCCCTGAGTCACCCAAACGGTCGGTTTGAGACTTCACAATAAATGCTGGAACACCGATTGGGTATGCATCGCGCACGACACTCATCAACCGATTGGCGCGCCGATGAACTTTCGTCGGTTGTATCGATAACCAATCATCCAATGGGTCAGTCTGACTCACCTTTCCGACCCCCTTCAGGCAAGATTGAACGGAGTTTATTGACAAGGCCGTCGACCACATCTTTGGCTTGATCAAGCCCCTGCTCGACTACTTGGAACATGTTCTTCTCCACATGCTCTTCCAGTTCATCGTGGATGGCCTTTATGACGTAATCATTCTCAACAACAGTAATTCCAAACATCAATCGCAAATATGCAACGACGAAGTATTCATCTTCACTGATACTTGCATTGAGGTAAGCGGTTTGAAACATCCCAGAATAAATACGTAGCATCTCATCTTTATCGAGAACACGCCCCCCTTCCAATACCTCGCCTGCAACAATGGCCTCATAGACGCGCTTGGGGGTGTCCTCATCCAATCCCAACAGACTTGCGAGTTTGATGACCAACCGCTTCTCTTCTCTTGTAATCTCACCATCGCGTAATACAATGGTCACGACCCCTTGGAAGGCGCTGATGTCAGTGACAACGTCGTCAGGCACGAACGGGGAGGCACACTTCCTCCTCATAGCGGTTCGCCCACCGCCTACAACCAAATTTGAACAGAAATTTGGCCAATGCCTTCATGAAGGAGGTGCCTGTCGGCGCAATTGCAGGTTCGTCCTGTCACGCTCCCAGGGTCTAGGCCCTTTCCCGTGATTACGCGCGATGAAAACCCTCCCGAAAGGGCCGGTTGAGTGCTAGGAAAGCCTGCGAAAGCAAGGAAGGAAACACATGAGTGAACAGAAAGCAAAGTACATGATTCACGCGACAATCAAAGCGGATGGAACCATCCAGCGCAAGGACGTTGTCGGCGCCATCTTCGGACAGACCGAAGGGCTCCTCGGAGAGGAGTTGCAGTTGCGAAAATTGCAGCGCACAGGACGCATCGGTCACGTGGATGTAGAATTGAACTCCAACAAAGGTAAGGTATCCGGCGAGATTCGTCTCCCCAGCAGCCTCGATCAAGTCTCGACCGCTGTTGTCGGTGCCGCGTTGGAAACCATCGAACGAATTGGCCCCTGCAAGGCAACCATCAAAATTGCAAGGATCGAAAATATCCACAGTGTCAAGCGTGATACTGTTATCGACCGAGCCAAAGATCTCTTGCTCGGTATTGTCAATGAAGGATCCAATGATAGCAAGAGCATTCTCGATGAGGTCCGTAGCGTCCTCACATTGGGAACAGAAACCAACATCGCAGGCATGACTTGCGGACCCAATGCCAAGGACAGTGAAGCCCTGATTATCGTAGAGGGGCGGAACGACGTCCGAAATCTGTTGAAGTTCGGTATCAAAAACGCCATTGCTACAATGGGTGCCAACGTCAAGGATGAATTGGTTGAGTTGGCCAAGAAGAAGAGCAACGTAACCGCCTTTTGCGATGGAGATCGAGGCGGTAAGTTGCTGCTAATGGAATTGTCCGGTGCATTGGGCAAGTCGCTGACCCACATTGCCATGGCTCCAGAATCTCGTGAAGTCGAGCATTTGGAGGGCAAGGTCGTCACAAAGTGTCTGAATCAAAAGGAAACGGCGACAAAGGCCATTGCTAGAATCAAGGCTCAACTTGAGGCTGATGACGACGGTGGAAAGTCAAAACCAGCGGCGAGCAACGGTTCTCGAGAAGTCCCAGATAACATTCGCGAATGGTCAGCACACATGGCCGATTTGAAGAAGAATTACGGAATTCTCATCCTCAATGATGGCACACCGTCCGAACCGATTGCAGCCAGTAAATTGGAAAAGTTCGCTGAAGAGATCGAAGGGGCAAAGTGCCTAATCGTGAACTCAAAAATCAACGCTAGAATGGTGGAGATTGCAGAGTTGGGGGCCATCCCTAGTGTACTAGGCAGTGCATCTGGAGCAGGCAAGTCAGATAGCGTTGAAACATACGCCATGTCAGATCTAGAGTGAACATCACCCTTCAGGGGTGAGAACGATAACCCCTCTACCTTCTAGACGGTAGTATGCAACCACAAGTGGTCGGTTCAGCGCCAGCCATGCAACCAGCCCCTATTTCCACACCTTCTCCACCAGTAGTCGGTGGGAAAAAACCCGATTCCACAATGATCATTCATACAATTTTGTTAGTGACTGCACTCATTCTTGCATTCGTTGGCATGACTGGCGACGCTTGGAGTGTTGAAGAGACATCAACAACCACGGATATGCTCGGTGTAGAGGTTACAACGACAGCTGAACAAAAAGTCGGGCTTGGTGATGCATCAGTAACGATTTGCATCAACGGGGAATGTGAAACGGAAGTTGCTGATTTATCAGAGACATATGACAACTGTACGGCACAGGCTGCTGATCTTGATCTCAATTCATCCGCAACAGAAGAAATGTGTGGCACTTATGGTGATATGGCCAGTGCTGGTTTCACTGGCGCACTGTTCATCATTCTCGGTATACTAGCAATCGTCGCCACCCTCGTGGCAACATTCTTCAGTTTTCGAGGCACACCTCTACCATTCTATCAGTACTATCCATTCGGTGGAGCAGCCCTCATTCTGATTGGAGTCATCGCATGGTATCTGATGATGCCCGATTCACCTGAGGGCTCAGATCCAAGCTTCGGCCTCAATGGTTGGCTGACGGTTGTCAGTGCACTAATGGTCACAGGTGCAGGTGGTTTCCAGATGGTCCTAGGCGGCGGGACTACAATATCCCCCACATCACCTCAAGTGAGTATTCGACCACCAGGTCTTGGTGTACGAACGCTTACGGCCGACGCGGATGCAAGAGAATTCGTTCTTCGGGAAACCGCAATGGGCAATCAAACATTGTCGATTGTCGAAGATGGAGATTTGTTCCGCATTACTCGCGCGATTCGTGGCGAAAGCGGAACCCACAGCGAAGATTTGTTCATGTCTCGAATGGATGCACTATGTGGATTCACACATGCTCGATTTGATTGGTTGGATACCACCCGATATCTGTGGAACCTACTTGCCATCGGCGGCCTTGTATTGACCATTCTGGCCTTTGAAAACCCATCGTTGATTTTTTACACCAACTGGTTCATTCTGATGTTTGCCACCGGTACCATCTTCTCGATATTGCAATTCGCCGATCCAGAACTGATTACCTTTGAGACCAACACCGGAAAGCATCGCTTACTCATCTACCGCGCCGGATCCAATCGTCAGTTGACCAATGCGAGTATGGACATCATCGACTCCATCATGAGGGATGCCCTGCGAGGCGAACAAATCGACCCCTCACCTCTGAACGCCGTTGCCGATGCCATTGAAGCAGAGATGGCCGAAGCAAGGCATGCTGCTGAAGAGGCTGCAGCCGCGGCAGAAGCCGCACGAATTGAAGCCGCAGCAATGGCACAAGCACAGGCAGAACACCAAGCACAGTTGGAGGCCCAAGCCCTTGAGCAAGCACGCGCACAAATCGCATCAGCCTCACCTCCTCCGACCCAAGCTCCGAGCGCACCCCCAGTTGGAGCTGCACCTGCAGCACCACCACCTGTA
>DAHO01000081.1:10943-18147 GCA_002498455.1 Euryarchaeota archaeon UBA602
ACCTGCAGCACCACCACCTGTAGCCACCCCGCCAACTTCGATTCCTCCGGTGATGAATCCCCCCGCGCCTGCATTTACACCGGCCCCACCGCCACCCGCACCAGCGGCACCGGCTCCCTTGCCACCAGCCCCAATGCCTCCACCCAGTGGGCTGGGTGCTCCACTCCCTCCTCCTCCACTGTCTATGGACATGGACGTGATGCCAGACGAGATTACCCCTGCACCCGAAATACCAATGCAAGCGGCTCCGCGTGATGATTCATTAAGTGAAGGCGAGAAAGAAGACATCCTCTCTGATTTGGGCGAAGATTAGGATTCAATCGATGGTGCCATTGGGACCATTGCACTTGGGAGCATGACCGCCCTCTCCAGTCGATTGATAGCATCTTCTAACCCTTGCAAATCACCTGATTTGGGTAGCGGATACTCATCTTTTGACAACGGCAAGACCGCTCCAGGACCGGGAATATCTGCCAGCCGTATACCCAATTCCTTCGCATCCTTTAGCAAACCATTTCCGCTGCTTGCATGCCTTCTTGACAATCTTTCAGCGGTCCACTCTTCCAGGCGTTTTGCAATCCTTGCCAAGCGTTTTTTCAGATCATTGGATTCAGTATCCTCTAGGATAAGTGCGAGTCGAATCAGCCGTTGTACACGAACATCAAGAGGTGGTGAGAACAACTCCCCCCAGGATTCCGATTCCCCAACTCCAACCAAAGTTCGAATTGATTTATCTGGCTCCAAAATTTGCTGCGTTTCAAACACCTCTTCATTATCGTCATCGTCGCCGGATGCCTCCCCCTCCTCCTCGATATTCTCCGCCTCATTTTCAGGAGTTTCAACCTCAACTTCTTCAACAACTTGCAGGTTTGCTTGCTTTTCCATCACCTCTTCGCTCATAGGAATGAGCACAGGCAACTGCTTTTCAATCGTAGAATAAGGACTGTTTGGGATAAATGGTTCAAATTCAAAATCAGGATCAACAGTTCCTTCAGCATTGGCCAATGTTTGCATCATTGCTTGGAAATTTTCATCCAATTCTACCAAACACTCAGGCCTTCTAAGGTCTGAGAGTACCTGCTCTGCCAAATCAATATCCAACCCCCAAGGAAGGGGTTCAAGCCGTTTGATTCGCTGCTCATGATTAGACATTGCAGCACGAATCCCCGGCAAATCCAAACCCAATTTTACAGGGTCTTGCGCAAGCATTTCTAGCAACCCACCTACGGACCACCCAAGGAATCGCCAATCATCGATTTCACTCTTCAATCCCTCAATCAAGTGATTTAGCCTAGGATCCTTTTGCATTCGTTGAGGTTTCTTTTCAGACAATATTGTGCCGTGACTTTCCAAGTCGGTAATCGACTTCTCATATTCGGATAAATTGAGCGTATTCGGGTCAAGGTTCGGGGGCCATAATGTCGCCAATTCAATTCTGGCTAGATCAAGATATTGACGGTGGCGTATTCGCCGATTTTGCGCTAATTCTACCCAATCCTTTGCCGCTTCAACCTCACTCAACCCCGCATTAGCACTCCGTAAATCAACCAAAAGTTCTGCAACCTTTGACAAACCATCAATGGACGTATCCAAACTTTCCAATTGATCAATCAGTGGAATTACAAGATCAATAAACGGCTGATGTGCATCTAATTCTTCCATCACTCCACGGGGTTCACTTTCGATTAGCGATGACCACGTACTCGTATCGATTCCATGCCTTGCCCACATCTCCAAGCGATTTCTGCTAGCATCACGCACAGCATCTGTTTTTGCAACCAACCCTTGAAGTAGAACATCAAGCGACTCTAGCGCATCAAGGTGCCCACGAGTTCTCTCCGCTAACTTCCGAAATTCTGGCCATTGTACCAAATGCACTTCCATTTGTACCCAAATGGCATGACTGGCCTCAATATTCTCTGCAATCACTGGTATTTTTTGTTCCCAATGAATCATCTCACTCGCGAGTAAGGGCAATCGCACATCAACTTGAAACCCTTCTGATTGCCAACTCGCAATACGGGATTCTACGGCTTCAAATCGTCGATTCAAATCTGAGATGACCGTATCAATCTCGGCCTCAATTTGATTTAACTCCTGCACACTACTGGCCTTTTGGGCCGAAGAAACTGCCCCCCACATTCTTTCAGCAATATTGTGGCCAAATGGCCGAATCCCATTTTCGATTTTTCGTTGACATCGGGAAAGAATATCGTCCATTGAATGAATACGTTCCGCTTCTTCGAAACGTTCGTAAATTGTGCCCCGGTGTAAACTGGAGACCTCCCATCCACGTTCAGATAGCATATCCATCATCCCCTGCAATGCCTGCAACCGATCTGAATTCCGCCCCTCAATCTCGACCAATATCGCCTCAATTTTTCGCATCGGACTGACATCTTCAATCATCGATAAAATACGGGGTGAACCCATGACGATTGCATCATCAATTGCATCAAGCCGCTCGAGAATACGAGACAATTCTACCGTTCGACCCTCCTCAGACCACTTCCCCCGGACTCGTTCAGCAAGCAGTACCCATGGCCGATGTTGACGAAGTAATTGGCGTAATTCGATTTCCACCGAAGCGACATTGAGTGGGTTGATTAGTCGTGTGAGGAAATGTTGCTTTTGCTCATCCCAATGATTGGGTAAGTCTAGAACCATTGATTTGATTGTAGAAGCCAGTTCGGCCTGCTCTTCGATGTACAACATTTCCTGACTCGCGAGATTCCCGGCCGGTGCGTTGACTTCAAACCCTCTCTCACGTAAGGCAGCAAGGCGTGATTCGAACGCATGTGCATCATCCATCGTGGTGCTCGCCTCATTCAACCGAGACCGCTACCGGCACTTCAACCTCCGCTTTGCGGCGTCAATAAACCCCTCTCAAAAACCGCCTTTCACCCCTATAGGGGTGCGAACCACTCAAAAGGTGTGGAAGTCCGCTCCGGCCAATGGACCCAGTCTCAATTGGATTAACGCTGTTTTTTGCCGCGGCGACTAGTGCGGTAATTTGGTGGCTCGTGCAGGCAGAAGTTGGCCTCCGCCGTCTGCGAGAGGATTTGGAAACTGCACATGCTGAAACCAGTCATGTACTCGCAAGCCTAAATGCTCGTACAGAAGAGTTGGCAGAGAGTGCATTGGCACTCCAAAGAGCACATCCTGGTATGGCTGGAATTATCGATGCACACCGGACTATCGATCGTTTGCAATCAACCTTGGCTGGCGCCGGAGAATCGGATGAAGTTCGCATGGCTGCAGGAAGTACACTTTCTGCTGTGAAGGGACTTCTCGCGACCCGTACAGGCGAAGGTGACCTTGAACATACCAATCCTGCAGACTCTGGCCTACTGAAGTTGGTGACTCGAGTTCTACAAACATTAGATCAGCTCGAGCTTTCAATTGATGATCTCACATTAACTGAGATTGAAGCACGCCGATTAGGTGAGATTGCATTCCTAGCAGGAGACCGAGGTTGGGCCAATGCTTGCTACCTTGCCGCTGCGGAAATCGCTCCAGGTCAACCTGCAACCCTGCGAAGTCTGTGCCGCCTTTCAAGAGAATCGGGTGATGATGAAAAACTCCGCGAACATCTTGAAGGTCTGCTAAATATCACTCCTGATGAACCCGAAATTCTTCGAGAACACGCTCGCCTCCTCACCAAGATGGGAGACGCTGCGGCTGAGGTGGATCTCCGTCGCCTTGAGGCCATGGGGGTTGAAACTGCCGAAGACAAATCGATGATGGCCAGCCTGGCTGCACGAGCAGGAAATACCGATGTAGCATTGCAATCGATTGAAGCCGCACTTGCTAGCAATCCAACGGGCGATGATTGGTTGCGTAAGGCCGAATTACATCTTGAGCGGAATGAACGGGGCCTTGGGATTTCAGCAGTCGATGAAGCCATCTCATTGAACCGTCAATCGGGCCCAGCATGGTCGATTCGCGCTCAGTTACTCAAAGACGAACCCGGTCGCTTAGAAGAGGCACTCAAAGCCACAGTCCATGCGGTTGCTCTGGGTGAGCCACTAGATATTCTGAAGGCCGAACTATTGGAGGCCATGGACAGGGCGGATGAGGCCAAACAATCTCTGGTCGAAGCCCTTTCCAAGCAACCTGAGAACGCTGAAATCAGAGCCCAACTCGTTCTCTTGCACCATCAAGAAGGAAATCCCGAAGCAGCGTTTGAGATCTTGGCCGAAGCCCCTGCCGGTGCTTGGGACGGTGCCGCATTATACATTCAGAAGGGTCGCTTGATTCTCGCCGAAGCGGATCGATATCGAGATGGTACAGGTGACCGGGATCGAGAATTGTTATCGGAGGCGGATTTGGCATTTGAGGCCGCATTGAACGCTGACCGAGAGAGCGGTGTGGCCTGGTTGGGCAAAGCCCGAATACAGCGGATGCTGCAAGACCTATCTGAGGCTCAAATCTCCCTCGCACGTGCCCGTAGGTTACTTCCTGATGAACCACTCATCGCCGCTGAAGAAGCCCTTCTTGCACTGGACAGCAATGATGTTGATGCCGCTGCCCGCCTCATCTCGGAAGCCCATGTTTTGGAAAGAGACTCCTCTGTGATTGATTATGTCAAAGGCGTCGTGGCCGCGAGAAGAGGTGACATGGCCGAGGCGAAACGCCTCTTCGACACCGTCCTATCTGCCGAACCAAACCATGTTCGCGCCCGTTTGAATCGCTGCACAACACTGATGATTGAGCAAGATCACCATGCTGCACTTGATGATGTACAATTCTTGCTTGAAGCTCATCCTGAGTTGGATTTGGCACGCCTACGTCGTGGAGAAATTATGATGTCGTTGGGTGAGTGGCAAGAGGCCGAATCCAATTTCAGAGACGTGTTGTCAAGGAGTGGAAAGAATCCACAGGCCTTGATTCAGTTGGCCGCTTCATTGATTGCACAGGAACGTTTGACAGAGGCCGAACAACCGCTCAATGAAGCCATCAAACTCGATGGCAATTCAGCAGAAGGGTGGTATCAGAGAGGGTTACTGTACGAATCCTTCGGTCAACTAAAGGGTGCACTTTCTGACTTTGAAACTGCAGCAAAGCGTGATCGCCATCACATGAATGCACTCTTGCGAATCGCCGCGATTCATCATACCAGTGGAGAGTGGGACGCTGCAGAAACTGCTTGGAGAAACGTGCTGAACGTGGAGCCCGAAAATCGAATCGCCCGGCGTCGGATCCAAGAAGCAATCGACGGCCAATCCGCAACCAAGAAGGCAAAGGTTCTGTCTACAAACATGAGTGCAACAACCGTTGAAATTGAAACTGCGATCGAGCAGGTGGAGTCCGAACCCGTCGTCGAAATCGAGACACCCCTAACAGAGGAAATCGAAGTCGAAATTCCAATTCAGGTCGAGATTCCGCAGGACGAAACGACCGAAATCGAGACCATAACAGAAGCGGAAGAAGAGTTCATTGAAGAGGACGAAGAAGCCCCAATTGAAGTCGAAATCCCTACAGTCAGTGAGGAAGACCCCGACAGGCCTAGAGGCACTGCGATGGATTGGGTCGATGCAATTGAGGAATACATCAATGAGAACGGCGGCGTCGTCAATCAAGATTTCAAAAAATTAGGTTTGATTCCTGAAGACATCACAACGGAAGAGCGCACGCGAATGAATTACGAGCTGCAAAACTGCTTCACCAAGCATAAACTCAACAATTTCCGAATCTTCTATTGCTCACCGACAATCGTCGACCCTGTCGATATCAAAGCACAGTATGAGAAGTACGAAGGCCAGGGTAAATCCGAGATTGAACAAGAAGATTTTGAGTTTGGATTCGGACCGCTGTGAACGTGAAGTTCAAGCATCTAACCTCGGTCAGTCAACCATGAGCCGAGGACTGGAACCTGGAGACGAAGCGCTAGAGTTTGATTTACCCAATGCCAACCCCAACGGGCCTGAGCATTGCACACTATCCAGTCAGACGACAGATATCGGTTGCATCGTGGTATTCACTTGCAATCATTGCCCCTATGTGGTCGGGAGTGAATCAAGAATCGAATCCGTTGCATCCTATGCGCGTGAGCAAGGGATGGGTTTTGTGGGCATCAATTCCAACGATCCTGACAATTATCCAACCGACAATTGGGAGCACATGGTCAAACGTGCGGAGACCATGTCCTATCCCTATCTTCATGATGCAAGCCAGGAAGTGGCCCGAGGCTGGGGTGCAGAACGCACACCAGAGTTCTACCTGATTAACGGTCAAGGGAGGATTACGTATCGAGGACGACTCGATGATTCGCCAAAAGACCCCGGTCTTGCCACCACCCATGAATTGATGGACGCCATCGCTGCACTGCTCGCCGATGAGCAACCCGAAACACCACGTACAGACAGCATTGGCTGCTCAGTGAAGTGGAAGGTGTAAGTTTGCGCTTGGGGTTGCCCGCCCGCATCTTTGCCACAATGCTCCGCATTCTCCCCCGTCGAGTAGGGGACAGAATGTGGCGTTGGTGGTATCAGCGACTCGCCAAGGCCAAAGCTTGGGGTGAGTTTGGATTCATGAACTACGGATTTATCGATGACAATCCTCCTCAGTTGGAATCCGAAGATGAATCGGATCGGTTGTTTATCCAATTGTACCATATGAACATCCGAGATGTTGAACTCGCTGGTAAACAAGTCTTGGAAGTAGGTTCGGGCAGAGGCGGAGGTGCCAGTTGGATTGCCAGAACGTATGCACCTGCACAGTTGACTGGTTTGGATTACTCTGCCGCAGCAGTAAAGCTCTGCAATCAAATGTATGGCTCGCAAGAGAATCTGAATTATGTTGAGGGCAATGCGATGAAATTGCCTTTTGATGACGAATCCTTCGACGTCGTATACAACGTTGAATCGAGCCATTGTTACAGTGATATGGGGGCATTCATCGATGAAGCCTATCGTGTACTGAGGCCCGGCGGATATTTTGCATGGACTGATTTTCGTGACGAGAAAACGATGAATAAAATTCGGGAAATGTTTGGTAAAACCAAGTTTGAGAAACTCAAGGATACAGACATCACTCAAGAGGTGATTCAAGCCCTAGATGAGATCAGCGAGCAAAAGAAGTCCAGAATCGAAAAGGGGACGGGCAAAATCATCCGTCGCAGTTTTGAGACCTTTGCAGGAGTGAAAGGAACACCTGTTTACGAGGCCTTTGTCAAAGGCGATATTGGATACTACCGCTGCTT
>DAHO01000081.1:18152-18321 GCA_002498455.1 Euryarchaeota archaeon UBA602
CGCAAATAATCAGTACTGTTCCAGAACCAATTCCGTTGTGGTGCTGGCGATTTCTGCAGGTGCGGTCAGCCACATACGATCTAATAATTCACGTAGACCTACAGTGTCATCGACATGAACCACTGCAACCAAATCCGCTTCACCGCTGATTTCGTAGACAGATTCGACA
>DAHO01000081.1:18493-33898 GCA_002498455.1 Euryarchaeota archaeon UBA602
ATAATCAGTACTGTTCCAGGACCAATTCTGTCGTGGTGCTGGCAATTTCAGCAGGCGCGGTCAGCCACATGCGGTCTAATAATTCACGCAGGCCCACAGTATCATCCACGTGCACGACCGCAACCAAATCTGCCTCTCCACTGATTTCGTAGACAGATTCGACACCCTTCCAGTTAGCGAATTCTCCGGCAAGAGATCCGATTTCAACCCCGGGTCCAACTTTCATTCGAATGAGTGCCGTTAATCCGATTCCCGTTTCACGAATTGTATAGCCGCGAATGATTCCATCCTCTTCCAAACGGCGAACACGAGTTCGAATGGTCCGTTCAGAAACACCGACGACTTTTGCCAATTCAACAAAGGCCTGTCTACTGTTTTCTCTCAACGCACTCAAAATTGCTCGATCAGTCTCATCAACACTCGCCATCATTTTTCGGGCACAACACCCCAATATGAACCCTACTCTACCGAAATCTGATAAATTAAGGAAATTTTTTTCCGTTTTTTGGAAGAAAAAACCAGTAAATGATTAGGCCACAGGAATCGTGCCATTGATAGGTGGTTGACGTTTCGATGGTTACGTGACGACCGAATCGTCGTACTCGCCCGAGCGTCTTCAAGCGTTCCTTGACTCGGTATCCTCTATGTCTTTGGAACGTAAATTCCACGAGTGGTACAACGTCGAAGTTGCTGCAGCCATCGATGGTTGCAAAATTCACGGCCATGAAGTCAATTCTGACTCTGGATCATCACTGTTGTTCCTCAATAAGAGTGCCGTTCTTTGCGTCCCGAAAAAGGGCCATATTGCGCACTACCCCCGACATCTGATTCATTGCTTCGTTGATGATTTCAGACACAATGGAGAGCATGACGATGGATTGGTCATGCGAGCAGAATTATTCAGTATTTCTCCGAGTGAAGAACAGTTGGCTTGGGAGATCAAATGTCGCTCTGAGCGAGAAGTCCCCGATGTGCAATCGAGTGTATCTCGATGGCTTAAGTGGCTCAACGAAGAGTAGCGTCACATTGACGGTCTGCCTTCTCTCACATGGATTTGAGGGATACAGTGTCATACTACATCAGCGGCCTTGAAGCTCGAATGATCTTGGACAGTAGAGGCAACCCAACGGTTGAGGTTGATTGCTACGTTGATGGGGCACTGCGAGGCCGCGCAGCCGTCCCAAGCGGTGCCAGCACCGGCAGTCATGAGGCTGTGGAATTGCGTGATGGGGAGATGAATCGATGGATGGGCAAGGGTGTTGAAGGGGCCGTCACCAACGTCGTCGAACGAATCCAAGATGCCTTGGTCGGACTCCCCGTCGACAACCAGAGGGTACTGGATGAAATCATGATTGAATTGGATGATACTGGTAACAAAGCCAGCCTAGGTGCCAATGCAACATTGGGCACGAGTTTAGCCTGTCTTCATGCAGCATCAAATGTGCATCAATTGCCGCTATGGCGTTACCTCGGTGGAATCTCTGGGGGCAGCCTCCCGGTTCCAATGATGAATATCCTCAACGGTGGTGCCCACGCCGCCTCAAATGTTGACGTTCAAGAATTCATGGTAATCCCACACGGCTTCGATTACTTCCCAGAAGCACTTCGAGCCGGCGTCGAAACTTACCACTCTCTCAAATCAGTCCTGAAAGAAAAGGGCCTGCTAGGCGGGGTGGGTGATGAAGGTGGCTTCGCACCCAACCTCCCCAAAAACGAGGAAGGTCTGGCATTATTGGTACAAGCCATCGAGCGTGCAGGATATTCACCCGGCGATCAAATGTCGATTGCACTGGATGTTGCAGCCCAAGAATTTCACCATGCAGACGGATATCATATCGATGGCCGCATCATCGATGGTGAGGCACTCGGAGAGATGTATGGGAGCTGGATTGATGAATACCCAATCGTCTCAATCGAGGATGCATTTGGGGAAGATGACTGGGTGAGTTGGTCACGTTTTACCAAGCAAGATGGACATCGTGTTCAGGTGGTTGGTGATGATCTGTTTGTCACCAATATGGGGCGGCTATCAGAAGGCATTGAGATGGGTGCAGCCAATGCGATTCTCATCAAACCCAATCAAATAGGAACAGTCACTGAAACCCTAGAGTGTATTGAGATGGCCAAGGAACACGGCATGGGCACTGTGATTTCTCACCGCTCAGGAGAGACCAGTGATGATACCATCTCTGATATCGCAGTGGGGACACGCGCGGGGCAAATCAAGACGGGCGCACCCGCTCGAAGCGATCGTACGGCCAAGTACAATCAATTGTTGAGAATCGCGGAAGAGTGTGAAGAATACACCCAGCTCTACTGAACCAACCAGGACTGCAGGCGCTGAATCCCTTCACGAATCACATCATCGTCAGCAGCATATGAAAGCCGAATGTATCCCTCGCCACCGGGCAGAGAATCCAATGGAATCACTTGGACCAATGCTTCCTCCATCGCCCGCTTGGCAAAAGTCGTTGCATCCATTCCAGTTTGTCGAACGTCGACCATGACGTAGAATGCACCCTCGGGTTCACTAGCACTTAGCGAAGGAATTTGCTCCAGCATTGACAGCATTAATTCCCTGCGCCGAATGTATTCTTCTCTAAATTTCTCAACCGAACTCCAATCCTTTGCAGCCAATTCGGCAGCAGGCATGAGGAAGGAAGGGATGTGTGAACAGGTGTTACCCTGCAATCGGCCGACGACTTTTGCAATGGGGGTGGGTGCAGCAAATACACCGACTCTCCAACCCGTCATGGCATGGGTCTTGCTCGGGCCCGTCACGGTCAGCGTTCGCTCAAAGCCACCCAACACAGAAGCGGGTGCCACGTATTCAGTATCATTCCAAATAAGCTCAGTGTAGATTTCATCAGAGATGATCCACAAGTCGTGCTCAATGGCCAATTGGACAATTGAAATCATCTCTTCTGGAGTATAAACTGCACCCGTCGGGTTGTTTGGACTGTTGATAACGATCGCACTTGTCTTTTCTGTAATCGCCCCACGAATCATGTCGATACTGGGGTGGAATGATGGAGCTTCACAGTGAACAAAAACCGGCTTTCCGCCAACCAACTCGACTTGTTCAGCATGAGTCGGCCAGCAAGGCGCCAGCAAGACCACCTCATCCTTTTCTCGAACAGCGACCATGAATGCATAGAGCAGTGCCTGTTTGGCCCCTGGCGTGATAATGATGCCCTCATCTTCGACGGGAATCTTCCAACGTGATCGAAGATGTGAGGCCCAAGCCGTGCACAATTCTTCGCGTCCTTCGCCTCGAGTATAATGGGTATCTCCAGAGGCCAAAGCTGCCGAGGCCGCATCTGAGATGTTCTTCGGCGTATCAAAACCCGGCTCACCCACAGTGAGTCGAACAACTCCTTCGGGGGGTGGAGAAAGGAAGGCCTTGAATCCACCTTTGAGGCGAATTAAGTGGTCTGGAATGTCTGGCATGGCCCCACCCATTGCCCCTACGGGGCAAGCCATCCACGCGTCGATTTGTCTTGAAGGTGATGGGTTCTCTCATGCGTGACACTTGAATAGCGCAGGCTTCTCGGCGATTCCCTGCACAGGTAGCAAAGCCCGGTTACGCGATGGACTGCAAATCCATTTTACAGGGGTTCGAATCCCCTCCTGTGCTCCATTATTCCCCTTCATCCCAGGCTGCAATCTGTTCCTGTGTGGTTTCCATTTCGGCCATGGTGAATGCCACGGCCTCCATTTGTTCCATGATATCCGACGGAACACCTCCTTCACGTTCCGTTCGTAAATGCAATCGGGGGGGAATTCGCTCTGCAGTTTCAGGAATTCGCACAAACAATCGATAGTTTTTGGAATGGCGAACATAGTGTATAATCCGTGAGGGTTCTGTAAACAGTAACCTGAGCCCACGAGCCAATCGATCCAATCCGATTGCGAATTGGATTCGTATCGGCAAAGCTGCGAAATCAGAATTCCATAACCAAAGTCGTGATGCACGACGCTTTCTCGGCATCATCGTAAATCCTCCACCAACCAACGCTGCCCCCATAGCAGGATCACGCGTGAACGAAATCAGTGGACCACGGATAACCTGGGGTCCTTCTTCGACAAGTGTAGGATTGCTCAAATCGACTTGTCCCCCCAAAGGTGTACCGTGTAACACAGGATCTTGGCGCCATCGTTCCCAGGCCTGATGAACGATTTGATGCGCAAACCCTTTGCCTCGGAGTTCAGGATCCACCACAACCGTGGCCAGTTCTATGGCTCCCCCCGCACGACGTAATTCGGCATACCCCGCAAATTCTCCTAATTCAAGGATGATGATTCTCGGCGTCTGAGACCCCTTACGCGCCTCCGTTGCAATCCCTCGACTAGGACGTAAATCAGGTTCAGATTTGAGCAAGGCATCCAACCAAATGGCAAGCCTCTCATCTTCACTCAATCGAAATCCTCTCCAGTGAGAACCTTCCACATGGAATAATGGGGCCCAATTCCTTTGACATCATACTCTTCGCCAAACTTCACCCAACCTTCCGATTCGTACATCGGGATTGCAGCGATTCGAGCCTGCAGCCACCCGGTCTTGGCTCCCCAGTGGCTGATGGCTGCCGCTTCTAAAGCCACGACCAATCCACTTGCAAGCCCTTGTCTGCGCCATTCTTCACGAGTCCCCATCTGCCGAATCTGAACCGCAGGCCGCATGCCTTCATCCCCTGAAATGAGTGGGGTGAACGCAGGACAAACGGCCGCATCGGGACCCGCATGATCTGCTTGAGAACCATCGGAATCATTCGCAATTAGATGAATACGGCCGACGGCAACAACCTCACCTTCATTGGTTTCCCACCAGGCATGGATGGCTTCGCCATCATCATCGAGTCTTTCCGCCCCAATGGGGAAGCCCAGCGGCTCTCTCAAGCATGCATATCTACAATCATAGTAAGCCTTAGACAATTCACAATTGGGCAATCCGACAACAAGTTCCAGACTCGCCACATCGCCTCTAATGCATTCACGTTTGAAAACTCTGTGAAATGAGAATCCGGGGCCACACCGTATCATGATTGATGCTTGAGCCCGTGACTTCAAATACCTCGGATGTCGCATCCCACAGGCCGCACTCAAAACTTGGGAAACCAGACGGGTATCGGAGCCGGGAGATGAACTCATGACACTAAATCGGAAACACTGTGATTCATGTCATCTCATTCAACCGGATATGAAAATCATCAAGAAGGGCCTGAATATTTCCGTTTGTTCCAATTGCTATCACTGGGTCCGTTCATCAATTGCTCGTAGACGAAAGATACCGAGATGGATTCGCCCCTGTGAATCGTTTAGTCATGCCGAATTGAGTCAACTTCGATTGGAACATGCAACGCAAAACCGGCAACATAGGATGTTGTATCACGCCATCAGTCGACACTATTCAGGTCCGCTCAGCGATCAAGAATGGAATCAGGCGTTGTCTCACCTAAAATTGGGTCAATCCAATTTCCGACATTCCAGAACTTCAATCCCATCTGAGTCGATTGAGTCAAAGATGACACAACTGAATCGCGCAGGTATCCTATCGATTCCCGAAGAATCATCGCTCCGTTCGCATATTGTTCTCCTTGCTGAGGGTCACTTTGGTGCTGATGCGGCCCGTTTGTTTGCAACCGTATTGTTTCTTTGGTTGACACCTGAGGATGATTACATTGCACGCGACCCAATTCCTTGGGCAAAGTCATTCCAACTGCTGTTCGAAGTGATTGACGATTTGGGTGACAGAGCATACTTTGTTCATGGGGCAATCGAAGTCGTCGGTAGTTCTGGTCACATCTATCGAATACAACCCAAATCGGGCCGGCCCTATTTCCATGTGGCGGGCCAAGTTGGTGAACAGTATCAGCACATTTGTATTGACCCTGTGGGTGCTAGCAACGTCATCTTTGGCGACGTACTTGTCACACTTATTCTATCTCTATATGACGACCAAACATCTGCTAGGCACATCGATACACTGGCTCGATATTTGTTTGGAGGGAGGCGAGGTCGGCGTATCACTGATGTTCAGCAACTATGGCGACGGGCACTTGGCAACATGCCACGAGAATTGAGGACTAATCGTCAAGATTCAGCAATATCAACAACGATGGAATATATCATTGACAGATTCCAGACCAATCTTGCTGATTGGTCGGATGAGGGGGACGAAGCATGACAGCATCGTATTCTCACAACTGCCGGATTTACCGGACTCGGCTCGTAGACGAGTGTCAAATGGAGGTATTTTGATGGAACACAAGATTTCTGTTCAGATTGCTGACAAGACCGGGCACACTCAGTTGATGCTAAGCCCAGCCGAAACGGTTGAAGCGATTCAGCAAAATTCGAGTGCATGGGTTTACGCCGACAACAAGTTGGTCCAACCAAGTATGATGGATGAGGAAAACCTCACCACCATTTCGAGCGTAAGAATCCTGCCTGGTCTCGTTGGTGGAAACTGAACGAGGCATACACGCGAATATCAGCACAAGATTACAGGTGTCACCCGTCCGCTGGGCGGGTGACACCGCCCTATACACTGAGGAATAGATATGCAGCAAAAATCAATTTTGATTATTGGGGCCGGAGGCATCGGCGGACTTCTGTTGGATTTAATTTCTAGATCAATTTCCTTCAGCGGCTCATTTGAAGTGAAGATTTCGATCATGGATGGGGATGTAGTAGAACAACGCAATTTACCTCATCAACGGTTCTCAATATCGGACCTAGGAAACCACAAAGTCGATGCGTTGAACGATTACCTTCAACATTTGGTAAATGCAGCCGATAACGGCGTAATGATTGATCCTATCTGCACAAATTTTTCTGGGAAAATAGAGTTGGAAGAATTCGATTTGATTATTGTTGCAGTCGATTGCGAAGAGCCCCGTAGGATCGTTCATGCGAATGCCACTCAGTGGCTTGATCTTCGTGCACGAGGGGATGGATTCGTGATGTGGAGCCATCTTGATAATCTCGAAATTCTTGATTCACTCCCCAAATTGCCCGAGGGCATCTCGGCAAGTTGTCAATTAGATGGAGCCATTGAAACGGGAAACATCCAGTTTGGGTTTGCATTAGCAGCGGCCCATGGAGCACAATGGGTGGTTCAATGGTTACGGGGTGGAAACCCACCCTCGGGGAAGATGTATTCGATTCATATGGGCGAACTACCAATGCCCGAACCATCACAGGGGTCGGTTGAATGAGCGGATTGGAAAAGCAAGATTTGTCACCCACCTCTGCAATGATTCCACGGGAGGCAGTAATTCCTCGTCTCCACCCAACTCGAGATATTGAACTGGCGATTGTGTCCGGCAATTTACGTTCAGACGCACTCCTCCAGAGTTTTGCCTACTTCGCTGTAGAGCGCCAGTGGCAGAGCGTTTGGAATCTTGCAGATTGCTTGAAGCGCGAGGTCAGCATTCTGTTTGACTCCCAGGGGTTGATCTGGGTAGATATTGGTACCATTGGAATGGTCCATGTTTCACCACCGATTGGATCAGAATTACCTCTACGGCTTTGGGTTCATACTCACCCTTGGAGCGCTTATTGGTCTGACACGGATCGAAGAGCCCTGGCTGGATTTGCAGGCGCGTTAGATGAAGCGCTTGTCCTAGGTCATGACCATCTTGTTCGTTCAATTAGTAGAGATCCAGTAACCCCTCCACTTAATCGAAAGCTGTCCTCTGATGGTCCATTGATGCATTGGACCGATGAGGATCCGATTTCATACCAAGCATTTCGCGAAGGGATGCACAGACCCTGACAATCAGGAGCAACCGGTGGTTGCACCACAGGCATTGCACTTGAGACAAGTACCGTTGCGAACCATCTGGCTACTGCCACACTCGTCACAGATGTCGCCTGTGAATCCTGCTTCTCTTGCCTGCTGACGTAGGGCAGATGCAGGATCAACATCTAGGGTCATCTGCACGTTTCGACTTTCACCTTGATTGCGAGCGACACCATCTTCGGTAATCTCAGGACGACTGATTGAGGTGACTTCCAAATCCTCTTCGCTAACGTGAGCCAGATCATTTCGGCCCAGATAATCAATGGCCAATTCACGGAAGATGTAATCCACCAAACTGGTTGCCATCTTGACTCGGTTTGAACCACCGGCGACCATTCCACTGGGCTCGAACTTCTGGAACGTGAAGCTCTTGACGAACGCGTCCAATGGAACACCATACTGCAGGCCGATGGAGACTGCAATCGCGAACTGGTTCAGCAGACTTCGCCATGCTGCACCTTCCTTTGAGGTGGTGATCATGATTTCACCGAGGCGCCCATCGTCATACTTGCTTGAGGTCAGATATACAGTGTGGCCACCCACACTCGCCTTCATGGTTCGAGAGTCACGAACCGCGGGTAGGGGTTGGCGAGATGCGATGTAACTGTGAACGAATGCTTCCGCCACGGGTGCGGCTTTTTCTTCGGGCAGAGGCAACGCTTCTGCGACCTGCTTGACCGCCTTTTGCACGGTTACAATTTCTTCTTGTTCCTCTTCCTCAACAGAGGACATGTCAACCAATGAATTCATCAGCGGCTGCGACAACTTACTCCCGTCTCGATACACGGCACAGGCCTTGTTCATGGTAGAGTGCGACAAATCATATGCGGCTCTAACATCTTCAATCGTTGCACTACTGGGCATATTGATGGTTTTGGAGATGGCTCCGGAAATGAATGGCTGTGCAGCAGCCATCATCAATACGTGCGCATCCCAATCGATGCATCGTATCCCATTCTTTCCACCAGGCGTTGCACAATCAAACACGGCTAGATGCTCAGCCTTGAGATGAGGTGCGTTTTCAATCGAAAGATGACCAAATACGTGTGCATTTGCCTCTTCAATTTCGGCAGCAGAGAATCCAATGTGACCCAACGTGTCAAAGAACGGGTTGTCACAATCTTCCTTGGAAATTCCGAGGGTACCCATACAGAATTCTTCTCCAAGGACGTGTGGTGCGAACATCGAACGTGCATCCCAAACAGAATCGATATTGGCGTGGATTTTGGCAAATTCTCCCTCAGCGAACCCAATATCTCTGAGGCGCTCTAGAGAAACACTCTCACACCGCTCAAGAGACGCTGTACCCATCACATGCTCAACAATTTCTGTTGCCTGAGCATCACTGTATCCTAGCCGCTTCAAAGCAGAGGGCACACCCTTGTTGATGATTCGAAGTGAACCGCCACCTGCGAGTGTCTTGTACTGAACCAAACTGAATTGTGGCTCAACCCCAGTGGTGTCTGCCGCCATAACCAATCCAATGGTTCCGGTGGGTGCAATAACAGTGGTCTGCGCATTGCGATAACCGTGTTCTTCACCCATTGCCAACGCATGATCCCAAACGGTCCGAGCCGCTTCAAGCAGATCTTTCGGGCACTTCTTCGAATCAATGCCCATGGGTGCAATCGACAGGCCTTCGTATTCTCCTTGGTCTACGTTGTAAGCGGCTCTGCGATGGTTGCGCATTACTCGCAGCATGTGTTCTGCATTTTCCTCATACTTTGGGAATGGCCCGAGGAAACTTGCCAAATCAGCACTGGTGGCATAGGACTCACCCGTCATGATGGCCGAAATCGCGCCACAGATTGCATATCCACGAGGATCATTGTAGGGGATTCCCATGTGCATCAGCATGGAGCCGATGTTACAGAATCCCAAACCTAGGGTCCGGTAATCGTAGGATTTCCTTGAAATTGCTTGGCTGGGGAATTGTGCCATGAGGACACTAATTTCTAGTGTAGTGGTCCAAAGTCGGCAAGAGTGTCGAAACCCTTCGACATCAAAGGTCTGCGATTCCATGTCGTAGTAATGGAGCAAATTGATACTGGCCAAGTTGCATGCGGTGTCATCAAGGAACATGTATTCGCTGCACGGATTGGAACCATTGATTCGCCCTCCTTCCGGACAGGTGTGCCATTCGTTGATGGTGGTATCGAACTGGATCCCAGGGTCGGCACAAGCCCAAGCCGTGTACGCAATATCATTCCACAACTGGGCCGCATCAAGTGAGCGATGAGGCACAGGATCACGGCCTTCATTGGCGGCTTTTTCTTTCTCGGTTCGGAAGAACAAATCCCATTCACCACCTGACTTGACTGCTTCCATGAATTCTTCGGGAACACGGACAGAGTTGTTTGAATTCTGGCCCGAAACTGTACCATAGGCTTCACCTTGCCAATCGGTATCCATCACATCAAACTCAACACTCTTCCATCCATGCTTTGCCAAATCCAACATGCGTTGAAGGTGTGGCTGGGGCACACTTGCTTGAATGGCCTTGATCATCGCACTCTTGAGGACTGGGTTGGCATTGGGGTCAAGACTCAATTCATCTCCATCCCAACATGCACCGAGTACTGCATTGCAGTGCTTTTGGAGTGCGGCTGAACCCGCAACGAGAGCGCTCACCTTCTCTTCTTCAGAGAGTTTCCACCCGATGTATTCCTCAATGTCAGGGTGATCCAAATCTAGGGTCACCATCTTTGCAGCTCTGCGTGTGGTGCCACCACTCTTGATGGCACCTGCAGCGCGGTCGCCGATCTTGAGGAACGACAGCAAACCACTCGATGTCCCTCCACCTGAAAGGGGCTCACCGGCCCCGCGAATGTTGGAGAAATTGGAACCGGTTCCGGAACCGAACTTGAACAGCAACGCTTCTCGATTCCAAAGACCCATGATTGAACTCGAATCACCCACCAGACTGTCGGAGACACTCTGGATGAAGCAAGCGTGTGGTTGTGGGTGCTCATACGCGTTCACAGAGCGCATGTCTTCTTCAGTGACAGGGTCAACATACCAGTGACCTTGGGCTGGACCTTCAATACCGTACGCCCAGTGCAGGCCCGTGTTGAACCATTGCGGACTGTTCGGTGCGGAGCGCTGGCTGGCAATGAGATAACACATCTCATCAAAGTAAGCCCGAGCATCACCTTCGCTAGCAAAGTAACCATGCTTCCAACCCCAGTATGTCCAAGTTCCTGCGAGTCGACGGAACAATTGACGCCCGTCTGATTCAGAACCGAACCGATCTTCCGCCTTCATCTTCTGCAGCTTTTCTTCGTCCGGAGCGGATCGCTGAAGCCAGGTGGGCACACCGTCCTCGGGTACCTTACGCAGAACAGCAGGGACGCCCGCCTTCCGCATGTATTTCTGAGCACAGACCTTCCCCGGTACACCCTCAAATCCAACAGGCAATGAAACGTCGTTAATCTCGAAAGCAACTGAACCGTCAGGGTTGTTGATGATGAAATCGGAGGTAGACCAATCGAACTGATCAAACGGATCCTTGTCAACTTGTGTAAATCGGCGCTCAATGACCATTCCAGTTTCTTCGTCTCCGGTTGTTGCCTTGTCTTTCATTTTGGATTGTGTCATGTTCGTCATCTCCGTCGTGGTGTGGAATGTAAAGCGGGGTTCATTCAATGGCCGGTGCAACCGGTGGCCCGGCACACAGGGAGTTTGCCTCCGATTTAGAGGGTCTTTGAAGATATCGCAGCGCGCGCGTGTGAACGCGTGTGAAGCGCACCAAAATCTCCCCTCTCACGATGATGCGAATCAGGTCGAAATAGGCCCATATTCAACGATAATATATCTAACCCAATAGACCTATGTTTTCACAAATCAACAGATGGGCAATGACAGGCAATGCATTTGAGTGAATACCGCCCCCCCGTGAATAAGGAGTGGTTGGATGCCTGTGCCAGATCCAGAAAATGAAACAGAATCTTCCGATGCTGAGGTTGATCCCTTTGAGGAACTCGGCGTTCAGACCAATATTTCCAATGCAAGTTCCAGCGATGGGTTAGAGGCATTCATGGAAGACGATGAAGAGGAAGTGATGGACGCAACCCCTGTAGTCGAATCCGAGCACGAGGATGACGACGAAGACGAAGACGTCTTTGCAACCCTTGGCGTCGCCGGACCATCCGTCGCTCTCGCCTCCTCAGGACAAGACGATATTCTTGCAGCGTTCATGGACGATGAGGATGAACCCGAGGAAGAACATTCTGAGGATGAAGTGGAAGATGAACCGGCCCCCCAAGCTCCTGTTCAACCCGAAGCAAAGGAGGCTTACAAGATGGTTCTGGAAACCGTATGGGTGGACGGTGTTCTCGATCCAGGGGAAGTCAATTTGCTGGCCCGTAAGCGGGAAGATTTGGGAATTACCTTTGAGGAACATTTGGCGATTGTTCGTGAAATGCTTGGGTGATTTACAATGCAGGCACTGGGTCCAGATCCATTCTTTCATGCCCTAGCCTTGGCTTGGTCAGATGGTATCATGACAGCCACAGAATTCGCTCAACTTGATGCGCTACAGGCGGCCTTAGGGCTTTCAGATGCCGAACGAGCAGAGATTGAATCAAAATACGAGACAGCTTTGGTTGCAGGAACCGCGCCAACTGGAGAGAATGCAGAATCACTGGTAGAGTGGATAGATGCCGTTCGAGCCCTGAAAAACGTCCATCCTGACATCTCAAGTGGGCTTGCTCGACGACTTGGAGCCACTGCACTGCGTGCAGGGTTGCATCCATGTGGATACATTGTTGCTTACGATTGGATGACCCATCTCGGGTTAGATCGACCTTTCGCGGAAGGTGCGTGGATGGTCGGGGGGGTCGCCCCCGCGATTAAGGCGGTCCCATTGGCCCTCGCACCCGTCGCACACACACTCAACTTACTCGAATAGAGTCAAGGCTTACGATTCGAAATGAGTGGAAGGTTCAACCTTCCTCTACCCATTTCATCAATCGTTCAATCAACTCAGATTTCTTACCACTAACGGGGAGATCCCTTTCCTTGAGCAAGTCGACCAACTCTTTCTTGGTCATTGAATCAAAATCAGGCATTTCGGGTTTTGGGGGCTCTTCTTCGACTTTTTCGATTTCGACAGCATCGTCAGGAATCACCTCCTTCCTCCGCTTTATTCGCTTTCGTTTGTTTTCAACGACAGGTTTGGCCGGTGTCGTATCTGGGGTATGATCCGCAATTCTTCGGGTCCATAATTCGATGTAATGGCCTGGAGAAAAGCGACCTGCATTCACGTGTTGCAACATTCGCTTTGTAGCCGCATCTGTTGTCAAACCGAGGGAAACAGCCTTGTCCAAAACAGAGACTAACTCGTCATTTTCTTTTTGTTCCGACAAAACATCATCATCATCAAATTCGAATTTCCGATCTTCGATTTCTGACAAAATTCGTTGCAATTGTCCACTGGATATAATCCCCTCGCTAAACAAAAAATTCGCTTGATTCGCGGCTCTTCTTAGTTGCAAAGGATTTGTAGCACTTGCAACGACATCCATCATCTCCTTCTTCTGCTTGGCTCTTCCAGTTACCATCAAGGTCCGTTGACCAACGAGGAGCAAGAGAACGATTGGAATGAGGATGATCCCAATTGCAGTTATTTCGCCCGCGAGTAATTTCTCAAATAAGGTTCGATCCTCTGCAGCTTTGATTGCATCATCACATCCATCCTTGTCAAGATCATTGAGTGTTTCAGTCCAACGTTCTGGGCACAAATCAAACTCATCGAGAATACCATCGCCGTCATCATCCTCATCTTCATCACCATCTCTACAACCATCGAGGTCCATATCATTGCTAATGTCAATAGGAACAATTAGACCATCATTGGTCCGAACCACTTCACCCTGTGGACAAGCGTCTTCATCATCATTGAGACCATCGGCATCATCGTCGTCATCTTCAATCGAATCCAAACAACCGTCGCCATCCCTGTCATTCGTTTCATTGGAAATCCAATCTTTCTGTGAGCCAATTGACGATGAGCAACCATCCAGTATGTTGCCATTGACGTCACGATCATTGACTCCATCGTTATCGTCATCCAGATCTTCACTGAAATCCCAACATCCATCACCATCATAATCGGTTAACAGGGTAGGTGTCCAACCTTTGCTTCCTTGTGGACATGAATCATTTTCATCGAGAATACCATCCCCATCATCATCGTCATCACACAGATCACCATACAGGTCGTTGTCATAATTATCTTGGTCAGTATTTTGGGTATCTATACAATTGTCAAAGACATCTCCAATGAGATCTCCATCTCGATCATTTAGAGGGTCACATCCATCAGGAATGCCATCGAAATCCGAATCTAAACCGTCATTGAAGCCTGCACAGATGTCATAGTCATCTGCCCACCCATCACCGTCACTGTCTTCACCGGGCCACGAATACCACTGTTCCTGGACAAGTACATCTCCATCAATTGACTCTAAGATGCTGGACATGTTTGTTGTCCCAAACCAGTTATCTTCCGCAACAATATCAGCCGATGTGAGTAGCGGAGCATCAATCACAAATTCATCGATAGATGTGAATACGTTGTCTGTCACGGTAATCGTATCAATTGCATTGGGCGAACTCTGTGATATTGAAATCGCTTGGACCAATTCTGACATGTTGTTATCTGAGATCGTGGCAAATCGAACATCAGTCATGTCAATAGCAACACTTGAACTTAGATTTGACATCACATTGTCTTGAATTGCAATCGAACCAATGCTATCCAAAATTAGCATCGGTACACCATTTGCGCCACTGTTTGAGAATTGATTGTTCAAAATGGTCGTTTGAGAAATTAAACCATTGACTGGTTTGATTCGAATTGTAGATTCAGAATCAGAAATAATATTTCCAGAGAAGTCAACAGATGACAATTGCCCAGCTCCAGTATCAACAGCATTGGGAGTCGTTGTGAAAATAAAATTCCCATCAATATCATTGAATTGATTATTCTGTATCTCTACATCCTCTCTTAATCCAGATGCAATGATTGCCGAGTTTGAAGAGGAATTGCCATTGAATGCCATATTTTTGATTGTCAAATCCGAGATTCCACCGGGTGCATTGATCTGAAACATGGACTGACCAGAGGAAGTTCCTCCATCCAAAACGAGCCCGTCAAAAGTCAGGTTTTGAATCAGATAAGTGGCTTGTACATTTACACCACCCACAATTTCGGGACTGGCTCCCTCTTCTGCTTTGATCATCAGATTTCCAAGAACTTCTGAATTGGAGATGGTCAAAATTTCATTGAATACACCATCGGACAATTCGATGGTAAACCAACTGTTCTGTGATGCTACCACGGTGTGGGAAATCGCCTCACTCGCACTTGAAAAATATGCAGTTGATTCACCGATCAGAAGAGAAAGATTCCGCCCACCAGTTTTTGCATACGGTTCGAGTTTTGTTTCCTCAACAGTCGTCGAACCGTCTACATTGATCATGTAAACACCAACGTCATTGAAGTTTGAATTGTCTTCATTGAAAACTCCGCCGTCTGTCAGTTGTAGCGCAGCTCCAACATCCAAACTCTCGTATAGGTTGTTTTGAACCGTCACCCC
>DAHO01000081.1:34309-42916 GCA_002498455.1 Euryarchaeota archaeon UBA602
ACCGTCCACTCCGGGTACACCACCCCACACACCATCATGAATATCGGCAAATCTATTGTTCTCGATAAGGGCGCCTCCACCCTCATTAAGCGAATGCACCTCATGCAATGAGATTCCTAGGCCAATTGAACCTCCAACACCCCCGATGTCGTAGATTTCATTTCCTCGAATTTCTAAACCATCAATCGTATTCGTTGCGGTACCACCGGGTTTCGCATCGGTCAAGATTCCCCACGATGTTGAACGAAGACCATCGACTCTTTTCGCCATTCCGTGGATGAAATTGTTTTCGATTTCGATATCGGATAAGTCACCTTGTGCACCCGAGACATAAATTCCCCAACGGGTACTTTCATCTCCACGAATATCAAAGCCATCAATTGACACCTGACTACTTTGGATCAGGAATCCACCAGATGTCTGTTCAATATCAACAATGGTCTCACTTGAGTCTCCAGCACTTCTAACCAAAGCACTCTGTCCACTCCCTGCACCTTTGAGAGTTAGGGGGTGGGGGATGGTAATGGAACTCGTAAGCTCGTAAGTTCCAGGACTTACCCAGATGGTATCACTTGGACTAGAAGCGATGACAGCGTCCGCTATCGAGCAATATGGGTCCTCCGCTGAACCGTCACCAGAATTAGGGCAATTGGCCACATCGACATAGATCTCACTTCGACCTTGTGTAGCAGAACTCATTGGCAAAGATACCGAGAGGAACAAAAGAGAAACAAGCGAAAGCGCTAGTACTCGTTTTGATCCAACCAAAAGCTCACCTCGACTTCACCAATCATCATCATCGGGCACATCATCTAATTTTTCAGCATCCCTGTATTTCTTGTAGGCCTTCCATTCTTCATCAGAAATCTCGCCATCCCCATCCGTATCAATGGCATCGAACATCACATCGCCGTCCACGCTTCTTTCCCAGGCATTCCTTTCAGCGGCCTTTCTTCGCATCAGGGACATCACAGTCAACCCGACTGCAATCATGAGCGAAATCAAAAAGGCCCCAATGGCCCAGAAATCTCTATTTTCACCTTCACTATTTCCACTTGACAAAACACAGCCCTGAGAGTCAACAATCGATCGTTGTGCTCTCTGCGTATTTGGGCAGAGATCGAAATCATCGATGACTCCATCTCCATCCGTATCGTCGGTGACAATGTCATCTCCTTCAATCGAACAACCATTTGTTTTCACAGGTGTATTTGCGGGGGTATTGATGCACCGATCCAAGTCATTGGTAATACCATCGCCATCACTATCAAGTTGGTAACTTGCACATCCGTTGACATTGACATTCAGGTCTTGAACTGTGTTTGGACATGCATCCAATATGTCGACCACTCCATCATTGTCTGCATCGGATAATCCTGCCGTACATCCAAGCAAATCGACTTCTGCTCCCAATGGTGTATTCAAGCACTGATCATTTGAGTCAGATACTCCGTCACCATCAGCATCTCTCTGTGTTGCACCACAACCCACCAAGTCAACGGTCACAACATCATAACCAGGGGTTCCTGGACAATCATCATTTGAGTCGGACACTCCATCATTGTCGGAATCTTTCTGACTCAAACCACAGCCTTGTGAATCGACGACATCACTAGCGGGGGTGAAAGGACAGTTGTCGTAGATGTCTGCAACACCATCCAAGTCATTGTCATCGGTCACAACATCGCCTTCTGCACACCCGACCATATTGATCTCGGAGCCCGGAGGCGTGGTATCACACACATCGATCTCATCATTGACAGAATCTCCATCAGAATCCTTTTCCGAAGGTGCGCAACCATCCAAATCAACTGACGAACTCAATGGAGAATCAGGACACTGGTCAATATTGTCTGTGACCCCGTCTCCATCACTATCCATTTGAGAACCGCCACAACCAAATTCATTCACAGATTCATTTCCAGGCGTTCCAGGACACTGATCTGCGATATCCTTGTACCCATCTCCATCCGTATCTCTTTCTGATGGTCCACAACCCGTTAGGACATTGACTTGAGCGTGTTCCGAAAATGGTGTATTCAAACATTGGTCGACATCTTCTGTCACTGAGTCCCTGTCGGTGTCATCAAGACAACCGTCTGAACCCAATACACCCGTTCCATCTCCAACGTATAGATCATACTCTGGTGCTGCAAATTCTGTTGGACAACTGTCATCCGGATCATAGAATTGATCATCGTCGGCATTATCTATACAACCATCCGCTCCAGTTACTGAAGACCCATTGCCAGTATAATCATCATAATTTAGCGCATTAATATCTGGACAATCATCATTCCAAATGGGCACTTGATCTCCATCATCGTCCGATTCGAGAATGGTCAACAGGGTAGTCCTCTCAAGCGAAGCACCGCCAATGTCATCGTAGGCGATTAAGCGGATATACAAGTCACCAGTAGGCAGTAAATTTGTGCTGAAGTTGTTTGAGTTGGGCATACGATCCAAACCGGTAAACCCTTCATAGACATCAGTCTGATTGTAATATTCGACTGCTGAAGTATCGAAATTAATCTTGTAAATCATCCATTCATAGGTCACAATCGGTCGTTCACTGGTAAATTCAACGGTGAAATTCACTGGCCGACCTTTGAACACCGCTTGACCGGTAGGGGTATTCTGCCAAAACTCACTGGTAATTTGAACTTCACCTTGAAGCATGGGCCGATTCCACACTGAGATATTGAATTCCGAAGAATCGTAACCCCCTCCATTCCAGGAATATAGGGTCAATTCGATGGGTTCATGATGTACGGCTTCCGGTTCACCAGAAATGACTCCATTTGTAGTGTTGAATTCCAAACCTTGAGGCAACACACCGTCATTTTTTCCAGGAGGATTTGCAGAAACCATCTGTAGGCCGTGATCGGTGTTGCTTGTAGCCCCGATTCCTGTGAGGTAGTTCGATCCCTCTCCACCACAATATGGAGCATTTTCTCCTTCGAGCTCTACACAGATTGTAGACTCAATATTGTACTGTTGACTTCCGCTCAACTTGGCAACATACAGTCCAGTCACAGTCTTGTAATCTTCATCATAGCCTACACCTGCCCAATACAAGGCATGCCATCCATTCAAATTTGCTCCAAAGCATCGAACCAGACCATCTTCAAACAGGACACATGTACCACTCTGACTCTTCGCAACAGTGACGGGGACAGAGTTTGAATCGATAGTCAAACTCTGCCCACTGGCATGGTTTGTGAAATCAATATGGTTCACGTTGTCTGAAGATGTATCAGTACTACTGCTTGGATTGTTTTGACGGTCATGTCCTTCCCCCCAACACCAAAGCCGAACTACGATGGATGTGGAATCTGTACGATCGTTTCCAATCACGCAAACACCATTATCATCTAAATCAAAGTCAGTGATTTCAACATCAGTATATGCTGAACTGAATGACACCTTAATGGGAACTTCGTTTTGCTTACTCTTGCTGTAGTCTCCGGCTATACTACCTCCATAAGTAGCCAACCAATTTGCTTCATTGTGACCGTTCGAATTACTACTACTGCTGCCCCAACACCATAGATCTCCATTCGAGTCCAAGGCACAAACTCGACTTGAGTAGACTTCAACATCAACGAAATTAACCGTTTCTTCTACATGAACTCTAGTTGGATAATATCGTGACTCAAGATCTCCCACGCCCAATTGACCATAATTGTTGTATCCCCAACAATACAACTTCGAAGCGGCGATTGCACAAGCAGTATTCCCGTGGATTGAGATGTCCTGCACAGTAGGTTCTGTCCAAGTTGAGGATTGATTGGTAGCAGGCAAAGGATAAGACATCGAATCGATGAAGACTCGATCGGACCCAGATGTTGATGGGTCTACATCCTTGGAGTATTCCAATACGATTGAGTGATTCCCTGAAGTAACAGGAATGGTTACTACTCGCCAACCCACCATATCCACAGCCACATTTGGACTTACGGAACCATCGATGTAAATGTTCAATTTATCACCTGCGTGACTCGAATCAAATGCACACAATTTGAGGAACCCATCACCTGTTTCGACATCGAAAGTAATTGTAGAATGTTCACCATCCGCAATAGTTTCATCGGCGTTTGTATCATAATCCCCAAGATTTGAAGATGCGGAACCGAGCCCCTTCCACCCATCAACAAAGCCAGAGGTTTGAGGAACTTGACTCAGCCCACTGGAATTCATAAATGACCAATTTCCACTGCTGGACTCTGTCTCATTCCATGCAAAAGAAGTACCATTTTCGAACGATTCGAAATGGTGATCGGATTCAACCCTCCACTCACAACCAATGTGGGTTTGTGTTTCACTTCCACGATTATCGTATGTTGCTGCAACAGGCTCCTGTTGTGCAGCCAGATTTGTCGCAAATGAGATCTGTGAAGCACTCTGGTAAACACCAGTATTGCCATTCCCTAGAGTGCCGTGATTGCTGTTCCCCCAACACCACAATGTCCCATTGGTCACAATTGCGCAGGCAACATGTGTTCCGAGCTCGATTTGCTGAATATCTAAATTGGAAGCACTCCCAACAAGCGGAGTGGGCTGTCGGAAATGGGTGGAACTAGCAGACTCATTATCCAAAACTTGACCATCATTCTTCCCCCAACAGTAAACCTTTCCATCCTCAACTAAGGCGCAGGCCCGGTTATTATCGATGTCCATACCACCCAAATAATTCGCATGTTTACCCCTCAATTCCCACCAAGCATCATCTCCACCTGTATTGATCGGAGGCTCAATCGTTTCGAAATCCCCACGAGTGAGGTGATATTCGGAATATGAACCATGATCGATAGCTGGGGAATCGGGCTCGACAATTTCAATCGACATCACCCGCGATTCTCCGGAACTCATGAGTTGAAAGCCAACTGAAACATTCTCATACCATGCAAAAATCTTGTAGTCGCTGACGTCCATAACTCCAGTTGGAGTTCCGAAAATCTCTCCTGTTGTGAGATTTAATTCGATGCCATCTGGCAAGACAGGATAGGCATTGGGGTATGGATCTCTTTGCCAATTTTCGCCCCTGCCTAAGTGATTACTGTTCCACGCCCTGTTATAGTCAAGGTTTGAATAAGTAAAATAACGCAATTCATCAATGGTCCCATCAAAACCATCTGCAAAAATACATTCATTGCCTTGACCCCATGTCATGATATCGGTCTCTACCTCTTCAGGATTGGTGTTGTTCTGAATCGAGAACGTTCCAACAGAACTCGATGCATTGTCGACAAAAACTTGAGTTTGCAAGTTGTGACCATTGTGTTGGCGATGATAACGAACTCCAATGTAGTTCCACTCTCCAACATCAACAGTCTGCATATCTACTGTTCCGAGGGTACTTCCAGTCTTGGTTCTGTAAATCGTACTTTCATCCACTTCATTCTCGTTGCTTGCACCCCAATAGTAGTTCACTTGCAGATATCCATCGGCCATAAGATTGACAATGATTGCATCGAAGGTACCATTGGGATTCATGATTTCACGCTTGAACAATTGCCCTCCAAGCACATCCGGTTTGAAATATCCAGCAAAACCGTTGGAATATCTATGCCAACTAGCATCATGGGGCTGGCAATTACCTGCAGTTAGATTATCTCCACCATAACCACTCAACTCATACCCCTGCCGCCAATAACCATCCATTGCCCAATTCGTCACCCCATTGCTGATGAGATCATCAGGAACATGATCCGTTTGCACATCATCACCTTGATCGACACGTCCTGGTGTATCGAAATTCCACCAATGCACCCCCATAGCGGCCCCCGGGTTAAAATTTGGATAATCTCTGGTCAACCCATCAGCAGGCTCTACTGAGAAACCATCCCACTGTGAAGATGATGTCGGGGGGATGCGCATGGGTGCATGGGCGACTGACATTGTCGAACCATTGACCAGTGCATTCGATCCAGTCATAGACATGGCCATCGGAGAATAAAGGATGTAATTGGGGAGTTGTGCCCCACTGGTCATTTGCATATTGCTTGTACCTTCTAGAACACCCAATTCGTCAGATACTTCATTTTCTTCTGACAAAAATCCAGTCATTGGCATGAGAATCATCAGCAATGCAAGGTAAATCGCTTTCCACTTCATACGGGACACCTACGGTGTCCCCGTCGAGAGTGGCAAATATAATACCCGCTGTCTTTGCCAAAATCCACTTGATTCCCGTCAATCAAACAAATCGTCATCATCGTCTAACAGGTCATTCATGTCAGGTAATGCATCCTCAGGATCAATTTCGAAATCATCATCATCGTCATCAAACAAATCAGGCAGGCTTTCACCTTCGTCTAGGTCGGCGGCGACATCACCCACATCATCATCTAACCAACTGTCATCGTCATCGAGTGTGGATGAATCATCATCCCAATCGTCCACATCATCGTCAGAAGCTTCAGCAATATCATCATCGTCAAGTTCAGCGAATATGTCGTCTGCAGTCAACTCTTTCTTCTCCACCTTCTTCTTTGAATCCACCTTTTTCTTAGAGGGGCGAGCCTCGTCATCTTCGTTCAATTTCCAACGGACTGCAATGACGAGTGCTGCGATGATGACTGCGATGAGAATGCCGATAATGATGGCCCAGGTACTCAATGACATGGAATCATCCCCCTTTGTTCCACTATCTGATTGAATACACGAATCTTCAACATCGGTCGCATCCGTCCAGTCGGTTCCCGCAATTTGTTCATCCTTGTCTCGGCATCCATCACCATCAGTGTCTCGCTGTGATGCACCACAGCCGGATTGATTTGGGGATTCATCAAGAGGGGTATCTGGACAGATATCCAACCCATCATGAATCCCATCAAAATCAGAATCAGCATATTCCGAAGGAGCACAACCATTCTCATCGATTTGGTTTAGCAGATGAGACGGTGTCGAGTCGCACTGATCATCCACATTATTCAACCCGTCACCGTCTAAATCCATGTCGGAATCGCACCCATCAGGAATACCATCCCCATCGGCATCTAATCGGTCATCATGCCCTTCACAATCATCTGCTGCATTGGGGACCTGATCCCCATCTCTGTCTTCATCCATGACGTCACAGATTTTATCCCCATCAAAATCAACAGGAGTATCTGAATTATCCAAAGGATTGCTTCCACACAGGCTTTCTTCAGTATCGGACCAAGTATCTTGATCATCATCTTCATCAAGATTATCGCCAATGCCATCCCCATCAGAGTCAACCGTTTCGTTTTCATCAAGAGGGAAGGGGTCATTGACATCAAGAACACCATCTCCATCATCATCGACATCAGCAACATTGCCAATGCCATCCCCATCCGTATCCTCGTATTCAGTCGGATCTAGAGGCAGTGCATCCCAGATATCTGGCACCCCGTCTCCATCATCGTCGGTATCCGTGTTGTCGGGTTCACCATCACTGTCCGTGTCCATCAAACAATCCGCAGCTGAAGTCGATGCCGGGCCCAATGTTGAGGCACCAGTAGGACATGGAGTTGGGGCCGTATTGCCCAAACCAGCGGCATAAGTCCCAATTGGTGCATCAGTACAACCTGTTGAACCCACCCAATCTTGCCAAGTTCCTTCCGGACAAAGAGTTTGACTGACTGCTTCACTCTGAGCTACAAAATTCCCAGGGTCAGCAGACAAACAAGTTGTGCGCCGATAATTTGGCTGGTATGTTCCCGGTGCACAATCCTGTTCCCAAATACTACCGTCATTGCTTGTGTAGTGGCCAGGACTTGCATCTACACAATCATCACTTGTCACGGATCCATAATTTGGATTGTACGTACCTGCAAGACAGGGCGTGTCATCGAGTGCCCCATAGACATCAACATAATGTCCACGAGCAGCCTGAGTTGGTTGTGCTTGTCCCGTTGTTGGGACATAAAATCCGGGTTGTGCCTGTTGACACGCAGTTGCACTTTGCGATGCAGTATTTGGATTGTATGTACCTGCAAGGCATGCTTGTTCAGAAGTGGCCCCATATTCGGCAACATAGTGGCCCGGGCTTGCTGGTGTTTGACTTGCACTTCCCGGTTGACTGACATAGTAACCAGGTTCTGCAGATAGACAGGCCGCTGAAGAACTGGAAGCATTTGCTGAATTGTAAGTGCCCACAACGCAAATTTTTGGTGCAACGGCTCCAACTTCATCCACATAATGTCCAGGCGGCGCAGGAATTTGGGCAGCACTTGCCCCTCCGGGGACATAATACCCTAAATCAGCAAGCATACAGGCCGAAGAGTCTGTTGCACCACTATCTGGATTATACGAACCTGGTAAACAAGGAGTTTCTGTAGTGGCCCCAATTTGATCAACATAGTAACCAGGTCTGGAAGTGGTTTGCTCAAAACTCGCAGGATTGGTCACATAATGACCCAGAGAGGCAGGAATGCAAGCGGATGCATTCCCCGATGCATTGTTTGGATTGTAGGTCCCAGCCTGACAGGGGATTTGTCGATCGGACCCGACAGTATCCACATAATATCCGCGATCAGCTGCAGTTTGAGTCGTCAGTGCTTGCTGAGGCACATAGTGACCTAGATCGGCTAATATGCAAGCAGATGCGTTTGTAGATCCTGAGTTTGGATTGTATGA
>DAHO01000081.1:43315-64701 GCA_002498455.1 Euryarchaeota archaeon UBA602
ACTCCGATTTGCGCAGTACTCGCAGGGCTGGGGACATAGTGTCCTAGATCAGCCAACATGCAAGCAGACGCGTTCCCAGAGCCATTGTTTGGATTGTATGATCCCGCTTGACAAGGTGTGGGCTGCGACGCACCGAGCGTATCGACATAGTAGCCAGCAACGGCTTCGATTTGCGTGGTACTCGCAGGATTGGGGACATAGTGTCCAAGATCTGCTAGCACGCAAGCGGAGGCGTTATCCGACGCAGCGTCGGGATTGTAAGACCCCGGCAAACATTGAGTTTGTGTGGCCGAACCATTGACATCGACATAATGCCCAGGGGTTGCATCTAAACAATCGGTTTGCCCCGTCCCGGGTTGATAGGTTCCAATCAAACAAGCTGTCTGATTCTCTTGTCCGGGCGTATCGACATAATGTCCAGGATCAGCGTCTAGACATGAAGTCTGACCCCTCAGCGATTGGTATGTTCCATTGGCACATGGCACTTCAGAAATCGCACCAATCGTATTGACATAATGTCCTAGAGACGCATCAACACAATTGGCTTGTGTGGTATTGGGTTGATAAGTCCCAACCGAGCATTCGATTGCGACTAGATTTCCACTGCCATTTGCATAGTGACCGATTGGAGCCTCTTCACAAGAGTATCTACCAAAGTATCCTTCATCGCATGCTGTGGTTCGAACAGGATTATCCGGGAATTCATCTTCAGGAGTTGCGATTCCATCCCCGTCTTCATCACCCGGCATGTTTGTATCATACACGTTGAGTACACCATCTCCATCTCTGTCCCGCTCTGATAGAACAATCGATTCGCTCAAAGGAGAAGCGATTGGTACCAGAGAGTTATTTCCAGTTCCATCACCAAGTTGGTCGTAGTAATTGTCACCCCAACATTGGACATCACCGGAACTACTGACGGCACATGAATGGCTGATCCCAGCGGTCAAAGAAACAGCATCAAACGAGGTGTTGGTATGCACATATTGTGGTATACTAGAGTTTGAAGTTGAGTTGTCACCCAATTGCCCATCAGCATTGTTTCCCCAGCACATTATACTGCTATTGTCAAGCAATCCACAAGTGTGCCTTTCGCCCGTTGCAATCGCTGTTACATTTGAATCGGTGGTGATTTCTGTAGGTGTACTTTGACTCAGCAAGGTTCCATCACCCAATTGGCCACGATCGTTCCAACCCCAGCAGTGTGCTCTGGCATCATTGAGCAGAGCACAAGTATGCTCTCCACCCGCAGAAATGGCCACGGCTCGCTTGACATCAAAGTCGATGCTAACGGGAATGTAGCTGTTGTTTGTGGTTCCATCTCCGAGTTGACCCTGACTATTGTATCCCCAACACATCATCGTGCCATTGTTGGTGAGAGCACATGTGTGTGAATCCCCTGCTGTTATTGACACGGCAGATACATTGTCCCCCAAATCCACCCAAACGGGTACATTGCTAGAATTGACAGTCCCATCACCCAGCTGTCCATGATTGTTGTATCCCCAACAGTTCACCGATGCATTATCTAGAATAGCACAACTATGCGTTTTTCCAGTCGCAACTGCGATTCCCAAGCGCTCTCCAAAGGAGATTGCTGTGGGTGGAGAAGGCAAAGTAGAATTCCCACTTTGTCCTGATTGTCCATATGTGTTCCCGCCCCAACAGGCAACTGTTGCATCATTCATCACAGCACAAGTGTGGTAGTTACCAATCGCAACACTAACAGCAGAAGGTTGATTGTACAATCCTGAAAAATCAACAGCACCACCGGAACTATTACCCAGTTGTGAAAAGACATTGGATCCCCAACAATTCAAACTTTCATTTGTAATTGCGCAATTGTGTCTTCCTCCGGATGCGAATGAGTCGTCCGTAAAAATAGACCCTGAAACAAATCCAGGAGCATTCATACCCTCAGTATGCTGTATAACCGCGTCCTCTTCTAGCCCATTATTTTCAAACGCCATCGACAGACTCATGCAAATGAGAATCAATCCGAGAACAAATCCACGGAGCACATCTGTATCGATTTTCATATTTGGCCATAATTTAATCATTCAATAAAACCTCCCGAATAAACAGAGAATCAATCCCCATCGAACATGTCTAGTGTTGAAGCTAAGGCTGCAATTTCCGCCCGAATCTTCTCTTTCTCCCTGGACTGTAAGGAAGTATCCAAAAGTTGCTGTTCTAACCATGCAATTTCTGAACGAACGGTGTCTCTCTCTTCCCGATGTACTTCATCCGCTCGAGCCATTTGCAGCCGCGCAGCATGTTGTCGCGCCTCTTTCCTTCGAACTCGGAGCTCACGGTTGGCTCCTCTGTAGGAGGGCTGCCCTTTCATTTCGATACTCACCGGGAATGGGATAATGATATCCTCTTCATTGAATCGATCGGAAATCGCTTGAAGAATCCAATCCCGTGCAGGCCATTCATCGGAATAGTCAGAAATCCAAGTATAGAGGCGGAAATCTCTGGAATATTCTCCAAGTCGAATTAGCAAAGCACGCGGGGAGGGGTCTTCTAGGGTGTATGGACAACTTTTCGCCACTTCAATCAAAATCTTCTTGATGTGAGGTGGATCTTCACTGTAATCGACTCCGATGTCTACCAGAAGATTGAGTCGCTTTGGAACACCATCTCCACCACCACGGGCTTTATTCATCACAGTATTCGATACCAGAGAATTGTTTGGAATGATCACAAGTTCTTCTGACCATGTCAGTAATTTTGTGGATAGAATTCCAGAAGAGATGACTTTGCCTTCAATCCCATTGACTTCAATTCTGTCGCCCACATCAAAAGGCCGATCCATCGCTAGCATGAACGAATTCAAAATATTTCCAAGGGATTGTTGCAATGCCAACCCAGCGATCAGTGAAAACACTGCAAAGGACGCAAATATTCCGGACAACTCAATTCCAAATTCATTGACAATTAGGAAGATTGCCACGGTCCATACTAGCGAACGCATCAAACCACTAAGGAATACATTCCGACCCGTGACCGATACCCCACTTTCATTCGACTGAATGTAGGCCATCATTGGAGGAACGACGACTTTGATCGTGGAACTGATGATGCTGGTCATGAGAAGAATATAGGCAATATTCAGCAAGTAATTGACTTGAACCAAGCTTTCGGGGGACAACCATGAGAGAGACAAATTTACACACAAAACCATTGCGAAAAATTCAGTTCTTTTTGAAATAGGGACGAACAGGTCATTGTCCCACCCAACCTCAGTCTTGTTGACGAATTGCCCAATTCTCTTGAGAATCACAAATTTTAGCAGAACTAACAGTCCCAAAGTTAGACCAATACACAACCCGATTTGCGCACTGGTGCTCAATCCATTGGCCCAGTTAATCACAAAGTCGATTTCATCGAATAGCCGCGACATAGCCCCATCTCTGATGGGGCGGCCTCAATATTGATTGAAATGCGTTTTGATTCAAGTTGGGGCGAAAAATGCACCTAAAGTGACATCCAAAAGTGAAATTGTAATCCAACTTGTCAATGCTGCAATCCACATCATGGTGGAAATCTGCCCCATCGCTAAAGCAAACCCTCCTCCCCGCAAACGAGTCGCAATTGCGGACAAAATAATCACCATCAGGATGATCAGAAGGGACGTAATTAGTTTGAACAGCGCAATGTTTTCGTCGACTGCTCCAGTTTCTTCCAATACAGGGATTCCCAACCCTCCAGCATTCTCTGTAATTTGGTCGACCTGCATGTTCTGCATTCCTTGTGCAACACTGGCAATATCCGTTCCCAATCGAAGAACAACTGCAATTGCAATGTTGAATGACACAATGGTGGAAATAAGCAGGCCGTATGCTACACCTCGCATGGTTCCGGCTGACAAAGCCCTCCGCCTCCTGAGTGACAAGAGATTGGTGGTATTCTGGCTCACGAGATCGGCCACAGCAGCCGGCTCTCCACTTGCCTGGGCTCCTTCCAAATAAATCCGATTAAACCGAGACACCATCCCTGAATTGACTTCTGCTGAAAACCAATCCCAACTTCGTTCGGAGTCAATACGAATCATGAGTCGACTTTCCAGGCTCGCAATTGGTTTGTTGAGAGAACCAAAATCAATTCCGCGGAGAGCTTTGATTGTCGCTGAAGGTTCAGCGGCTCTAGCCTGTGCAGTACCCCCCAGAGCACGAATAAACCCAGGATAGGATTCATCACGCCGCAAGATACCTCGCTCTTCTCTTCCGGCAGTAAACCCAGGAAGTAAAAATGGTGTAACGATAAGGGCTACAAGTACAAGCCCATATTTATCCCAGGTACTCATCAGGCCTTCGAAATACATCAAAATTACAGCAGCTGATGCAATCAATATGGGTGCGCCCATGATACTTGCAGCAATCCATACTTGACGCATTTTCGTTCGATATTCTGTATCAAACTCATGCCTACTAAAGATCGGATCATCGGGCACGATTGACCTGAATGCTACCAGAGTACCGGCTTGCATTACAACAAACAGTGTGGCTGCAAGTAGTACCCATCGGATTCTAGCCATAACTTCTAGTGGCGCAGAACCGTAATCCTCAGTGACAAAAAGTACGAGATGAATCCCAGATACTACGATTCCAAAAATACCAGTCGTGGTCAGTGAAATGTAGATTTCTTTCAGCATATCAATCGATTCCAATCGAGTGTCATAAAGTGTATCAAATTCCTTTGAAAACGTCTTTTGTTCTGCTTGCATGAACTCGTTGATGGGTTGACCTGCCTCGACAGAGAACGCCATACGATCGAGGAAATCTCCCCATATCGGGGAGGGGCTTTGCCTCCCAATAATTCGGGCGGCTTCAGGTAAACTAGTATGCCACTTTTCAACCAAAACTTCGATTGATTTCACTTCATTTGCGAGCGCTCCATAATCGCTCATTTGGCGTAGAATATCGAACATAGACTGCGCATTCACTTCGCCAATACTCAAGATCCCCATTCGAGTGATGAACATGTGCATTTCTTTCTCAATCAGAACAGCATCACGCAGAGTTTGGACCACTGGCCATATGATGGCGGCTCCAGTGGTTAGTAGTGGAAACATCACCAGCAGAGCGATTCCCGAGGCCCCTACAAACAGGGAACTCAACATCGTATACAGGATCAATGATACTGCAAAACCACCGACTGTAGCCGGCAATACGAAATTTAGCAGGTACTTGGATACGGGCATCCCCAATCGCTTTAGAGCAATTTGGAATAGGGAAAGACGCTCCATTTTTTCACCTCAATCGTTGCTAATCGGCGTCCAAACATCGATGGCTTCCGAGAAAGCCTCCCACCCCAATTGGTAGTAAACATCTAGAATGTCAAATACATCATCATAATGCACCAAATCATTGTCAGCCATTCGTTGTAACGCCTCTGTTCTGCGTGCCATTTCATCGTAGATATCTCGCTTATTTTCAAAACCCATTAACGCCGCCATTTTGTTTTCCATGAGGTGTGATTGGAACATTCCACGGAAGTAGTGCTTGTCTCTAACAGGGTTCCAATCGAACATGCCACGGGTTAACACACCATCGGCTTCTTTGTTGTATCCAATTACTTCATCGATTCCAGTAATCCTTCTCGCAATTCCACCACCTGGTGCTTCAACAACTTCTTGGAAAATTGCAAAATTCAGGTTATCAAAGAAACGCATTGGGACGTTGATTGGATCACCCGTAAAGCGCTGAATCATTTTGACAATTGATGAAGCGTGGAAAGTGGCAATTACAGGGTGCCCTGTTTGCATTGCTTGGAAGGCAGTCGCTCCTTCAGCACCTCGAATTTCTCCAATGATGATGTATCTTGGCCGACTCCGAAGTGCAGCCTTCAATAAGTCGAACATTTCAACACGTGAGTCTTCATTCTTGGAATCACGTGTTACAAGTCGTTGCCATAATCGATGTCTGACTTTTACCTCAGGTGTATCTTCAGCCGAGTAGATTTTTACATTGTGATCTATGAACGGTAAAATTGCATTGAGCGTGGTCGTTTTACCCGATGCAGTTTCACCAGATACCAGCAGCGACATGCCATTTTCTAAGCCTAACCAGATGTAAGCTGCAACTTCTGCATTGAGTGTTCCCCACTTGATGAGCTGAATAATTGAAATCGTTTCCTCTGCAAATTTTCGAATCGTGAAAGAGGAACCAAGCATTGAAACATCGTCAGAATATACAATATTGATACGACTTCCATCCAATAAAGCACCATCAATAATTGGTTTACTATCGGAAACGGGCCTCCCTATTCTTTCAGACATCGCCCGTAGATAACGCTCCAACATATCGCGATCTCTGAATCGGATATTCGACGTCACCATTCCGAAGACCTTGTGATCCATGCTAATGTATCGAAGACCTACGGCGTGAATATCTTCCAACATCTCATCTGAAAGCAAGGCTTCCAAAGGACCAGATCGAACAAGGTCCCTAATCACAGTGTACGTCAACCTCTCCAGTTGTTTTTCGGTTACTTGTAGTGGGGCCTCGCCCAATCCAATGGATTGGCGGATTCGATTTACAGGAGTACCTGCATTCATCGATGAATTAGGTGAACGCGTTACAGTGGTGTGCCGTGCAATCATATTTTCTAGCATGGCTTCAAATTCAGCATCTGAACCAAAAGACGGTGCATTCGGTGCTTCTTTTAGCAACCTTTCAACAAGAATTTCCTTGATATTTTCTTCATCCTCATTGAGTTGTGGTTCTATCGCGAACCACAATGTTGTACCCGCTCCCTCTTCTTCATCAGCCGGCCGATAGATGTGTGCAAATAGCGGCCCCCTTAGGTGATAAATGAGATTCAACTCACCTTGATTCGCAGCTCTATCCAACTTGCCATAGTAGAACGGTCTAGTACCATATTTCTCTTCAAAGTCAGACACCCATTGGTTCACGTGATCGAACCTTTCCATGACCCCATCCAAGTCACCTTGTTGGAATTCAATATCTTCAGCCATCGAATCACCTAACTAACCGCTGTGATATCTACAATGAAGCCCATTCCAGGCTCCACGCGCCATCCAATTCTTGGTTGAACAGGACCAGCGGCTCTAAGAAAACGAGTAATGGCCATGGTTCTATTCAATCCACCTCCAACTTCTCGAATACGCATATCGATTGCAACTTCGGCAGATGAAATTAGTGCCCGAACGACATCATGGTTCAATTCTTCAGGGTCGATAATCAACATCAATGAACGTCCTGCAGAGGAATATTTTCGCAGATAACTTAGCAATTCTTCCGGAGTCCCCGCGTAGTGTTGGAGTATACTTGAAGCTCGATCAATAATCGCTATTTCAGCGTCTTGCACAGGTTTTGAATCCAACACATCTGCAATTTGTACAACCCCCTCAACCTCATCAGATACGACTCCAAACCGAGAGAGTAAAGTCAGAGATCCACTTTCTGTTGCATCCGTCATCGAATAGCCCAAACTGTCTACCTGTTCTAACCAACCACGAGTGGTCAACTCAGTACTGACTACAGTTAGCCGTGTACCATGACTGATTAGCCCGTAAGCCAATCGTTGGGCAATGAGACTTTTCCCAGCTCCCACTTCACCTGTCACAATGTAAAGCGAGCGTTTTGGCAATAACCTTCCTAGACTGTCGGCTAAACTATCCGTTTCCAATTCGAATGGAAAGCCACCTTCATCATCCAATTCGAATCACCTCAGAGAACGCGTAAGTGCCCGAAACACCTCGATATTCCTCACTACGAACGATGATCGTCAGGACCGTTTCATCCCCTGGATTTAGAGTCAAACCCGTTGGACAAATGCGCAATTCTAACACATTGCCTTGGATCCAATCAGTGGTTGATGTCAACATTCTTCGATTCGAAATGGATGTATCGCTGCCATTTACAATCACTCCAATTTCACCATTTTTCAAGACCAACTTGCCCGTGTTTTGCAAGTGTATGGTTAGATTGCAAGCCGTTTGATTCCAAGACATATCCATTGGGTCACTTGTCAATGAGGCCTTGGTCATCGTATCCGCTTCAAGTTGAGTTTTGTTGGATTCAATAGAGCTTGCGATACCACCCCACGAGGCAATCAAGACACTTGCAGCAATGCCTGCTGTAATGAGCCCTGTGATGAGCATCAGTATCTCACTTGCACCACCATCTGCCATCTCATTCCCTCACATTATTGCAACCGCTGAAGATGCACCCATTGCTGAGACAAATATTCGACTTGGAGAAGTAAATCCAGTTCCACTAATTTGGATGTACTGAATTTCCCCTGGGAATAACACCGATGTCGAATTGTGATGCTGGCTCGCTTGGAATGGAACACTTCCATCGATACTGAGCCACATGTCATCATAGTGTATGTTTTGATCACCAACATTTGTGATGTTCACATGGATGGAAACACCATCTTCAGTGGCATTGATTGCTCTTAATTCTGGTTCTTGGATGGCCAATTCATCGATCTCCGCTGCCATTTGGGTACTTTCCGTGAGAGACATTGATGCCAATGCAAAGATGCCCAATAAAGCGGTGCCGACAATCATCGCGGCTATACTTGTTGAACCACTCAGATTCAGGCCCCCTCCGGGGGAGCATTGGCCTGTCTCCATGCCCCAATCATGGCGTTAAACATCAGCAATTCCCTGTGTGGAAGATGTTCTGCAGTATTTTCATTAACGGCTGGATCTGCTAAATCAATGAGACCTTTCAGAACCCCACATTCATCGGTAGTAATCATCCCACTGGCAGCAGCTTTGTCGACAAAAGATGTGGCGTTGCTTGCAGATAAATTATCCAAAAGGAGTGCTACAATCTCACTCGTTGTAATTGGCAAATTCTCTGTTAATGCACCCGGCCTTTGGTTAAGGAATGGATTTAATTCAGCAATTCGGCTTTCGTACAAATCCAGTAAATTGACATCAGATTGTTGAACATCAGCGACCTCAGATTCGCCCTCAATTTCATCATCCTCAGTTTCAGTACCATCTTCGTTTTCAACGGTATCCATTGTGATCAGTTTGTCAGTTGGAATGGCGTACGGCGTTCCAGCAACATCCTTCAATTGCGTGAGGCGTGCATCCAACATCGCCATGGTCGCTTCAATTCGATCGAATCTAGAGTCCATTTTGTCTTCGATTTCTTTGGTGTCGAAGTTAACTTGCTTACCACTGCTATCTTGGACAACCGAATCAGCGGACTCTAGACCAGTGGTTCCAATCCGCGCTCTTGTTGGAGAAGGTGCCAATGTCCACGCATCCTCTTCGATTGGAGCGGCATCTAGCGGAATCGTCGCCACATCAATTGAATGGGTGGCTAAACTTTCCAATCTCGATACCGCTTCCTCATCAGCGACATCGCCATCGGTTTTACCGAATATTTTGTCGATAATGCTCACTCAGATACTCTCCAAAATCGTGTCCTCCGAAGAGGGTAAATCTACCTCAGATAATTGATGATCCAGGGTTAACATCGTTGTAGTGGAGAGATGCATAGGTATCTCCACCCCCATCGATGAAGACTCGCATTTCTTGATTGTCTCCAACTTGTGGAGTACAATCTGCAGACGTATCAATTGGAACCAAGAACGTCTCACCAGCATCAACCGATGCAGTAGCACCTAGGGCGGTACCATCAAGGTCAGTGGCAACAGTGAAAACACCAGCGTTAACTCCAGCTACTGCTGTGCCATCATCACATGCCATGTGCCATTCCATGTCTGCCAACAATGTAGTGTCTGAACCAGAACTGAGTTGGACGATGAGAGTAATTTCATCAGCAGAACCACCACCGGCGGTTTCTTCACTAACGTAGGCACCCTGGATCAGTATTTTTCCACCCAAATTGTCTTGAGTATCATCGCCTGTTTTTTGCGCTCTTTGTTGCAATTCTTCAGCCGTCTTGATAATAATCGTAGAGGCCACGGCAGCCACTAAAATCAGTGCGATAAAAATAATCATTGCACCGATACCAATGGCACCTAAGTCATTCTTTTTGAGAGAGTATTCTTTACTGGTCATTTAGACATCTCCTTGTACCTCGATTTAGTCGCTGCCAAGTTTATAGTTGTAGCCACCAAAAAATCCCAATATCTCCTCTCAGTCCCTCATTTTTTCAATTCCAAATCGAGTGTAGATATTTCCACAGATTTCGGAGCTAGATATCGGAAGAATGGCCATGATTTACAAGACCAACCTGGGGGAATCCATGGGGACAACAAAACGTCATTCATCGCCTCATCACTTGTGTTCTCAACACGACAAGTCATTTGCAAACCATCGGGCCGCAAATCATAACCGGTTTGCACATTCAATTTTTCTTGCAAGCTTCCAGGTGCACCGAATTCACGAATTGCAGCCATGGCTGAAGGAGTAATGACGAAAACAAGATCCATTGTTTCCCCAGGTTGCAACCGATCGACAGGTTGAGCGTCAGGCAAAACTCTCCAATTGGGTGGAACAGGTGCTTTGATATTGAATCCTGGAAGCACCACATCACTTGTATTTTCAATTCTTACAAGCAATTGTCCCTGATCGGAATTCGCTTCCCAGCGCGCTTCAATCCCCATCCAGAATTGGAAGAAAATGAATGGATTTAGTGCTGCACTATTTGCCAAAAGATGTTCAATTAGACGTTCCAGTTGCAATGCCGACTCATCAAAAGCACTCCGCATAATCAAAGTCTCAGCCGTTTTCATCGTAAGCAAGATATCAAGCAATTCATCTTCACTGGTTGCCCGATCCCTCATGAGAGAGTGCAGCATACGAATGGCCCTCTGCATCTTCCCAATTTGGATGCTTAGAACTCCAATATCTTCTCTTGCTTGACGAATATTCTTCTTTGCAAAGCGAACATCTTTTTCCAAAATGGCTTCTTGAATTAATTGAATGTGTTCATCCAAAACAAGATTCAATCTTGTAACCTGTGCTCGTAAGTCAGATTGGGTTGGCATGACTCCATCATACATTGCCTTCCACCTCCACACTCACATCATGAGAATCTCCCCACCGCTGTCCAATTGTGATTTTACGCAATTCCGTAGATGGATTTCCAAGCTGTACTAGAAGCCCTCTAGCTTCTCCTTCAAAGAAAGTCAACTCTTCAAAGATCTGATTCCATGAACTGGTACTATTTCGAATGGTCAGTTCTACAGATAATGCACAAAGCATCAGATACAGGAAAATTGAAGCAATATTACCCTCACTCCATGAGATTTCATTTGGCAAAATCAGAACCATGAAGATGAATCCTAATGGCGCTAGAGATAATTTGACTCGCAACTGATTCGCAACACGGACCAGTTCACCCTCATGGTCTTCTACAAGGCTACTACCACCTCGCAGTAGATTTTGCCGGTCAGACAGGATGGCTGGGAATTCATGTGATGCCGCACTCCGGGTGATGAGGGCTAACCAAACAATCGATGCAAAACTCATGACGATATTTGGAATCGCCCCTAGGCCATAATGGGTCGAAACTCCGAGTAAAGCACAACCTGCATACGCACTCAACATCAACGACCGGTCATCGTCTCGAGACCTTCGCAATAATTGACTGCAAAGCAAGATCAAACCGAGTGTTATTGGGATCAATATCAACAATGGAGGTGACCATGAATTCAGTGTGAACGTCTCCCTCAGTGCATCATCATCCGGTTGGTTGCCATACATTTCGGTAGATTGAATGATAACATTACAGTGAACATCTTTTGATGCCTCCCACCAATTCAGAGCCCCAGTTTGAACATCCCAGTTGACGGATTTTATTCCACCCTTTCCCAATCCGGCAATTGATTGTTCTTCAGAACCAATAATTTCGATACCATCCTCACATTCAATGACGGCAACAGCGTCATCTGGCAACGTATTGTTTCCGTGATTCTTGATCATTGCACTGACGACCCCACTGGTGGATTCTGAAATTTCAGACCCCATCTCAATATTCACTGATATGATCCCAGGGTCGGCCCATGAATCGGAAATCACTCGGACATTGAATGACGTGATATTATTGTCACCAGCACTTGGATGAATCAGATTAAAGTCCAGGGAATATCCATCTCCTGGAGGCAAATTTTCGATTGCAGGCATTTTGATTCGCAATCGAAGGGTGCGATTCTCACTAGAGGGAGTTGGGCCCAAGAGATAGGTTTCACCATTCAAATTCAGAACCTCAGGTTGGCCCCATGTCACCGGATCAACTGTAAATTCCCATTCAATATCACCGGCTCCAACATACAGGCTTTCGTTGATGAACCTTTCAGAACCGACCAATTCGAGGACATATGAATCAGTTTGAGCCCCGGCAATTCCTTGTTCCAGAACATTGGTCCAAGGAATGTCAATTGTGAATGTATTGTATATTTTATCTGGGACTGCGAGATATTCATCTTCTGTCCAAATCCTCGCGATTTGCAACGTCGATTCTAGATCCCGATCACCTAAATCATCATCTAGAGGGGAGAATTTCAGGTTGAGTTTTGTTTCCTCTAAATTCCATGCAGAGCCCGCAATACTTTGCACTGTGAAATGAATGTTTTTCATTTCCCCCATAGGCAATGTAAGATTTTGTAAATCGCAATTACTGACAAGCCAACGAGTCTCATCTCCAGCCGTGCAAATGACATCTAATTGGACATCAAGATTACCGCGATTGACCACTTCCACCGTAAAGTCCCGACTTTCATAGGGCCTGAGTTTGATGATGTTTGGAGCATTCCAATCCACTTGGAAAACAGAGTCGGTAAAGAATTCAACATCGGCATCGCCCACAGTCAGATTATCAGTGACATTGGTTGCCACCATGGTGCCATAGTTAATATCGCCAGACTCTAGGTTATCATTGCCGCCTGCAGCTGGAACTTGAATTGACAAAGTGATACTTTTTGTTTCAATACCGGCCGGCTCCAAAGTCAAATTCTCAGGTTCAATTTCGTAAACCCATTCATCGCTTCCACCGATGATTCCAAAATCAAACTCGATAAATTCGACTAGGTTTCCATTGTTGGTTACATCAAACACCATGGAAAAATTCTGTCCAGGGACCACAGACACATTTTCATCATAACCGAAAGTGATGTTGTGGAATGGATTGACATGAATATGGACGAGAGTTTGAGCGACCAGATCACCGTCATTGCTGAGCGCCACTCGTGCAGAGTGGTTGGCATCAGCCCGGGCAAATGGATTTGCTAGAATGTTGATTTCAACCGTCCTGTTTTCTCCGGGTAGAAGTGTGATGGAAGAACTCGATGCGACATTTACATCAATATGTTCTGAAAAACCTTCAACACTTACATCGAACTGTTGTAAACTATTTCCAATATTTGTGACGAGTAGAGGCAACAATTCCAATTGGTCGACACTGACGTTTGCGGTAGCATTTGCAGGTAGAAGTGTGGCACCGACCAACTCTTGAATTTCAAACGGTAACAATTCCTGTGCAATTATATTTCCAGATTCATCAATCACCTGCAACATTACATCAGAATCAGCATCGGCTCGATAATTTGGCGGAGCGGTTGCTGAAACCATAATTTGTTCAATATTATCGCCATTAATGGTTGGAAATTGATCGGAATTGGAGGGCACAGAGGTTGAGGTTGTTGGCTGTGAGGAAACAGACCAACCCAATGGCCCAGATAGAATGTAACTGAGATTAGACTCATGGTTTCCGAGATTGATAACATTTACCGGAACAGAGGTTTCAATCTCTGGAGTAATGATTGTGGGGGATGGAATCTCAATAGAGGCCTTTGACACCTCAGGGATATTCACTGTTAGGATCACTCTTGAGACCGGAGATTCGATCCCACTAAGCCCAGATTCAATGGTCAGTGAAGCTGTCACTTCGACTTCCAATATACCTGCAACAGGGGGGAGCCTTATGCTATCACTACCAGGGTCTGGGGACCCTAGATTTGCAACAATCATTTGCGTTGCCCCTAGACTCAAAACAGAATTTTCAGGAGTAATTTCGGTACTCCACCTGTTTGCCTCATTAAGCCCATTCCCACTTCTTGTTGCTTCGAACGAAGAAGGTGCAATATCCAAATTAACATTTACAGTGGTGTCTGGGTTTGTGATTAGATTGTGACGTACTTGCATTTCCAATTCAACTGGATTTGTCCAAACTCGATTGTCGAACACATCAATTGCCGGCATGAAGAATTCAGTGTTTTCAGCCATTAATTCAACCATGATTGTTGCCTGAACATGCAAGAAAGTGTGCTGAATAACCGGCTCACCTCCGACTTCAGGTGCAACCGCAGTCCATAGACGCAAGGTGTTCCCTTCGACCAATTTACTAGATGGATCTAGAGGAAGGGTGAGTTGTGGTGGCGTGACAGTGATACTCACCGTGATTTCTTCCCCTACTGAGAGGTATGGGGTGGTACTTGGATGTGCAGCGACACTCCAACCCGGTGCCAATTGCGAGAAACCACAATCAATTGTGAAAACGGCTGGAGAAGTTCCGTTATTCTTCAAAATGTATTGAATGTTTTCAGGTTGGCCCGGGGTGACATTGACATTCCAAGAACTGTGATTCAATGTGGCCTGTAACAAGTCTCCTGCATAGACAAAAGCGGTCGCATCCACAGAGTAAAACTCTGCTTGACTTACAATCTGTAAATCGATTCGATCAATTTCCGACCGGTTGGTTTCGATTGGCAACTGTACGCCTACGGATACCAAGTTGGATCCAAGACTGGCGACATTAATCTGTTGAGCAGTTACATTTGTGGCCCAGCCTTTCATCGAAGTTACACTGTATTCGAACGTATCACCAGCGCCTAAATTTTGCACGATGAAAGTTAGTACCGCTGAATTCCCAGGTTCTACGGCTCGATCACTGGGTGCGAGAATCGCCGCCCTGTAGTCTGAGAATACTGCATTTATCTGCAAATTGCGTTCAATGCCCTCAAACGACCAGTATACGGTAATATCACATGACCCTGAGTCTACCGATGTAGAGTTGACTTCGATCTGGATGAATTCATATTGAGAGGGTTGACTGATGGAATTCGATGAGAGATTCAATGAAGAATAAGTGAACTCCGGTCCATTGCAATCAGAAAGATTCACCTCAAAATCGACAGAAGTTTCCATATTTCCAAGATTTATTGAACTAATTTCTAGATCCCATAACCCCAATGGCAATCGATCGTCAATATCGGGAGTATCAACGATTACATTCGCTTCAGAAACTACTTCGAACAGAATATTACTTTGGGCATTATTCGATGAATCGGAATCAGTGGAGAGAGATGAATCAGCCATGGCAATTTGAATATCAAACTGTCCATATTGACCTTCAACTGCGTCCCATTGGATGACACATTGTTGTTGTGAATTGCCCACAAGTTCGTAAGTGGCGGCATCACAACCAATTTGATTGGCGAAAATAGTTGGTTGAAACGCAAAACTTCCGGTATAATCCAATTCAATTATCGCAGTATGCGGCCCATCATTTCGAACAGTAACCAGTACTTGTTGCACACCAGCAGATAGTATGGCTGCGCCAGCTTCGACATTAAAATATGAGCCAGAAATCCACTGGAGAGGCTCCAACACGATGTCGGTGGTGGGCGGATTTTTTGCAACATCCATTTGGTTATTGTCCTGTTCAACCAATTCTTGTGAAGGCACAATTGGCGATAGGATATGGATAAGCATCAACAAAACCAAAGCGAGACTCGACTTGCCCCCATATTTTTCAGAAAAGATCCACCGATTCAGCATTCCAATCACTCCACCTTGAATTTTGTAACAAATTGCAACTGATTTGCAAGAGACATCTGAGCCTCATATTCCGAATGAGCACCCTTAGCCAGAATTCGAATTCGACAATCTGAGATGTCAACCTTTCTGAATTTCTGATGCTCTTTGTAAAAATGGACATAGACGTAATATGTCCCTTTTGGCGCTTTACCACCACCCCAGTAGACATTTTCTACAGGAGTTTTCGACTCACCTTTTTGATTCATCTCGACATCCTGCACACCTCCATCAGAGGATTTTGGGTTTCGCGGGTGAATGATTTCTTGAGTTGGAGTTACAACAAGGATGTTGAAATCATTTTTATTTTCCCAAAGCAATGAGATTTGCACATCTCCTCCCTTGGCACCACTTTCGCTTAATCTTTCATCGAACAGATCATTTTTCCACTCATCTTGTGGTAAAGGCTGCAAGCCTCCACGCTTGTAAGCCCCGTTTAGGGCCTTATGCAACCGCATTTGCTTGTCTTTCTCAACCTCTTCTGGATTGAGCTCTTTTTGCAATACCTTTCTTCGAGCAATCCGCATTCTTTGTAGTGTATCCGCATGTCGTTTGTCAATATCTTTGAACACAATTGATGATAACTCCGTCAATGATTTTGCATTGGAAATCTTTGTCTTGTAATTCTGAATTTTCTCTCTTTCCGCTTGCAATTCGGCCCTTTTCAAACCACTCTCAATTTGCTTTTTCCTCTTCGCTACAGCCTTGTCGATTACATTGACCACATCATCATTGAGATGAGCATATCGGACTGCAGATAGTTCATCCAAAGATCGAGAGTTTTCAATCACACGCATGATCTTTTCATATTCTGCCTTTTGTTTCGCTAAAGCGCGTTTTCTAGCTTTTTCCTTGAGTAATTCCACCGCTTTCTCGATATTTCTCTTCAACATAATTTGATGAAGAGAGGAAAGATTCACATCAATTTCCGGCATCTCACTGGGTTTCTTAGCGGCCTTCATTTGTTCACGAAGTTGTTTGTACAGGCGGGCTTCTTCCTCCATCCTTGTTCTAAGAGTAGATGCATCCGGCACATCAATAATCGCAATAACTTCTAATTTATCGCCATAACTTGCTTGACCATTGTACAGGTAATAGTCGGCCCCCATTTTCACCCGCAATGTGTAATCAGTAGGGTCTGATTTCCGTATCCCTCGATGCCTATTTCTGTGCCAGATGCATGCGTAATATTTGCCCGCAGGTGGTGCTTTTCCAGCAGGCCAGACAACATTTTCCATCGCCGCCTTCATTTGCGGCTTTGCATTCATTTCCAAGTCGAGTTTACCACCGCAAGAAGATCGACGCTTTCCTCTATGGACAACATCTCCAGCAGGGGTTTTGATGATCAAATCTAAGTCATTCATGTTGTCCCAAATTAAACTAAATCGTAGAGCCCCATCAGCAGCCTGTAATGTCTTTACACGCGTTCGGAATTTCGATTCAGCCTCTATATTGAAATCAACATCAACCGGCTCTTTCTTTACTTTCTTGATCGCCTTCTCAACATACTCGTTAACCTGTTCATCTTCCAACAATATCTCCAAAACCTGTGCTTGGATTCTTTCGAGCTCTTCTTGCTGGTCTTCGTTTACACCATCAATCACGACTGCCTCAACTTCCGCAGACGTCTTCGCTCCCTCGATTTCCTTTCGAAGTTCCTCAAATCTTGCGGCTTGCTCACGTTCAATCCGCTGTCGCTCCAATTCCTCTAGATAATCCAACCGTTCAAGACGGATATTTTCCAATTCTTGGCGTTGCTCTGCATTGACATTTTCCAATCCAATATCAAGCAACTCATCGATATCATCGATTCCAGATAGCAACCCCAAGTAACGATTGTATTGCTCTTCGAATTTCTTCTGCCTCGCAAGCTCAATCAACTCGTTTCTGCACTTCATGCGCAGTTCTAACAACTCTTCGCGCTGAACCTCATTGACACCTTCAATTTGCATTGCATCCAATTCAAGGACGTATTCACAATCCAGAATTTCAACCCGCAATTCTGCATAAACGAGATTTTCTCGCGCGATTGTAAACATTTCAACCAATTCTTTCTCCTGGATGGGATTGACCCCATCGATGGTAATGGAATCCAATTCCTTGGAACTCTTAGCAGAGTCAATAAGCAGACGCAACTCTTCGGTTCGTGCTTCTTCTTTCAGGTGTTTAATCCTCAATTCAAGAACCGACATTCGCTTTTCTCGTCGCTCTTCTAGTTCCGCTTTCATTTTGGTATTGACTCCAGTAAAGACCATCGCTTTGAGTTCATCTTGATCCTCACAATCTAGAATCAAGTTTGACCATTGTTCAAATTTCTCTACCTCGCCACGCTGCCTTTCGAATTCCTTTAGGCGAGAATAATAGAAATCATAGTGACTCTGCAACCTTTCTTCCGCTTCTTCACTGAGTCCACTCATGTCCAAGTTCTCAAGGTAAGCAGTTGTCTGCGCCGCTTGTATCTCTCGATAAAGTTGTTCTTCTCTTCGAAGTATTTCCAGTTCGGATGACAATTCACCAATCTGTTTGTCAGCTTCTTGCATTTCCTGTAATTCCTTTTCACTCATGGCTTCCATTTCTCGCCTTCGAACTCGTTGAATCTCGTCTTCAAAGGACAACTGATAGAGGCGGTTGTAGATTTTCAAGAGGATTGCGTGACGATCATCCAGTTCAACCAGTGTCAAGCCATCAACACTTAGAGACAACAACTCCTGTTCAGTTTCCGTGATGTGCTTCTCCCCCACGCCTCGAATCATTTCAATCAACGAATTGCATTCGAGAATTTTTTCCACAGATCTTTCCCTTATTGAGTGCCTTTCCATCGCAGCACCCTTCAATCTCTCTATTTGATCGATGACTTGCTCTTTTTGGGCCTCATCTTGATTCGTTTCTGATTGGACTTCAGTCTGGAATGGAACCATATCCTGCTCATAATCTACTCTTGGGACGATGAATGAAGAGCCCTCTCCCCCCCTCGGTCCGATGACTCCACCATCTACGTCAATATCGTCCATCGCCAGAGCTCTAATGATTGACGACCCCGTTCGTTTCTTCGTACCCAGGTGAGTAGAAGCCTGCCAAACAAGAACCGCAGCGACAAGAGAAACCACAATCCAACCAATTGTTTGCTCCATCATTCACCCTCCTGCGGGTCCACAGTTTCTTCTCGCTCAACCTTACGTTTGGTTGAACTTTGAACATGAACTGATCGACCCTGCTTGATATATCTGGCAACCAGAGCATCAAGCAGCCTTCTGTGTACATCCTCTGAAATGCCCAACTTTCGACGCTCATCCCACAACAATATCTGTTCAGTTCTTGAGAGAATTCCATCATCCAGATAGACCTCAATTAGTCGACGATATGCATCTCGATCCGATATGGCATAGACCAACTGAGAACCATCAACCGAATCCGCACGATACTGAATTTGATTTCCTAAACTCACAGCTTCGGCATGAGTCATCTCCCGACTGTCATACCTAGACTGGATTTCATTTGCAATCGCCTGTAAACCGAGGATCGTCATTTCACGATTGATACGACGTTGATATTTTCGACCAACCCTCGTCATTCGCATGTTCATGCCACCTCAAAAACACACACCAATCGAGGGGGCTCATCATTCGTGATTTCTCCACGATATTCATTGGACTCATCCCCGTTCTTAACCAACACCCTGTATTCGGTGGAATCTACTTCGGCGTGTTGTTCAAAATGCTCAACAAAGACCTTGAATTCTCCCTTTGGCACGGATTTTTCTGGCCAAAATATGTTTTCAACAGGTTGCTCACTAGTGGGCGCCTCATTCATGTCAACATCCAATTGGCCACCACATCTTGACACTTTGTTGTCAAAAGAGATGCGCTCTCCGGATGGACAGACTACACTCAGATCCAAGTCGTTTTGATTATCCCAAATGAGGCTAACTTGAACTCCACCGGATTGTGCATTTTCTCGATTCAAACGAGCTTGGAAATCATCATCGTTTGTACTTCGTACTTCTTGCCCACTAACTTCATCTAGAGCCGTAGAAGTCCTAACCGCACCTGTTTTTTGTTGCCACTCTTTCCCTATTTGCGCCAATAAAACTTCGGCATTCTGATCTAATCTTTCAGGCGATACCGGTTCATCTTGTGCCGCATCAACGCTATCATCTTGCAATTCCACGATCAGTTCTTCGGTGGCAGGACTGGGTTCTGGACTGGGCTCAGGGGGTGGCTGGTTCATTCGGTTCAAGTCATCCTCCAATGCAAACCGATTCGGGCGAGGTTCGGCGACTTCTACAGCCGAAGAACGGACGTTCCCCAGCCGACTTGCTTGAGCAGGGTTTTGTTCTGCCGTGAGAATCCTGTAAACTCCAAATCCAAACAGTGCTGCAATTATGGCGAATAAAGCATATGATTGCACTGCCATAATCTCACCCCTATACAACATCCGCCTCAAGAATAACCAATGCCAGCGGAGTTACGCGATATTCGACACGATTCTCAATGAAGGTCCTCTTTACTAGGCCAAGAGCCTGCATTCTTCCAAGAACCCCACTCCGCATATGCGGCATAACTGAAGCACTCCAATCAGCTTTGGTCCCAGGCCCATACCTCCGGTTGATACGTGCAAGCAATGAGGTCGGCGTATTCGAACCAACATGTATGCCATCCAACACGTGGCGCATGAATTTCCATTCTCGCATCATTTCAGTCCGAATTTGAGACAAGATCAGCACTTGCTCATCAGCGGACAACGAAGGCCCCCTGTGATCCTCTTCATCAAGAACTGGATTGCTGAGGAGCGAGAAATTGCGCCCTACTTCAGTAAATTGGACGCGACCGGTGTCTGAAATACCGATTAATCCGAAATCAATCATTGCCCCTGACGACTGCTCAGCATTCAAACCACTCTTGCGAATGATGTATTGATTCAGGAAGCGTTTAATCGCAGCATCACTAGAGTTGGGGAAAGAGGCATGCAATCGATCGCCACGAGGACGAGCATAATCCTCGTCAATCATCCGCAAATAATCTCGCAACGACCCGACCCGACTCCACATCTCCTCTCGGAATTCTCGAATCGTTGGTCCAACCCCCTCATCGCTGAGCAAAGACCACAATACCCGACAACCAATTTTCAGAGGCAACAGTCTGTTGATGTGACCCGACAGGGCGCCACTTTCGAATGTCCTGCCGACTGCAGTTAGAGACAATCTTTCGACAGAGAGTTGCTCTAATTTCAAATCGTCCAGCGATGGCTCATTGACAACTGCAGCCTGGGCCGAAGACCTATCTCCTGCCCGGCTTTCACTCAGTATTGCTCTGCAATATTCGTCTACACTCATCCCGTGTCGTTCAGCATCTTCGATCAATTTAGCCACCAATGTCGCCGGTAACGACAAAGCAGCCTCCATAGGAGGCACCCTATTGAGTCGACTTATATTTATTCGTCTTTATTCGCGATTTTATCAATTAATTACATTTAATTCAGAACTGACGGGACATAGAAATTCCCAGACATAGATCTCGAAGCCAATTCCCTAAGAAAATGAGCTGTTACGAGTATTTTTTACGGCGGAAAGGAACGCCTCGCATACGAATCCGCTGTAAAATAGCAAATAATT
>DAHO01000081.1:65107-81761 GCA_002498455.1 Euryarchaeota archaeon UBA602
TAGAGCAGAGATTTTTGACGCTTTGAACGCATTGCTCGAGCGTAATTCCCCTCAGTATGGTCGGGCGATACCTTAAGGCTAAATTGACGCAGAATATCAGCAATGGTCCCCTCTTTGCTGATTTCTGGTTCACTGGTTTTGGCCACGGGTGGCCTGTTCCATCTTCTAGAAAATCAGAGACCGCTTGAGGACATTGATCGTACAAAACATCTCAAATTCGACATCATTGTTGTGGTTATCTCTGCATTGATGGTTGCAGGATTGACCGTTTGGTTACTCGATGGTTTTGTGAGAACATGGCTGTTGAACAATGTTCAGCTGTTCGACTCGATTGTATCTCAGCCATTGTGGCTACGGATTTCATTGGCATTGGTCATTGGAGATCTTGGATATTACCTCGCGCATAGACTCATGCATACCTCTCCATTGTGGCGTACCCATGTTTTCCATCATTCAATACAGGAGATTTACTGGTTTTCAGGACTCCGATCATCAGCGATGAATTCTCTCATCATCCGATTGCCATATCTGGTGGCCATGTGCATGTTCGCGATTCCAGCCTCAGCAGTCGCCTCGATAGCAGTGGCTCTAGGCCTGGTCAATTTCTGGGTCCATTCCAATCTCAACATTTCGATGGGTCCGCTGAACTATTTGTTCATCACACCGCCATTCCACCGAGTCCACCATTCCATGGCAGAAATCGCAATCGATCGAAACTTTGGGAACATCCTCTCTTGCTGGGATTATCTGTTCCGCACTGCCGTTGACCCCTCTGCAGAATTGAATGTCTCAGAGAAGGGCTTTGAAGTCGAATCCAACCAAGTCATAAGGCAACTTGTCGGCCTCTAAGGATGAATGGCCAATTCCCAATCAAGAGTCGCCCCTGAACCCGTGACCATGGCCCCTACTGAGCAGTTCTTCTCGTGGCTCTTCTCAATTATTCGTTCAACCAATTGACGTGGTACGTCGCCTTCAATGACATACTTCATTCGAACTGCAGTGAACATCCGCGGCGGCTCCTCTCGACGATCTGCATCGAGCTCAATCCACATATCGCGCACATTTTCCATACGGTGCTTGAGGCCAGTGATCACGTCCAGAAGCGTACATCCACCATGTGCAAGTAGGACCAGTTGAACCGGGTTGGGTGTATCACTGGTGTGCATTGGAATCGAGGCCCCATGCTCGTTTTCACCCATCAAATCTTCATCACCTGTCCACCGAACAATTCCTCTCATGAGCGTCCGCATACGTGAGGAGTGAATGAGGGTTAGCATCATCAAGGGCCTCCATCTCGGCGGGAGTGATAGCATGACAGGCACCTCAATCACCATGGAAGGCGGCACCCTAAACGTTCCCAACGACCCCATCGTTTACTACATCGAAGGGGATGGGATTGGAATCGATATTTCCCCCGTCATGATTGACGTTGTCGATGCCAGTGTTGCCAAGGCCTATGGCGGCGAGAAACAGATTCACTGGGATGAAGTCCTAGCCGGTGAGAAAGCATTCAACGCAACTGGAGAGTGGTTGCCTGAAGCCACACTGGACGCCATGCGAACCGGCTTGGTCTCTATCAAAGGCCCATTGACCACACCGGTCGGAGGCGGAATTCGCAGTCTCAATGTTGCCCTCCGACAGAAGTTGGATTTGTTCGCCTGTGTTCGTCCAGTACGCTGGTATGCAGGCACACCTAGCCCGGTCCGAGACCCTGGTGCTGTGGACATGATCATCTTCCGAGAAAACAGTGAGGACGTTTATGCAGGCATCGAATGGGAAGCGGGTTCAGAAGAAGTTGCCAAGGTCATCGATTTTTTCCAGAACGAAATGGGTGTTGACAAAATCCGATTCCCCAACACCAGTGGCATTGGAATCAAGCCGATTTCCAGTGAAGGAACTGCACGTATCGTTCGAGCCGCGATTCAGTATGCGATTGACAACGACAAGGATAGCGTGACATTGGTTCACAAAGGGAATATCATGAAGTTCACAGAAGGTGGATTCCGGGATTGGGGTTACGAACTGGCTCAGAAGGAGTTTGGCGCAACTTTACTCGATGGTGGACCTTGGTGCACCCTCACAAATCCCAACACTGGCAATACGATCACCATCAAAGACGTCATTGCCGATGCCATGCTTCAACAGGTTCTCACGCGCCCACGCGAGTATGGTGTGTTAGCAACGATGAACCTCAACGGCGATTACATCTCAGACGCACTCGCAGCTCAAGTGGGTGGCATTGGAATCGCACCAGGTGCAAACATCAACTACGATACGGGGATTTCTATCTTTGAAGCAACGCATGGAACTGCTCCCAAGTATACTGGACAAGACAAGGTCAATCCCGGTAGTTTGATTCTCAGCGCTGAGATGATGCTAAGGCACATGGGTTGGGGCGAGGCCGCAGATCTAATCGTCAAGGGTATGGAAGGTGCCATTAGCGCCAAGACGGTCACCTATGATTTTGAGCGATTGATGGATGATGCGACTCTCCTCAAGTGCTCTGAATTCGGTCAAGCCATCATCGACAATATGTGAGCGATTCCGATGGATGATATGTTTGGAAATCCATTGCCCGAAGAGTTTCGAGAACGTCTCCTGAAACTCTCTGATGCCGCACAAGCAGATGGCGAACCTTTACGTTGGTTTGAGGAGTTATACTCGTCCGCCAATCGAAATTCGAAAGAAATTCCTTGGGCACGCATGGAACCCCATCCAAAGATGGTCGAATGGATTGCCAGTCAACCCGATGTACAGGGCAAGGCCTTAGTCATCGGTTGTGGGTTAGGCGATGATGCAGAATGGTTGTCAGCGATTGGATTCGAAGTGACCGCCTTCGACATTTCAGAATCTTCCATACAATGGTGCAAAGAGCGCTTCCCATCAACCGATGTCGATTACATCGTCGCTGATTTACTCAATCCTCCAGCGAAGTGGCTCAATGAATATGACTTGGTAGTTGAGATTCACATCTTGCAGGCCATTCCTGAAGAGGTTCGCGACCCTGCTGCCTCCCAAATCCCAGGTTTGTTGAACTCGAAAGGATCGTTGTTGTGTATCGGTCGATTGGCTGGGCTTCAAATTCCAAATGAACCCCCTCCACCCTGGCCGTTGTCTAGAACGTGGTTGGAGGGACGATTTGCATCGCTCAACCCAACATCATTCCAACATTTCACTTACGAAGAATCACCGAGTATTGATCGGTATCTCGCATCTTGGATTGCAGATTAAACCCACTGGCTCAGTTCTCTCGCTGTTCGAACCACACCGAACCCAAACACTTCTTCGAGGGAGCGCCGAACAATCCAGAAATCGGAATCTCGGGAGGCAACCAATATCGAGCCAATGCCTTTGTGGGTCGTTTCCGCCAACATCGCTGCATCTCTCATGATATCACGGTCCCCACGCTCAGGATAAATCGCCTCCCCGTTGATTTTGGTTCGATTATCTAAGGACTGAGCACTATTCGCGATTTTTCCATCGACAACCGCCCAATAGGTATCGCGATGCTCAATCATGAAGTCGATGGTTTGTTGCTCAAATGCTTCAACTTCATCGAAATCATTTGTACCCGGTTTCCAAGTCGAAAAATCCTTGATTACCTCGGTGCAAACTTCCTGAGCTGTTTTTTCATTGATACGCTCATTCCATTGAGCCTCATCAATCCAGACATCATTGAACAGTGAGCGAACCCGTTCGAGGTTGCTCATCATGTTCTTGAATTCAAATTCCGCGGCTTTCGGAATAGACAATTCAACCATGCCCTCATCTGCCTTGAAGCGAACCGTCCGGTGGAAGGATCCATGGGCATTAATTTCAATTCCACCTTCATCACTGAGCAACCACCCGATTTTTTCCTTGGCAGCATCAATCAATAAATTAGTATCAATTAGAATCAACGGCTTCAAAGTTAAATGACGCAATTTCCTTCGAGTACGAATGGGTAACTTGCTTTCATTAAGCCGAAAGATACCATTTTGAATTCGAAGCAGAGCCTTCATCTCATTGATGGCAAACAATCCTGAATTCATGGCACGCTCAAACATCATCAGCCCCTGAGTAGGATTGAGTTGCGCGGCCTCACCAGCCACACTTTCCACTTCTTGTACACTGGGTTGATCTCGTAACAAATCTCTGAATTGGGATTCCAATTTACTTCGCTGACTCCGACGATTGTCTCGAGCCCCATGAGTGATTGCTGCCCTGATTCTCCCCTGCCACAGTTCTTTGGGTAGGTTCCGCGAATTCGGATAAGTGAACAACAAATCCAATTCGTCTGAAGGATAGGTTTTGCGTTGCTTCTCAATGATTTCACCATCTTCCCCTTCGATCGTGAAGGTTTCAGTTTGAACAATCCAATCCATGATTTTCCTTTTGGCAGCCTCTGGCTGTTGGCGTTGCGCATCATCACAAACACGTAGATACAACTGGAACAGTCCAGTCAATGCGGATGTAAGCGCTTGTTGGGATTCCAACATTTGTACAGCTTCAGAAAATCTCCCGGCATGGGCATAGGCAATCAGAGCCCTTCGAGCCAATCGGACTCGATTTTCAAAGCTGAATTCAACATCAAGGCTAGCCTTGTGCAAAGAACGAGCCGCATTCAGATATTGTCCACGACTTTCTTCGATAGATGCAGTAATGATCTGGTACCAAGAAGTTGAAGAAGCATTCAATCGGTGCCACTCTGCAAATGCAGGAATTGCAATACTATCGTGCTCCAATACCATCTGTCGAACCCCATCGACGATTCGGTTTCGCGGTGATTTGCCAACCAACTTTTCGAGGATATCAATCGCCATCTTGGTATGGTCGCTTCGATGATTTTCCAGCAATCGAATGGCACGATTGAATCGAAGCCGATCCAGTACAGCATGGAAGAGGCGCAACTCCACTCCCTTCAACGATGAATTGTCGATGGAGACTCCCAATTTTTCCAACCGATCAGCGGGGACCAACCCATCGCCCCCCTTCAACAAAGCCTGTCTACATTGATTGAATGCCCGAATCGCCTCTCGATTGGCTGCAACTCTGCGTTGGATTCCATCCAAATCCGCAGGTGCACCTTCCAAGAGTTTGATCAATCCAATGGCTGTTTCGGAGAGGACGCCGCTAGATTCCTTCGTCAAGACCTCGATTGCTTTCGGCCGAGCCTCTTCCACCCATTCACTGAGTTTGGCGTTTGCATTACCCGGAAGGAGGTGATAGACCAAGATGGTTCGATGTGGATATGTTGTAGCCCCATCATCGATTTTCATCAATATCGATCCGATTTGAATCGCATCTCCAGCTTGAGTGAACACATCTAGGGCCAACGTATCGAAATCAGTACCAACGAAACTCTCTCTTTCTTGAACTTCTTTTCCTGCCATAGCCCGAAGGTGTACGGGCAATGCTTCGGTTTGTAACACCAACAGAATATCATCATCACTGAATTTGTCGATTTCTGTTTCCACACGGAGAACTAGATTGGACCAACCATCTGTAGAGGTTTCGCTAAGAATTAGTTCAATGATTAAGCCCATTCGATGGGTTTGAGTAATGTTGAGGTTGGCAATCAATTCAAGCGCATCCTCATTTTTGCCCTCGCGCACTAGTGCTGCAATCAGTGCCCATGACAAGGCTCGTAGCGACTCTGCATCTCCTACCAACTCGAGCCCTTTCTTCAATTCTTTAGACGGCAACTCAATATCCTCAGGGATACCCATCCAGGCTTGCTTCCGCATGGCTTCAGACAGCCCATCGGTTCCCGTCGCATTGTAGCATGCATCCCATGAAGATAAGTCTCCACGCCGTAGATTGAACAGAGCGAGATGATTCGCGGCGATGTTAGCGATATTCTGTTGTGAATTCGATAATTCCGATAAATCGGAAATGGCCCCTTCGTCACCAATACCTATACGGCATAGCCCACGGATGAGTACAGCGTCTCCAGAGAGGGAATCCAATGAATCTGAAAGAGCCGGCAACTTCCCTTTCGAATTGAATCCCCGAGAGATATTTTGTATGGCTAACTCAATTTCAGCTGTCAGTTGGAACGGGAACGATTGTTGAAGCCACAAACCCAAAGCAACCCGATCTCGGGCGTCAAAGGATGCCGTCTCAATCCATGCATTATCAGTCTCTGTAGAGACTATTTCAACCGATTTTTTTGGATACATCGACATTTCTGCAAGCAAGGGCGCTTCCTTTGCCATTTTGAGCCAAACTGGATGGACACCCTTCAAGCAAGAGTCACGTAAAGCCTGCAATTTCGAATCCCACGCAGGACTCCATTTGCTCCCCAGGCGTGCCCTTTGTACAAGCATCGCAGATAATCGGTATCCCGGAGAGGCATTTGAAGAAAGCAACACGTCTACTCCTTCAAGACTCAAAGTGTTGGTATTCTTAGGGCGACGACCTCGACCGCGCATTCGTCGACTGGAAGACCGATTATTGCCATCCTCAGCCTTCACTTCTTCTTTATCAAGAGCTACGAGGAGCAGCCCCTTCCAAGGCTTATCTAGCAATTTCCAGGCTGCGGTATCCATGGCTTTACGCCGTCTTTTTTCAGGCGAATCTCCAGCCTTAATCGCCACTTCAAGGCACTCGAGTAAGTGGTCTTCGTTGGTTGCCATCACTCGCCCCCCGCCTACGGCAAGGTTACAGCGAACATCGGACGATTATGAACGCATCGCTGAAGAATAACCCTAGCCTCCGGGGGGCGTGGACACTGTTGATTTAGTCATCCTCCTCCTACACCCCATCGCCGCAATATTGGTGATTGGATGGATATTTCAGCAACAACGAAAGAGGCAGAGAGACAGGCGTTTCAAGAGTGATGAAAGCACCACTCAGGACTATACACGCCAAAAAGAAAGAGACCAAATTTACAAACTAACCTGGTTCTTAGTCATCAGCGGATTCATCGCTAATTTCAGTTACAACATACGCTCAGGGGATGCAAATCTCCAGGACATCATATTACCTGCAGGTGTTGGTGGGCTGCATACCCTAGGGGGCGTCTTCGGAATCGCATTACTGACATATCTCAGGATAAGAAAAAAGGGCCCGAAATCCTCACCATCAGAAAATTCAGAATCAGAAGAAAACCGCACTGGATGGAGTCTTTACGACACGTTGATGCTATTGGTGGTAATCCATGCATTTTTCGGCTTTCTTTGGCTATTCGAGTTGCTCGTCTAGCGGCCCCTCCACTCTCTCATCCAAGCATCAATATTTTTTTCGATATCTTTGGTTTCAACTTCACGTTTTTCGATAATACCAGTGTCTGATAGTGGCTGAATTCTACAACCACAAGCATTTGCATGGCCTCCACCGTCCACATCGAATGCAGTTGCAAGCGTGGTCAAATCAAACAACCCCCCCTCCTTGTGCAGGAATGAATTCGAATAAAATGAAGCCGATAGCGGCCATTGATGCTCCGAGGGTTCAGCATCCCCATGAATGATGATACATGCATCACAATCTCCCCCAAAATGGGCGGTTATCAGGTAGCCATTGGTACGAACTCCTTTCCCATTCAATCTAACGATGGCCATCCGATCGTCAATTTCTGAACACTCGTCAATCATTGATTGAAGTCTAGTAAACTCATCCTTTGCCATACGGACCTTTTCGTGAATCTCTTCGACATTGATTAGCATATCGGGAGAGGCCCCGTCGGTAATTTCAGTTAATAGCAACGCACACAATTCGGGTTCTGAGGCATCCATAATTCTGCCAATCCAAACGATTGGGTGGTTTGAGAGAAATTCTTCTCTGGATATTTTCCCCCCATCCAACTTGTCAACCATATCCATCCATTGTTCAATATCGGACAGGTCGACGATTTCGCGAAAGGTATCAAAGCAAACCCTTGCAGCACTGAGGGCGGAATCCCAGATGATTTTACAACCTCTTGCCTCTGCCTCTAAAATCTGTAATTCCGTGGGTTTGTTGGTTAGATGGTGGTCGATATGCAACCCACAATTTGGATGAAAAGGTAAATCGACGACCGCGGTTTTTTCATGAATGAAGTCGTCTATATCTCCTCGTCGAATCTCTGCAGGGTGGCTAAACCGAACTTCTGCATCGTTCCAAACCCGCTTCAAAATCGCCGCTGACAACAATCCGTCGAGATCACCATCTGCAACGATTCGTTGAATTTGAATCTCTTCCACGGCAACCATGCCTACCCTCCAGCATTGTGGGTCAACCCATTTGGCACTTAGCGTTGGCGACATCGGATGCTGTTGTTGAGAAATGAATTTGTATGGCTCATCCGTTCCAGAGCCATGGAGACGTCTTGTGGCGTGGTTCTGGTCAATTTTGGCAGTGTCTTGCTCTTGCAATATCCCCAAGGGCACTGGGGCTTCCCCAAAGGCCACTACGAGCCCGAAGACGGCGTATATCAACGAACGGCTCTCCGGGAATTGCAGGAGGAAACCGGTATCAGCGACGTTCAGATGTTGGACAATTGGCGAATGCGTACTACATACACCTTCACCCGCAAAGGTCGTCCGATCGAGAAAGAAGTATTCTGGTTCATTGGTGAAACTGATCAGTATGACATCACTTTAAGCCATGAACATCGTAATTTCATGTGGCTTGAATGGGACGATGCAGAGAACCAGTTGGATTTCGATCAAAGCAAAGAGGTATTGCGGGGTGCAAGGGCACAGTTGCGTGCCTTGGGTCGTGAGCTTTAGTCCAACATTCGTTTGCCCAACGGAACCCACAAGGTTTCCGATTCGCCCAGGGTCATCCCAACCCATCGCGCCAGAACAAAAAACCAATCTGAAAGGCGGTTGAGATAAGCAATGACAACATCTCTGACAGCATCATCACCATCACTATCCCGAATTTGTACAGCCATCCTCTCAGCTCTTCTAGCAATCGTTCTGGCCAAATGGATGGTTGAAATTAACGGCGACCCCGCAGGCAATATGAATGAACTCAGTGGCTCCAATTGTTCGGTCCATACATCCATTTCATCACAAAGCCGATCAGCTTGTTCTTGAGAAATTACAGTGACCATCTCTGGAACCTGACCGGGCATGAAAGAACACTCGCCTCCGATATCGAACAATTCCTGCTGGATGAGACCTAACTTGGCAACTGCCGCACTCCTCACGGTTCGCACAGTCGCTCTTGCTCCACCGTCTTTGTGGTGGTCCTCCAACCGATGGAATTCCGACAACACCATTCCGATCACAGAATTCAGTTCGTCAACGGTTCCATAAAAATCGACACGCAGATGTGCCTTTGAAACTCGCTCTCCCGAAGCCAACGACGTTTCACCACGGTCGCCACCACCTGTGTGAACCTTAGTGATGCGGACCATGATAGCGGGGGGATGAATTCGGAACAAGGGTCTTTCGCTAGTTCAAGCACTTTCCGCAGTCGATGGATTTGAGACATCCAACCTGAATTTTTGCACAAGCAATGAACCGAAAGTCAACCAAATGACGAGTTCAAGGAAAACACAGGCCCAATACCAGGCCCCTAGACTCTTCAAAATTTGATTAGCATCGTAAGGTTCGCCATAGAATCCCAAGTAGAGGGCTTGAGAGAGCAGATTCGCACCAAACCAAATCAGTACGATTGCCCAAGTTAAACTCAGACCGACGCTCTTGGTACCACTCTTACTCATTTTTCCACAACGAGTGATTACCCTCTGGGATATTTAACCCCTCGTTCAAATCCCCGAATGACCCATGTTTTTGTTACTCTTCTTCGGAGTGGGTAGGGGACAAGCGCGCCAAGCAGTCATCGATTTTTTGCAGCCATGCATCTTCGATTCCGGCTTCACCTCCAAGCCTTTCTAAGAGATTTACATGCTCTTCGACAGCATCATGATTTCCTTTGAATCGATGAATTCGAATCAATGCTGAATGACTCATTGCATCCAACCATGATTCGTCCACGCTCCAAGATTTCTCAAACATTGAGATGGCCCCCCGTTCACCGTCGATGAGCCCTCGATCTAATTGTCTCAGTGCTGCTTGTGACCAAGAACGTCCTTGCACGCCGATGACCAAACCCTTCCAAAATAAGAACAATTCAAGCAAAATGACAGTGGTCGCGACAAGAAACCCAAACCATTGCTCGGAAGTGGAATATCCATCCCATCCATCGGTCAATATCGCAATTGTGGCCGCGACAAACCACATGCCCGCAAAGGGCGCCAATACCACATCTTGGTTGCGCCGATCATGAACCGCTCCAGCCACCACCCCGAGGGCACCCATCCCTCCAGCGATTACAATCGGCGTTTCAGCAGTGGTTAAGCGGGGAGAATTCGTAGACATTGCGAGAATACCTGCAAAGGCCAACATTAGCCATGCCCAACGGGTCCCAATTTCGGGAAAAGGTTGAGCTCGACTCATCCACAACAGCAAGGCCGCAGTTCCACCCAAGAACGCAATCCAGCCCCACATAAATCCAGCGCGTCGCTTTTGGTATTCAATTCATTCCAGCATCGCCGCTGGGTTCACCATCGTCTCCGCGCCATCCGGGTTGCCAAAAATCTTCATTGTCTAACCAAGCCAACCAATCATCCGCATTCGCTCTTAACAACCGATAAGCCCGTCTCTCCAATCCCTGCAACAGTTCGACATCCAATTCATTTTCAGCACGAGCATCTTTCCACTCAATTTGCATCTCTTTGATTCGTCTCTGGCCTTCTGCATGGTTGTCAAAGTGTTGCTCACAAACTTCTCTCAAATCGGTCAACCAAATTCGCGTACCTTTGATGTGTGGGTCGTCATTGAACGTCTTTTTGCGACGCTTGAACGGCCACCACCCCATGTTCTCGCTGTACAGGTCGACCTCCATGAGTCTTCGCCCCAATCCTGAAGGGGTTTGCCTCTAAGCGATGCACATGGCCAGAATCGTTGTCCACACCCATGGCAAGGCCCGAGAGAAGGGCTATTCACATTTGATTCAGAAATATGCTGAGAGATTAGAAAACCGAGGGGTTACCCTTGTTCCACATTCCGATCGTTTGAGCCATGATGATTACGCCAGTAAAATTGAGGAATCTGCCTCGAGCGGTGTTCTCATCCTACTCGACGAAAACGGAGAGAGCGGCTCCACACAATGGATGTTCACCAATTGGCAAAAATGGAAATTGTCTAACAAGTCGACGCATTTAGCCATCGGCCCTGTGGATGGATTTGCCGAAGCATTCACTTCCAAACATTCGACAATTTCATTGGGTCCGCTAACGATGACCTATGAAATGGCTGCAGTCGTTCTGTTGGAACAATTGTATCGTGCCAGTGAGATCGAGCGCGGTTCAGCGTATCATCGAGAATGATTAGCATTCCACATATTCTACTGCTTCCAATGCCTGGCCGATGTCCACCACTTCATTTCTGGCATTGACATGCACAATTGTCGGTGAATAGGATTGTATCTCACCGGCAGGTATGCCTTCAAAAGTGAGTAAAATGACCAAATCGCCGGGATGGACCAAATGAGCTGCAGCTCCATTGATGCAGATTTTTCCCGAGCCAGCCGGTGCCTTAATCGCGTAAGTTTCCAAACGAGAACCATTGGTCACATCAAGCACATGGACCTTTTCCCATTCTTCGATTCCAGCCGCTTTCATTAGGTCAGAATCGATTGAAATTGAGCCCACATAGTCAACATCGGCATCCGTCACAGTAGCGCGATGGATTTTCGAACGCATGACGAAGCGCATGATTCCCCTCAAACCGAGTGGGCACGCATCCACATATCAATCTCTCTAGTCTCCGTCTTAGAGGCGTTGTCGGGCTTGACGTTGTGCATCTAGAGCACATATGGCAGCCATGTGGACTACATCGCGAACCCCGTCTTCTCTTTGAAGAACATGTACAGGTTTTGCCATACCCTCCAAAATCGGCCCCGTCATCTCTGCATCGCCAAGCCTTTGCAGGAGTTTGTATGAGATATTGGCCGAAGCAAGATTTGGACAAATGAGAACGTTCGCCGGTCCACCCAAAGTCATGAATGGATACTGTTCTTGAATTGATGGAACCAAGGCAGTATCGGCTTGCATTGGCCCATCAATGATGAGTGTAGGATCCAACTCCTTCGCCATTTCAAGTGAATCTTCGATTCTTTCACTACGATATTGGCTCGATGAACCAAAGTTCGAGAAGGACAACAATGCAACACGAGGTTCGATACCGAATCGTCGAGCAACTCGAGCGGTTTGGACTGCAATTTCAGCCAAGGTTCTTGCGTCAGGATAGATATTGATTGTGGCATCACTGATGAACATCAATTGCCCTTTGATGGTCATCATGTAAGTGCCCACGACACGATGTGCATCATCAGACATACCAATGGTGGCTAGACACGGTTTCAGGAATTCCGGATAATCTCTCGATATTCCACCAATAATCCCATCCGCATCCCCCATTTCAACCATCATGGAGCCAAACCAAACTCTCGATTTCAGCAGACGCTTGGCATCCGTGAGGGTAACCCCCTTCCGCCCCCGCTTCTTTTGCAATTCTTCCATGTAGACTCCACGTCTTCGAGGATCTTCTCGGGGGTCGATTTCTTCACATTCAAAGTCGAGACCAAGCGCTTCTTTAGCGGCTGCAATCTCGTGAGATCTACCGAGTAATACAGGGAAGCAAATCCCTTCTTGAATACACTGCGCAGCAGCCTTGAGCATGGTGGGGTGATCACCTTCAGTAAAGACGATTCTTTGACGCAATTTCCCTGCTTTGTCAATGACGCCTCGCATAATCGAACGAGTAAGGCCTAAGCGACCTTCCAACTGATGGCGATAAGCTTCAACGTCAAATGATTTTGCGATTTCAGGAGCAACGACTCCTTCCTCGACAGCGGCCTGAGCAACTGCACTAGCTTCCCAGATTAGAACCCGGGCATCGAAGGGTTTTGGGATCAGGTAATCGGGACCAAACTGAATCTGTGCGCCACCATAAGCCGCCGCAACATCATCGGGAACCGGCATCTTCGCCAATTCAGCAAGCGCCATTGTCGCTGCCATTTTCATACCCTCGGTAATCTTGTCCGCTTGGACATCCAATGCACCCCTGAAAATGTAAGGGAATCCCAGGACGTTGTTGATTTGATTCGGATAGTCAGATCGACCAGTCGCCATGATGGCATCATCTCGAACTGCTGCAACCTCTTCTGGCATGATTTCCGGGGTCGGGTTCGCTAAGGCAAAAATCAGTGGTCTAGCCGCCATCTTTGCAACCATTTTACCAGAGACAATACCAGCCTTTGACAAGCCAAGGAACACATCTGCTCCGACCAAAGCATCGCCCAAACTTCCATCCGGTATATCGCGAGCAAACTTGGCCTTGTATTTGTTCAACTCACCTGCATCCTTGCGGTTCTTGGTCATGATGCCACCCGAATCGCAGACCAGCATATTCTCCTTTCGTACACCAAGTCGAATGTAATGTTCAGCACAAGACAATGCGGAAGCCCCCGCTCCCGAAATCACGACCTTAATTTGCCCAATTTTTTTGTTTGAAACCTCTAAGCCATTCAATAGTGCAGCCCCGGAAATGATTGCAGTCCCATGCTGATCATCGTGCATCACAGGGATGTCTAGTTCCTTGACCAAACGCTTCTCAATTTCAAAGCACTCAGGGGCTTTGATATCCTCTAAATTAATGCCCCCAAAGGTGGGTGCGATTCGCCTCACTGTATCCACAAATTCATCAATGTCTTCGGTATCGACTTCGATGTCAAAAACATCGATATCTGCGAAGGCTTTGAACAACAAACCTTTGCCTTCCATGACAGGTTTTCCAGCCAAGGCTCCGATATTCCCTAATCCTAATACAGCGGTTCCATTTGAAATCACTGCTACCAAATTTCCACGTGAGGTATACTCCATTGCTTTCTTTGGGTCCTTTTCGATTTCGAGGCACGGATATGCTACACCTGGTGAGTAAGCAAGAGAGAGTTCGCGTTGTGTTGCATGGGGCTTTGTTGGGAGGACAGTGATTTTCCCTGGAGGTTTTGTCGCATGGTAATCCAACGCATCTTTTCGGAACTGTTCCTCAGACATACGCACCTCTCCGATTTCTCCGGCTTACGGTCTATTCTATTCCCTTTCCCCTCGTTTTGTTTGTCATCCACCGGTTCTTCGGTATTTTCAACAAGTTCCGTGTTCGCATGACTGCGAACATCATTCGAACAGCAACAATGGTTTTTTGTGTTCAAACAGCTCTTTACAAGTCAAGTGGTATACTTGTATACCATGCGGCTCAACCAGCCACACACTTCAAATGGCTCAGGAAAGCCAGCCCACCCCATGAGTACCCGCGCCAATCGCCGAGCCCTGACATTGGTTTGCTTGATGATTCTCGCATCTTGGACACCTTTAGCATCGCTGCCAACCGCTAGTGCCCACGGCGGAATTATGGCAGAATGGGGTAGTGAAGGTAGCAATGATACCGGTTGGATGCGGATGGATGCAACTGGTGCGGACCCTTCCTCTGCTCAGATGGCCATGAGTAACTTGATGATTGATTTTGCACCTGGTGCAGAGCTTTCAAATCTGACGTTCGAGGTCCGCGTCAACGGTTCCAACGGCACATGGATTCAGGAACCACAATTGCTCCTCCCCGATGCACCCGCTAGTATCCTAGATTGGCGTGGGCTCGGTAGTTTCGGACAACAGAACGACTTCATCAATGGCGATCCACATAGCGGCCGATTATCGCCAAACAGTGATTCGAATGCCGGCTGGGTGTTGCCAGGTGGATCCACCGTCACTGATGTTGTGATTGAAGCCCTGCGTCCCGCTGACACTTATGTCTCGACTTTCAGATATGACTTGGTTGTACAAGACACTGCCGTTCACCCTGTGGACGGTCGCCTTTACGTCGCATTAGAGAATGCGGTGTTGCAGGTCGATGCAAACAACAATCCGCAGATGATTCACTGGTTCGACGAAGAAATGGAGCCATTGGATATGACGATTGACCCCTCAGAGGGCATGCTCCACGTCACTTGCAATGATGGCTTAATCCGAGTGTTCTCGCTTGCAGATAGTTCGCTGGTTGGAAACTACACAAGCCCTAGTGGCGCAGTCATAGATCGAATCGAAAATGTTGGCCCTGGTTACTTCCTAGCTGCCAATGGGGACTCTCTATGGCAAGTCACCGTTGGACCCAATTTAGCAACGACATGGGTCAATGCAGCGACGCTTTACCAAGGACAGATGGAGATTTCAGTCACCGATATGCTTGTTGTCAGTACTGATGTATGGATTGGTACTGATGGCGCAGGATTGTTCCATTATAGCGGCGGTTCAGTCCAGCAATACAGTAGCCAAAACACCCTTCCTAGCGACAGTGTTGTTGATTTGGAAATCGCAGGAACTTACTTGTTGATTGGCCTTGAAGATGCAGGCGTAGCTCGAAGAGATTTGTCCACTGGCAATTGGTTGGCCACTTGGAATACAGGAAACTGGCTTTTCAGCGACGAAATTACATCCATTTCATCGATATCTGGTTGGATTCACATCTTAGCAGATGACCAAGTTTACTCATACAATACCAGCAGCCTCTCCTTTTCTTCATCCTGGTCTCTCGCCGATTTAGATCTGGCACGCTCACCGGGAAAGAATCTGATTCCATGGCCTAGTGGTGGTGCACGTGCACCGGCTGCTGACCAAGTCTTAGTCGACGATGGTTCTGGTATGTTCACACTTCTCCATCCACAAGTGCAGAATCATGGAGCACCTAGCGCAGGATCTCAACAGTCTTGGCCACAGCTTGTGTTGGCTTCAGGACCATCCTTTTCAGAAATGTCAGATGCAATTGAACTGAATGGAATTTTGTACATTCTCAGTGAAGAGAATCATATTGAGCGATACAACATCACACAACATCGCTGGCACACTCCTTTGGAATTACAAGTCAACTCAGGTGCAACTTGTATTGCGACCGACGGGATAGATCTCTTCATTGGAACCGACTCAGATGGGATTGTACACATCTCGACAGATGGTTCGGCGATTGCAGCATGGGACGCTTCCGATGGCCTCTCAGCAGATGAAGTCACGGACATGGCTTATGATTTCAATTCGGGTCGAATGGTTGCGATTCACCCCTTCTCCGGAATGTCACTGATTGATTCTAATTCCACTACGGTAAACGAAACTTGGACAACCAACCAAGGTGGCCTTCAATCGAACCAAATGAATACTCTTGCAGTTCGCGGTGGTATTGCATACCTTGGTACTAACAATCGAGGAATCGAACGGATTGACCTTGTCAATTCCACACGACTTTCTCCATGGACGTCCACCGGCCTTGACGACTTGGAATCAATGCCAATAGCCATTGATGGTGATACGCTTTACCTTGGGGTATACGACTACGGCGTAATTGTCTACAATGCTACAACTGGTGAGCAAACCGACTTGTGGCAACGTACGGGTGGAAATCGACCCGGAAGCAATCAAATCCCATCAAACGAAGTTCTTTCTCTTGCTGTAATTAGCCCAGGCACGATTCTCGTCGGAACTGCTGACGGTGGCGCTCAACGCACGTCTAATGGGTGGACTGAGATGGGCAGCACGGGTAATGAATTTGCAGATGAATTCTATGATTGGGATTTCGATAACCAATACATCTACGCAGCTACTGAAACCGGTGTTTGCCAATGGTCGCGTTCTAAC
>DAHO01000081.1:82177-82668 GCA_002498455.1 Euryarchaeota archaeon UBA602
ATTTGGGTCGGGCATTACGAGGGTGCAGGCGTCATTGACGTCACCAACGATACTGTGATCAAATCATGGCGTGCAGGTATCGAAACCAACAATGCGAACACCATTGTCATCGGTGACGTTGCTTACATTGGTTACGATGGTGTTGGAATCTTGAGATATGATCTTACGACCGATGAATGGCTTTCTCCATGGGACGCTGTCAATACCAATCTCATCGAAAGTAACGGTGTAACGGCCATGGTGCGTGACGTGAACCCCAATCGAATTTGGGTTGGTGGAGACATGGGGTTGAATCTCATTGACGTGGTAAACCAAACCTTGGTTGAGGATTGGGATTCTGGGAGCAATCCGGGCGGAATCACCCTTTCCAATCAAGAGCCCGCAGAATTGGTCATCGTAGGTAGCACCCTCTACTATCTGCAAGTTCGATTTGGAAATAATGGTTATTCTTCCAACGACTTTGTGTATCGATACGATATCGTCAACATGAC
>DAHO01000081.1:82790-83016 GCA_002498455.1 Euryarchaeota archaeon UBA602
AGACATGGGGTTGAATCTCATTGATGTTGTCAATCAAACCTTGGATGAAGATTGGGACGCTGGTAGTAATCCAGGCGGAATCAGTTTGTCAAATCAAGAACCAGCCGAATTGGTCATTGTTGGCAGTACACTGTACTATCTTCAAGTGCGGTTTGGAAACAATGGATATTCATCCAATGATTTTGTGTATCGCTATGACATTGTCAACATGACTCAGCAGAGTACA
>DAHO01000038.1 GCA_002498455.1 Euryarchaeota archaeon UBA602
AATTCATCATCGTCAAACCGGTCAAGAATTAACTCGCACGCACTTGCTTCACGCAAGACTGCGAGAGCTTCGATTACATTCTTGCACTGTTCACCGGAAATCGCTTCATCCTCCAACATCAACAACAAACTCGGAACTGCTCGCGATCCGAGGCGATAGGCCATCTCCGGGTCACGCACTGTGGCTGCAACACCTTCAGAGATGGTGCGGCGGATTTCAAAGACACGAAGCAATCCCTGAATCAGGATGAAATCAATTGTCAGTAAAAGAATCATGAACAAGTGTCGTCCACCCATCGAATCAAGTTCGATTGAACTCAACTGTACGCCATAAATTTCAGACCAATCCAAGAACGATCGAAATAACAAATCAACGCCGAGTAACATCCAATCCGAAAGGAGCGCATTTTCAGGAACTTCATATAACCCGAAAATCGAGTGACTTGATCGCATCAGCAACGGGATAATGATGAACAATTGCAGAGATGACAGTAAAGCACTGATGCGCAAATCGGGTAAGGTATCGGGGTCGGCATCTGACAGTTTTCTCGCAATGGCGGTTCGCTGTTTCTCGTTCGCGACCCAAGCTCGCCCAACACCCAGTATGCCAAGATAGCCAAACCACAATAGAATCCATGCAATTTCATTTGAAGTGTAAAATGCAGCAGAATGAATCAGTGTAAACGCAACCAACAGAGTTCCAATCTGCAGAGGAGGGTGGAGAATTCCAGTCCCAAATAGACGGGAAAATCGGACCAGCACATCGTCAATCTTGCTGAGCACGTCTCGCTGTCGCCCCCAATAGGGATAAATGCGCACACTCAATTGAGAGTGCAAAAGCCCATTTCATCGACAGTGCCTTGAGGGGGAGGTAGCAGCGGTAGACATGCCCGGGGCGTGGTGGTTGTTGCTCTCCATCTGCTCAATGCTGGGTGTAGCAACATGGTATCTCCGTAATTTTACAGAGAGAGACGAGTTGGTACGACTTTCTGCATTCTCTGGAATAGCTTGTATGATTTCTCTGGTCGTGTGGACTTGGACTCTGGATTTATGAGGTGTGAATTTGGAAGAATTGGTGGGTTCCTTTCCTGTAAGACTCCCCGTTTGGTGGGGGCGTCGTGGTGCACCTGGACCACACCCCGAATTAGAGGGAGTCACTGGACGATTTGTTGTGATTCGACACCCTAAGAAATTCAAGAGGTTTGAGGGAGTACTCGCCAAAATTATGCGCGCACCGAAGGAACTACGACGGCCATTGGATGACATGAACAGCCTGCTTTGGGAGTTGTGTGATGGGTCTCGCACATTTGAGGAGATTTGCGCGTTGTTGGATTCAACTTTTCACGAGAGAATCGCCCCTGTGAAAGACCGGACTGCAGCAGCAATCACACGATTGAACCAGTTGGGATTGATCGGTTTATCTCACAAGCAGTTTGATGGAGAATGGGAAAGCGGACCCGGAATCGATCCAAGTGGTGAATTGGAAGCACCCGATGAGAAGTTGAATCTTGATTGGGATTAGCGTTCTGCATTGCATGTGGGGCAGTGCGTGTAAGGTGCAATTGCAACCGATGAGGCAAATCCACCACAACTGGGACACTGCCACCAAGCGTCATTTGTCGTCAAGACTTGACCGGTTACGATGCAATTGAAAGTAGGCAAAGTCGCACTTTGTTCAACTTGAGCCGATGCTGTTCCTCGCAATTCGAGAATTTGTGCTTCACTCCAACCTGCAGCAATGAGTTGGGCATCGGTGAAATCCTCAGGAGCGGGTGTGGGTTCGGGAGTTTCCATGTGGACTGGTTGCTCAGCAACGGGTGAAGCAGTAGGCATAGGACCCGGCGCGCCCGGCATAGGACCCGGCGGTACAGCCTGTTGTGGAACCTGCACCTGTGGAGTAGTCGGAGAGGCGACGGGATTCGGTTGCAATTGCATCGGAGTCGCCGCCATCGTTGCAGGAGAAACGTCCTCGACCTCATCTTCTCCTGACTCTAGGATATCCAGTGTTCTTCGTCGCTTCAGAATCATACTGGTCATGAAGACAAAGAATGCGATGAAAGCCACCAGTGCAATGACACCCCCTCCCAGTAGAACAGCGCTTCCAAAACCAGCAAATCCACCACTTTCATCAATTTGAACTGTTTTCAGATGGACGGGTCCCGAAGACCAGATTTTTGTTCCTGAATCATCGTGTAATTCAAACTCAACAGTTCGATCACGTTCATCTGCTTGCAAGGATATGTCACAGTCAATGGTACCTGTTTGAGCGGGACCCGGGCTTGAAGCAGGTAGAAGCAAAATAATGTCGCCATTCTGGGATCTCGGTCGACAATCCAGGAACACTGATTCAGGGACACTACTTGTGAGATTCACTGTGATGGGCATGGTCGAATCTGTGGTGACATTGACCTGGAATGTACTCATTTGCTCCGGCTCAAACGGAATGGACGGGTCAAGATTCCAAGTGGCATCAAGACTACGCTTTTGGTCTACAGTTACCAAAACTTGAGTTGAAACCGTTTGCAATACATCTTGGCTGGTGATTCTTCCTCCTTCGACTTCTAGAGTTAAACGAATGGATTCACCAAGCGGGAAATTTTCCATCGTTTCGAAATGTATGGTTATCGCTTCACTACCACCCGGACCCATCGGGATGTCTACCCAACCGTTGAGCTGACCGACACCGCGGCTGGTAACAGCCTGAACCAACATACCCGGCAAATTCTTGTCAGCCGAAACACGTACACGCAAGCTGCTATCGAAAGTATTGCCTGCATTCTCAAGATGGACTGTCCACTCGGCACTTTGACCCATCCACAACGAGGTCTGCTCTTCTTCAAAATCGGTAATTGAAGGAATCGCTGTCATTTGGGTTCGATATTGCCAACTGATTTGCGAATCATCTGGTGTAGAATCAGTACCCTCCATAGGCGTTGCAGTGAACGTCAAATCGAAGACTTGGTTTGGATCCTCGCTGCCTGGAACTTCGATGAATAGTGTCCCCATTGCAAGGCTATTGCCATCATAACTGGTAGATAGGCTGAGAGGCCCGATGACAATCGCACTGTTGAACTGAACCCACCAATTCCAATTCGAAGATACTGCCAAATTGAATACGACATTTTCCGCACCATTGCCCAAGTTCTCGACCTGGAAGGGAATTTCATTTACACGCCCTGGAATAACATCCATTTCGGGAGTGTTCATCGATAGCGAAATGTCATGAAGTTGTCTTACGCGAATCCCTGAGAATGGCAACTCCTCACCATTCATTCCAGATTCAGTGGAGATGATGTGTGGCGTAACAATGGGTCCAGGATCATTTGCCTGAGCCGAATCGGGAGCCGTAAATTCTACGAATACTCTGGTACTGTGTTCAGGGCCAACAATGACATTGGGTGAAGACAGCAACTCAATATCCCATCCAAAGACCCCGGTTTCATCAAAACTGAACGTGAATGCATCTTGTTGGCTTGCATTGTTCCAGATGGTGAATGGAACTGTGATCGACTCTCCGGGAGAAATCCACCAACCCTCAGTTGGAACGTCACTGTTTGCGACACCGACGGCTGCATTGGAGACCATGGATGCGGTCACATTGGCACGAACTGTAGCGACCTTGTTTGAATCCGCCTGACTGGTCGCGATAAAAGCTGAACTGGCTCGCATGCCGGATGGAGCATCTTGTGGAATGTTGGCAGTTACCATGATGGTTTCAGTCCCATCTTTGGGGATGGTGACCATTGTGGATTGATCCCACTTCAATCCGAATGTCCATCCATCTTGAGACAATACAGGTGATGTCGAAAGCGAGAACGTATCCTGACCATCACCATCGTTTCTAAGCGTAATTTGGAAATCACATGCATTTCCTGGGGCACAGGAAAAACTCGGATCTTGTTCGACCCATGCCGGTTGATATCCAGGGTCGACAATGAATGATGCAGACGTCGTCGCAGAAACCGTCGCTTCCGTACTCTGAGCATGTACATTCACACTAGTTGTACCCATGGCAGAACCTTCAGAAGGTTGAACTAACAACTTGATTGTCTTTGTCTCACCTTTGCTTAGATCGAGTCGAGAGCCATCAGGAATTTGTGAACCCGTCATGTGCTGGAAACGATGTGACCAACCCGCAGGTAAATTGGAAACACTGAGCTCTACAGAATCGGATAAATTACCTGAATTGGATAAACTGATTGTGGTTTCTGCCCATTCGCCTGCCTGCGCGTGACCACTTGAGCCCGAATTCACAGAAATTGCATATTCCTCGGATCGAGCCTTTTGATCGTAGAACATCACAATATCCTCCATCCAGTGCCCAATATTGGTACCAGCAGCATTGGAATGGAAATTGATACGGAATTTGAACTGGCTATTCATCGTATTCGCAGGAAT
>DAHO01000042.1 GCA_002498455.1 Euryarchaeota archaeon UBA602
GGAGAAAAGGAATTGAAACGCATCCAACAAGAGCGGGAAAGTGAAATCGGTTTGGTACAGTCTCTGCGAGCAATTCAGGAATCTGCTAGAGGCAACAGCAAAGAACGAAATGCCTTGCTGACAGAATTCAGAAAAATTCGTAGCCAGGCTCAGAAAACAAAAGCCGATCGAGACCAAATCAACCAAAATGTACCACCCCCTCTAGAAATCATTGTACAGCGTTTAATGGAAACCCATCGCCGACTGGCGACGATACCGAATGACCTGTCAAAAATGCCCAATCGCGACCATGAGGTTAAGTTGTTCTCGTTCTTCTTTGAACTCAAAGCGATGTATGCCCAAAAGGTTCGAGGCAATGAACTGCATCAACAATACATTGAGTTGCTTCGAAATCAAGATGAGAAACTGAAACAGTTGGATAAATTACGAGATGAGCGAAAAGTCATCGCAGAGGAAGCCCGTGAAGATGCCCCCGGTCAGAAAGCTAATCCAAAGGAAATCCGCAAACTAAACGAACGGATTGCTGAGATGCTGAACGCAATAAAATCGCAGCGTTCTGAATTGAAGAAGATGCGACGAGAATGCGGCCGTTTAGAGGCCTATGCTCGGGTTCAAAAGAAAGGTGAAAGAAGGACAAAGAAATCCATTGGAATTCGAATTGAAGATGTCAAAACACGTGCCAGCAGTGGAGAGAATTTGTCCATGGAGGACTTGGGTGCCTTGTTGAACAGTGGAGGATTACAATCTCTAAACCAATCTGGAAAAAGCGAATCCAAGGAAAAAGTCGACTCGAGCAAGAAACCTCGACGGCGCCAAGTCGGTGCTGCAAGAGGTCGACGGCGTACACTGAATTCAGACGAACGTGAACGACGACAGCGGTGATGCATTGGAACACCTCAAATGGGTCAAGTCTCCTGCATTGAATCAATGGAACAATCGTCGTTTGCTAGAGGCAAGACAATTGATCTATGAAACGACGGGTGAATTGTACGAAACGAAGCGTTTGCAGATGTTGCCATTGGATGAACGATTTGGAATGTGGGTACTATCCGACGGACGCAAAGATTACGGTATTTTGTGGGCCATGAAACTCAACCAGCAAACCGCGAGAGTTTTGGCGTTCTCTGTTTCCATCGATTTACAAGGGAAAGGGTTCGGAGGACAAGGTTGGTCGACCTTTGCTCAGACGGCCAAAAATCTCGGGATTAAGCGGGTTCAGCTCGAAGTTCGACAAGACAATGATCCAGCAATCCAATTGTATCACCGTCGTGGACTTCGACCTAGAGGATATATCACAGGATTCTATCGAGGTCATGATGGTTGGTTAATGATGGGTCCCTTGCGAGTACAACCATCGTCACAATGATGCCCCTTCTTTGATACGCAAGTTCATGCGAGACCGGTTGATGCAAGATATTCTTGAGTGTGAAGGCATTCTATGGGTCGTTTTGATCGGCCCGGATGCGTTGCCGATTACCAATACGCCAGACAATCCCGATGCTGAAGCCATTGTAGCCAATTGGCATGGGTTAGATCTTCTCGCCCCCGAGATTCCAGCAAAAATGATGATTCGTACAAATGAGAAAATTCTATTGTCAAATCGTGTCGATGAAAATCGAATTTTGCTAGCCGTGGCTTCACTCTCAGTGAATGTGGGGCTGGCAAGAAGTATTCTACAAGATGCTGCAGCAAGGATTCTCGATTTGGCTTAATCAAATAACGGTCCGAGCAAACTGACTCCTGCACCGGTAACTTCCATCGCTTGCTTTTCCATAGAGTGACGCACATGTCGCATTTTTTCGATTTGCAAAGTGCGCACGATTTGTCCATTGCGACGATCGAGACCGAGATTCAAAATGCAATCGGCTAGGAATCCTTCGTTCCCTTCGAGTTCGGCATTCTCGCCAGCCTGTCGCTCTGTAATCACAAATGTATGCAAATTCTGGCTCCGACAAAACTCAAAGAATTTGAACATCCTTTTTCGCATTTCTTCATCGACACTTGTCAAACTGTAAATTGCGCCCAAAGAATCCAGCACAAATACAGAGAATGCATCCCCTCTTTCTCGCTTGAAATGCTCAATCATTTTCTGGGTGAACTTGAGGTAATCCATTGCTTCATTTTCATTACGCAATTCAGTGAAATCAGTAATTTGCAGATTCTGAGGCAATGAAAGGCCCAGCGAGTGTGAAGCCCGCAACAAACTGTTGGTTGTTTCCTCAACGGTACAATAGAGACCAAAACCACCTGACTGGCGGAGGTGGTTGGATGCCAATGATAAGCAGAATGAAGACTTCATGGCACCCGGTGGCCCTGTGACTAGGGTGAGATAAGGTGCGTTGACATCTGTCGCCAATACTCGGTCCATCCCAGGCATTCCGTCTATGAACATGTGAATCAATTCATGCCATTCACGGGCGGGGTTTAATCGTTCTCTAAGATTCAGTTCGACAGGTGAATAACGCCCCCAAAGGGGGCGATGGAGAAGAGTAGCGATTATATGGCACCTCCAGTTGGGAGGGCTACCGATGTTCTGACGTGGCTAGAACAACGAGGTGAACCGAATGGAACAGATTCTACCGAAGTTAGAAGATCTTCGCAAAATCGTTGATAAAAAAGCCACGACCAGTCGTGAGAATCGTGATGGATTGAACGAGAAAATGCGTGAATTTATCGGGACGCGAAATACGTACAACAGCCAAGTACGTGAGTTGATTTCTGAAGTTCAGCGTCAAAAAGTCATCCGTGATGATGCAAATGCATCTGTGCGCACCGCCAAGGCTGAACGTGCTGAAAAGAATCAGTTGGTTCGTGATGCAAAGCAAGCCATACGGGAAATGACTCCAGAATCGCAACAACAACAGGGACGTGGCGGTCGCAGAGGCCGCAGAGAAAAGGAAGACACTCCTGCATCGCTGCGAAGAAAAATCCAAATTCTTGAGAACGAATTTGAGATGGGCATTCACGTTGGGAAAAACGAGGACAAAGCCATGGATCGATTGAAGCGGATGAAGCGGAAATTACGAGACATGACCGAAAAAGAAGATTCAAATGTTGAACTCAAGGATGCTAGAGCCTCACTCCAGGTTGCGATTGACGCCCAGGAAGCGGCACATCAAGAGGTGACCTTAGCTGCTGAAAGTGCCCAAGAGGCGCACGATTTGATGCTCAAGTTGAGTGAAGAAGTTGACCGCCTGCGCGAGCAAGCTGATGGCAGTCAGGCTGAAGTTCGTCGTGCCAAGAGGGAGGCTGATCAAGCTCACCAAACTTACATTGTCAGTCTCCGCTGCCTGCATTCAATTCTTGACATTGTCAGAGCCCACAACAACCGTGGAAAAGTCACAGAAACCAAATCAGGAACTGGGGCGCCAGCCCGAGTTGAAGTACAGGACCTCATGTCCAAGTTGATGTCTGGTGAAACATTGTCCACTGAGGAATTGATGGCTTTGCAACGTGGTGGTTAGTCGGATGATTGGTTCTCAAGACATTCGCGAGATTATTGACGAATATGACCAACTCAAATTGCGAATCGGAATGACGGCTAGTCATAGTGCGTTGGACATTTGTGATGGAGCCATAGAAGAAGGGTTTCCGACCGTTGCGTACTGTCAAAAAGGTCGAGAAAAAACCTACTCCCAATATTTCAAAACGCGTCGTAATTCATCTGGTCGCGTCACAAGAGGCATGGTTGACAAGGCCATAGTACTGGATTCCTTCAACGATGTCATGGCAACTGATTTTCAACAACAAATGCGGGATCGGAATGTCATCTATATTCCAAATCGTTCGTTTACATCATACAGCCCCATCGAGAAGATTGAGAAGGATTTCCGCGTACCTTTGTTTGGAAGTCGAAACATGCTGAGGATGGAAGAGCGTACAGAAGAGCAGGATTACTATTGGATTCTCGAGCAGGCTGGACTCCCCTACCCCGAAGCCATTGACAATCCTGAGGACATTGATTGCTTGGTCATCGTGAAGTTGCACCATGCGCAGAAGAAATTGGAACGAGGATTCTTCACATGTTCGTCTTTCGAAGAGTATTCACAGAAAGCATCTACCTTGCTAAAGGAGGGAGTTATTGATCAAGAAAGCCTAGACGGTGCACGCATTGAACGCTACGTCATCGGTCCTGTTTTCAACCTGAATTTCTTCTACAGCCCCTTGGAAGAAGATATGCCCAAACTAGAGTTATTGGGTGTTGACTGGAGATTTGAGTCCTCTTTGGATGGTCACGTCCGCCTTCCTGCACCACAACAGATGACAATGCCGGCTCATCAGCAAATTCCAGAAATGACTGT
>DAHO01000072.1 GCA_002498455.1 Euryarchaeota archaeon UBA602
CCACCAATTTCTTGCGCCATCCAGAATCGCTCACAAGTGTAAGTCACTACATTCTGCTGATTCTTTGTGACCGACCATTTGGAGATGCCACCATACGCTGAGGAGGTCGCGGTGTAGAACGAAGCCATCCAAACAGTTCCGTCACCATCGCTTGTCATGTCTGAGACATAGTATAGGTTGGTTGAACTGCAGTTATTGTATGCCATCGTTACCGTTCCAATATAGGCACCAGTTGATGCATTGTATCGGTTCATGGAATTGAAGTTGTATCCTCCATACGACGAAGTGATGCTTGAATAACGAATGACGTGATATTCATTCAATTGTTCAACAGTAGCTCCGATATAATTCCCCCAAGTTCCTCCGGAAAGACTGATTCTTCCAGTATCACTGATTCCGTTGTATCCGGCTTCAGCACTGGAAAAGTGATGTCCGGTGGTGTTGATGCTCCCACCGGAACTGGACGAGATATCGTTGGTGTTGTCCATGTCCCAATCGGTCGTCGTTTCGGTAGGGCGTAATTCCACTTGGTTGTTTTCGACCTTTACGTTTTGCTTGTACATGTAGTACCAACCGAACTGGTTGAGGTACTGTCCTTGTTGACTTGAACCAGTGGTCCCCGCTCCACCAAAATCAGCATTTGTTGTCCGGTTCATCCAAGTCGAAGTCGAAGCAGATCCTTCAACTTCAAACTCAACATTTTGCACATCAGCTCCATACGGTAGAGTCACTCCGGGGGTAGGAGAATCACCTGCTTGGCTGAACACATGAGTAAATGTCGAAGTTCCATCTGTGAACTGGGTTTCAGTGGCAGCATCTGCCAATGGCAGCGCATAAGAAAAGAGTAGGGTCGACAGAATGAATATCGCAATTTTCCTCATTTTTGACAACCCTCGCCGACTGTCGGCTACGCCGACACCCGTGCCATTTGATATCAATCTATTCCGGGCCCGTTAGGGCCCGTTCAAGGCGAACACTCAACTGTGGCTAGAGCTTCGCGGGGGGCAGCCAGAAGTAATTCTAGCCGAGAGTGATGTGTATGAGTAAGTTGTTGGCACCGTTCAAAAATTGGTGGGAAGGGCAGAGAGAACGCCATTTGTTCATACTCGGAACGCTATCGTTCATTTCATTCTCAATGGTCTTGTGGGCCATTGTTTTCTTCTTCTTTTTGGATGGAGCCCAAGTTGAAGATCTTGAACATCTGCGTACGGGTACCTGGATTGGTTTATTCATCGGATTCACAGCATTGATTTTCATTGGTCCGGAATTCATCCATTACCAAGGTCAATGGAGTTTCTTGATGCAGACATTGAACCTCACTTCTCGGGCTGAACTTGGGCGCGAACGTAAGGAAGCCGAAGAAGCCGCCAAAACCTTGGGCGCCATTTGGAGTGCCCGTCTGAAAGCTCACTACATCGAGCATGGATTGCTCCGCGGTCGTTCGACTCCAGAGGAAGCGAATCAAACGGTTCCCGAGGATTTTATCATTAATTGGTGGGCGACTGATGATTCACGCTTGTCCCGACTGATCAACGTTGAGATGTTCCGAGAGCAGTGGTTCAACCGCTCGGTGGCCTTTGTCACTGTGAGTGGTGTCCTCTTGCAGTTGTACAACATGATTTGGGGCCTTGCAACATCTGAAAATGGGGCACGAGAAAATACACTTCACATTTGGGAATTCTTGAATGGGATTTCTCCCGGTTCGTATGCAGCACCATACTTCGATGACATCTCTGGTTGGGCATTATTGCTGACTATGGGTGCGCTCATGTGGCTGTCTTTCCCAGCCCCAGGTGACAGACCTGAACTTCACGTTGTAGAAGAAGAGGAGTGAACGCCATGGGCGAGGCATGGTCCTGGATTCGGGAGGCCTTGCTCGCTGGCGGACTGATTGCGGTCCTCATTTCCGTTCTTGTGTTGATGACTGGGTCATGGCCGCCGATGGTGGTCATCGAATCCAATTCTATGCAGCATGATGAGAATGGAGAAGTCGGTTCAATCGATGCAGGCGATTTGGTTTTGGTGATGACACCAGAACGAAAAGACATCATCACGTTCGTGGAAGCAACAGAATCGGGAGGAGATTTTGAGGGGTATGAAAGTCATGGTATGCCGGGGGATGTCATCATCTATCAGAAAAATGGTGGCTCAGATACACCAGTGATTCATCGCGCACTGCTCGAAGTACTGGAGAATACATCGGGAGGATGGGATGTCCCTGGTACCACACTTCGCAATGTTTCAAGCATCAGTTGGACATTCGACATTCTTTGTCCATACCACGGTGGGGCTTACAATCTCAGAATTGAGGATTGGAACCCCGTTCATGCAGGATATCTCACCAAGGGTGATAACAACGATTGCATGATTGACCAGCCCGACGCCAATACCCTGAGTCAAGGGCCGGGACTTTCAGATGAGCATGGGAATCCGGTCCAAACCACCAAGGGAGAATGGGTGATGGGAGTCGCAGGAGCAGAGATTCCATGGGTGGGTTCAATCAAATTGGGCCTATCCGATAATAGCCAATCCGTTCCAGATGCAACATGGTCGAAATTGATCATGACTGCAATCGTATTACTCGCGATTCCAGCTGTTTGGGAACGTGTTGCGGACCGAGTGATGAAAACCGCACCTGAAATTGCTCAGGCTGAGCGGGAAGAAGCTCAGGCCTCACAACTGTTGAGCGATGATAATCAAGAGCAAGCCCATGAAGAGGAATAGGCTGCTGAAAGACGATATTTTTGACACCGTCAATTCTGTCTTCAGTGCATGTGGATGCCGCGTAAATCGATGAATACCTCCAACGACAACACCCAAGAAATCCTTCATCAGGTGTCCTCCATCAAATGGAATGATTGGAATCAAATTGGCCAACCCTAAACCGAAATTCCACCAGATGAACCAAAACAGTAGGGTGATGATTGCCATCAGCACTGTGGTGCCCAGAATATCCCCCAACCATCCATCTGCTTCGATAAATTCCATCTCTTGGGGTGTCATAATTTGTCCTTCAAAACCGATGGGGATACCAATCAAAACGAATGGCTGAACAGCCACTCCCAAGGCGTCCATGTACAGTGGTTGATTTGTTTCCCAGGCCATGGGCCCAACCAATCGATCAATACCACTAGACCCGCTGGACATCCCTGAAACCCCTAGAAAGGCATCGTCTTCATCAATACCCATCGATTCAATTTCTGAATCTGTCATATTTTGCGATTTGAGATAATCCCATTTGCTGGACAGAGTCACGCTAATGACTCTCTCCGTTCGCAATTGATTCTCGTTTGGATGACTCAAGACGGTAAGATTCACCGTATCTCCGGCGGAATGAGCATCCAGTTGTTCAGTCATCTCTCCCGCAGTAGAAACAGGGTTCCCGTCAAAGTGAGTGATGATTTCCCAAGGTTGCAAACCGGAATCTGCCGCAGCGGTATCCTCGATAATCCCATTAGCATGTACACCCGGATTGATGACAGAAAATTGACTGGCTAACAGACAAATCAGCAACCAAGAAAGCAGTCCTGCATACATGTTGGTCGCCGGAGCTGCAGCAAACAACCTCGCCCGTTCCCGTCGAGGTGCTTTTGTCAATTCTTCAAATTCAGGTTCCACAAATGCGCCTGCAGGAAATGGACCCAACATGAGTAGACCCACCGATCGAACCCTCATTCCGTGCGCTCTCGCTTGCAAGGCGTGAGCAAACTCATGAATGACCAAAGCACCAACAAAGGCGATGGCTGGCCACCAAAATGGAATGATTGGATTGATTCCGGGCAATACGATGAGTTGACTGGCAGGAGCATCGCTCTTTGGGACTCCATAGATGAGAGCAGAACCAAAGGAAAGCAATAGGAACAAGACAATGAAAATCATGACAAAGAAACAGGTCCACATCGATACCTCTCCGTAAAGCCGCCAAAATGCTCGGGGCTTGGCCACCTTCTCGATGGTCTCTTGTCCACGATTGCTGCGTAGCATCAGAAGTCCACCCAAGACCCTTGTTGCGTTCCATTTGTCGAGAATTCCTCGTCGCTCAAATTGGCCTAGAACCAGAACCCACAAACCCAATGCACCGAAGGCCCAATGCCACTGTGCAGCAAGGAATGCGCTGACAAAAATCAGAATCAGAGCACGTCGGTCACGTGCCGCACGGGTATCGCTCACACACCTCCCTCATCCCCCTTCTTCTTGAATCATCGTGCGAGGCCTCAAGTCAGAGTTCTCCTTCGCATGGCCATGGCGGACGCCGCGGACCTTCGACGAACACAGCGACGTGTGAATACACTGCTACGCGATCGCGATGCCATCCGTCGGATGCTTGAACAAGCCGCATATGAGCGATTGAGTCGAGATGTTGGTCGTCAACGCGTTGCGATTGACAAGTTGGAAGCACTGATGTCCGGTGAAGATGTTTAGGAGTGAAATCGTTCCATCCAAGCCGGCACAGGTTTGGGTTCGATTTCAACCTCAATTGTTGATTCAGGTCGGGTTTCAATGGCCAATGCATCTTCGACCAACTTTGACAATCCTGTATCCTCCGAATTTCTACAAACGATGCCGAGGAACAGATGCAAAGGCAATCCCTGATCCCAATCGAGATGTGGTTTACCTGTTCGAGTCAGTGGAAGAGTGGGAATGCGTCTAGCCAGTGTCGCCAAACGCCCCTTTAGTGTGGATGTTTCGACTCGAAA
>DAHO01000020.1 GCA_002498455.1 Euryarchaeota archaeon UBA602
CCCAAGTTGCGTTGACGCAGTTCAAGCAGAACACGTTCTCCTGATTCACGGAGTTCGCCGACAAGGCCGAGAACATGGCTCGGATCAATCTTGAATGGAATCACGGCCAAACTGCCCGGGCCAGCAGATTCTCCTGGAACCTCTTCGTTGCGTCCCAATCGTTCCGCTTGCTTTTCCAAGGCGATGAGAATGCGATCAAATCCAAGTCCAAATCCACAACATGGATCCAACTCGTCTAGATCAAACAGATGCATTAATCGGTAAGAGCCTCCTCCAAGAACTTGGGATTCTCCACCGAGTTCGGCGACTTCGAATTCAAACACCATGCCGGTGTAGTAATCCAATCCTCGGGCCACCGTGAGGTCGATGCTGGTTGCAGGCATGTTGGGAATCAATCCTTCCAAACTGCACATCATTTCACCGAGTGAATCCAAACTCTCAGTGGCCACGCCCATCTCTTCGAGCATGGTACGAGCTGCAGGAATGACATCACTGCCTCCAGATAGAGATGCGAAGGCCTCCAACTTGTCCGCAGCATCGGCAGAGACCTTGGCACCCAATCCAGCAAAGTCCCCCTTGTCAAGCAGTCGCATGACATCTCGACGGTTGTCTTCAGGAATCTCAAGACCCGCGAGTAGATCATTGAGAATACCCACGTGTCCAATCTTCATTGACCAATCGGATACATCTGCGGCACGCATCAAGGAGATGGCAAAAGCCACCACTTCCGCTTCGACCAGCGGTCCAGAAGCGCCGATGATTTCACAACCGTACTGCCAAAATTCTCGGTAGCGAGCCGTCTTGAATTCCTCATAGCGGAAGCAGGAACCGTAGTAGGCCAAGCGCATGGGTTTGGGAACAGAACGCATTTCATTGGCGACCATGCGCATGACAGGCGCGGTCAATTCAGGACGCAATGTGAGTGGTCGACCACCCTTGTCCTCAAAGGCATACAACTCTCCAACCACCGCATCTCCGGACTTAGCCGTAAACAAATCCAAGCTCTCGAAAGTGGGTGTGGCCACGCGTAGGAATCCATGTCGTGCTGCCTGCTCATCACACAGACGCTCAAGGGCTGTGCGGCGTGCCATCTCGGCCGGACCGAAGTCGCGGGTGCCGCGTGGACGCTGGAACATACCGCCTCGCGCGTGAGGAGGCCTCTTCAATCTGAGGGCTGTTCATTCGCCTCAGAATCGACTTCTGGAGGGAATGCCAACAGCCGAAGCCCGGCAAAGTAGACCAAACCAAACAGAATGTTGTTGATCACCCAAGCCAATTGATACTGGACCTCAAAGGTTCGAATCAATCCGGAGATGGTCAGAGTCGACAAAATTCCGATAATGGTGTAGACGAAGAACATCCAATACAAACTCTCACCGTATCTTGCCTTCGACTTGAAGGTCACACGACGATGCACATAGTGGGCTTCAATCGTTCCAATGACAAATGAAACGAACCAAGCAAACTCGGCGTTGTAGGCATCCAATAGATTCCACCAATACAACAACTGGTAGACTGCGAACATGAAAATCGAATTCAGACAGGCGACGACAAAATAGCGACCGAAGTCCTTGGAGAGGTCGGCTCGACTGTAAAGTGAAGCCTTGAGACCGTACATGGCCTCGGTAATTCGGCGGATTGGATTGACCATCATTCGCCTTCCTCGCACGCGCGCGCGCCCGAGCCCTCTTCAAACAAGGGGGTGCCACTATTCTTCAGAATCCAATTCGGGTGGGAAGGCCAGTAAGCGGAGACCAAGGAACATCATGAATCCGAATGCACACATGTTGAGTGCCCAAGCGATTCGGTGATGCACATCAAAGATGTAGACCAAAACATGCTCAGAAATGGTCGAAAGAACGCCAATGGTTCCGTACACAATCAATGCCCAGTAGAGGCTATCTTTGTAACTCGCATTGGACTTGAATGTGAATGTTCTATGCAGGTAATGGGCTTCGAAAGATCCGACAACATAGGCGATGGCCCAGGCAACGGTTGCAGGATAAAGGGCCAAGGGATCCAACCAGTACATCAGTTCATACAAACCCCAGAAAAATATAGCATTGATAACTGCGATCCCCAGATAACGAATGTATTCTCGTACCATCCGTCGAATATCATAATCGCCCGATTTCAATTCATCACGTGCTCGCAGGGCACGGTTTTTCGGATTCTCTAGCATCACCAATCAACCCCTGACCACCCATCATCGCCTTCTTGGGCCACCCATGAATCATCCTCATCCGTGATTGATTCTTGATGGATTTGTACCGCCACAGGGGCTGCTTCGGGAATCACATCTTCAAGAATATCATCAATCTCAAGACTGTCAACCAACTGATCGACATTCTCAACCGGGGCAACGAGGGTTTGCGGAGGGGGGGCCGGACTGGATTCAAGAACCGCAGTTCCCGTGGAATCAACTGCTCCCAGATTGCCAAATGCAGATGCTAGAGTGGATTTCTCTACGGGTACCGGAGCCTGAGCCTTGCGCATCGATAACTCGCGTTCAGCCTCAAGACGCTGTTGTTCACGCAACTTTGCATCTTCCCGAATAAAGGCTTCACGAATGTCCCTCTCGCGAATACGGCGGAGCATTTCAGTCACAGCCGCCTTGGAGGGTCGGTCCCATCTTCGCCAGAATCGCCAACAAATTGGAATCAACACAAAGGCGACAAACGCACCTATGGCAATCCATTCCTTGAGGCTCGGCACGATTCGACCAAGGGCTTCTCATTCTCAAGCATCACGGTCTTCCGCATGTCCGGTCCAGGTGGCCAAGGTTCGAGCAATGTGACTTGGAACATCCGATGCTGACAATCCAGGGCCGTATTCAATTGCGGCCGACGCACCTGCAGTACGCAATAGTGCACAACCCAATCGAGAGGCAGCCCACGGACTCATTCCTTGGGCAATCAATCCCGCAATACAACCGCTCAACAAATCTCCAGTGCCTCCCACCGACATCCGTGCATGGCCGCCCGATGCGAAGCAATGCCTCCCTCCCGGAGCCCAAAGTTCGTCTTCAGCTCCTGTACGGACGATGACGCAAGATTCGTCCTCAACCACACGCTCGATACCATCGCGTCTCGCTCGAATGTTGAGAATCTCAACAGGATCGGATGCCCCCAACCAATGGGCCATCTCTTCTTGATGAGGGGTGACCACTCCGACCATTCCTGCAGGCCATTCGTGGGATGGAAGGGCCCGAATGGCATCGGCATCAATCACCAACGGAATATTCGCCTCGACCAATTTTTCGATTAGATCGCAAACTGCTTCAATCGACTCACTTTCTCGACCCAATCCCGGTCCAATCAAGACGGCTTGACAACCCCGTCCGTTCAATACTCGATCTAAAATCGCTGCAACCGAACGTGTCGTGATGTGAGTGGCATCTGGAATGTCTTCAGGGATTAACGACAATGGCCATTCTGCACGTTCAACCGCATCGGATGGCATGGCCAAGTGAACCAGATCACATCCACTTCTTTCTGCAGCCAAGCCGGAGAGGATAGGGGCTCCATGGTATGGACCACCGCCCACGATGAGTAAACGACCTCGGTCGCCTTTACGCGCATCGACCCTGATTGGAGGATGTCTTCTAGCATCCCCTGGCCCACAATCTTCGACGCGAGCGGGCCATGGCAAGTTTGCTGTGTAAATCTCTCCCACGTCATCTTGAATGCGACCATCGATATTTCTCAAGGACCATTTCTCGGCATGATAAGTGACTGTTGCAGTGGCTGTGATCACATCAGGACCACCGAGGCCGGTGGGCATATCACAAGCCAGTACAGGGGATTGCTTGCCTCGACTTTCCGCTAACCAATGGCGCACATTTGCAACATCGCCGCGTAACCTTACACCCGAACGTCCCGGTCCAGCACCAAGCAAGCAATCGATGACCAATGCGGGAGTACCGGTTCCAATCGTTGATTGCACTTCAGGCCAAATCGACAATGGAATCCCAGCCGCAATACAGCGATCTCTGAAGGCTTGCGCTGTCGGACCATGCTGAATCAAATGAGTGGCGAGTAATCTGACATCGACCCCATCTTCAATCAACCCCAACGCAGCGGCAAATCCATCACCACCATTGTTGCCTGGACCACACAAAATCCAAACCGGACCTCGAGGTTTCGCGGCACTGTTCAGCATTCGAACAGCCTGAGCGGCCAATCCTTGTCCTGCGGCTCCCATCAAATCGGAGATGTCAATTCCCAGTGCGGTCGCATTGTCATCAAAGACACTGACTTCCGCCCAGTGCATGCACCAACGAGCGGGCTCGCGGCCCCTAGCCTCGGCTTCCACGAAGGTCCTAGGATAGTTCCGCGTCCATCAGGTCTTCGGAAGATGCGTGGTGTTCCCACCCTTCAAAGACGTCTCCGACAACACCGATGAGTTCGTCATCGCCACCGGGCAACATCGAGATGTCTGCACCTGCGCCTGCGCCTTCTGGAACGTTGCGATACAATGGTCGAGACACCAGGACGTTGTTGAAGAAGATGAAGACCGTTGCAACCACACCCCAGAACAACAGAATGATGGTGATGCCCTTCGGGTTCGATGGATTCCATACATCCGGTGTGTTTGCAATCATGTCGCTGAAGTAAGACACAATGAGGACTGTGAACAAAACGGGGAAGGCGATGAACATCAGGAAATCCCACCAACGACCGATCCAAAGGTCGTTGTCTCCCGTGTTGATGAATTCATCTCGGAAGGCAGGCGTACCGTGTTTGATGTAACCCATGAGACCACCTTCGGCTTCGCCGGCCTCGACCTTTTCTCGCCAAATCTTGAATCCAAATTGCCAGATGGTGTAGGCGATGAACAGACCGCTGAACATCAAGCCATAGCCCCAAATGTGGTCTTGGACCTCTAGGAATTCAGGGAAGGCAACCCCATCGGCATCCAGACGAATCCAGACGAACGTCGATGGCAATCCGAAGAAGAAGATGGCTGCGCCGGTCAAGCCGACCGCCTTGTTGCGTTCAAATCCATGATCGACGAAGTTTCGAACACAGAGTTCAACGGTTGAAATCATGCTCGTCAAAGCTGCGAATGTCAGAGCCAAGAAGAACGCCCACATCATGACCCATTGTGTGACGGAGCCACCCGGGGCCTGAGCGAATACTTCGGGCAATGCGAGGAAGGTAATGGCGCTTGAACCACCCGTAACGGTGGCCAATGGATCATCCTGAACCGCGAAAATCGCACTCAGAACCGTCAATCCAGCGATGATGGAGATGCTGTTGTTGGCCAATCCCATGGTGAACGCGTTGAGAGTCGTATCCTCATCCTTGCGCATGTAGACCGCATAGGTGATTGCCATGCCCATACCGGCCGAACACGACCAAGCAGATTGAGATAAACCATTGATCCAGGTCTCCGGTTGAGCTAGAATCTCAAAGTCAACGCTGAACATGAACAGAGCACCATCAAGGGAACCATCGGACATATCCATCCATAGAGCGAGGAACAGTGCGAGGAAGAGAAGGGCGAACAGACTGAGCATCATGACTGTATTCGCCTTCTCAATCATCTTGGCACCTCCCCAAATCGCGAACAGGGTGATGACGATGACCAAGGTCTGGAAGAGAATCACCAATTCTGTAGAGTTCAGGAAATTATTCCAGACTTCAACTGTGTCAATTCCTTCACTCAAACCGCCTCTAAATCCAAGTTGGAAGTAGTTCATGCACCAACCGGCAACCACCGCATAATAGAATCCGATCGCGGTGGAAATCCAAGCGGTCCAAAGGCCCATCCAAGCCAATTTCTTGCCACCAAAGATTCGGAAGGTTCCCACCGTTCCGGTTCGGCTACGCTTACCCAGAGCAAACTCTGCAATCACCAGCGGAATCGACCAAGCGAACAGGAAGAACAGCCACGGAATCAAGAATGTCCCGCCGCCATTGGCCCCGACCATACGAGGAAAACGCCAGATATTCCCGGTTCCAATTGCCGCTCCGATGGTGGCAAAAATCAGCCCCCATCTTGAGGAAAACTCGTCACTTTGTCCCATTCAATTCACCTCATTTCTTCTTTGAGACAACCACAGCTTCTGGTTTCTCATTTGGGAATGCATCTTCTTCCTCAGATTCATTCATTTTCTGGATGGCAAGACCAAGGCTTCCCCAAACCGTTCCTGCAACTAAGCAGAATAGTAAGAAGGCAAGAATCGGGTTTCCATACGGTGCACGATAAGCGATGTTGATTTCCTCATAAGCTCCGGGAGCAGGATATGAGAATGGGAAGGTCCCTGAACGCGTACCTAGCATCGACTTGTAATGCAATTTACCACTGAAATCTTCGGGGACAGGGACGTTTGCAACGACCAAAACACCGGTACCATTGTTGTCCAATGTGCAGTTTTCACCGGTCTCTTGGAAGCCAGTCATCATCCAATCTTCTTCGACCCATTCTTTCGGGCCATAGTCACTCTGCTGACGAGTTGGCTTGACAATTCGCCACATCACGTGCGAGTAATTCTCATCGTTGGTGAATGGGAAATAGGGATCGATGCACATGGAGATTGGAACCGGACCGGATTCTGGAATGACCAAATCATCTGAACTGATGAGCCACTGACTCTTTTCGACTTCCTGAATACCCAAATTCGCACGTTCGCGCGGATTGTCGCCCACTTCGGCAATGTAGAACGGAACACCTAGATTTCGGACTGCGATGTGATTCACTTCTTCTGGCCGCTGGTGGAAGGCCGTGCCGATTTCCATGGTGTAACAAAATGAATCGTGGACCCCATATTGCCAGTCACAGTAATCACCAGTTGTTGGATACAAATCACTGCTCTGAATGTTTGCATATCGGGTCATTTCTGCCATCTTATCGCCGTGGTAAATCAGTTGATCGTGGTCCGGTGTTTCACAATCGGTGCAATGACCCCATGGATACAGGACCAATTCGGAGAAAGAATGCCAGGAAAGGGTGGCTGCGAAATCGGAAGCGCCATTGTTGTCGTCATCGTTCATTTCAGTCAAATCTTGAACAAACAGTGTTTCGGGTTCAGAATTACCGCCCCACCAATCTTCGTCTGTTTGACCGTCGGCATCATCATCGTTTCCATCGACGTGATCTTCATTGATTTGTCCGTCACCATCATTGTCGGTATCATCTACCGGTCCATTGTAAACATCATTGTTTGGACCACCAGCATAACATGCTCCTGGGGCGAGAGGGCCTGTCGCTCCTAACGGTGCACCCCATTCATACTGGAAATTTCGATTCAAGTCAACACCGTCGCAGCTTTCATCCACCTCTTCCTGCAAATCTGGAATTGGAGTGATACCCTCAACTCCGTTATCGCGGAGATTCTTTCTCCAACCTGCTGAATCACAGTTCCAAGCATCTTCGCCACAGAAGACCTCGCGGTCGTAACGGTTGCCATCCACATTCAACATGGGGACAAGGTAAATCTCACGTGTGTTGACCAAATCGGTGATTTGTTGCTCAGAGAAGTCTTCATCGACTCCAAGGTCACCGGGGCCACAAGCGATTCCATCTCCATTAGAGTCTTGGAAATTTGATGCCAACGAAAGGCAGTCGCCATCATCATCGAGTTGACCGTCTCCATCGGAGTCACCCCATGTGTCTTCATCGACCAAACCATCGCCGTCATTGTCGATTCCGGCCATGCCGTAGTAATGCGCAATGGTTTCAAGGAACATCATTGGAACTTCATATGACATCCATTCACGAGCATGGAAATTCCCAATCATCTGGACATCAGGAATCTCAGCATAATTTCCGCAATCGCCAACGAAGTCATTGCATTCTCCTCCGTCAACACCACTCAGTTCTTCACCGCCGCCGGTAATCTTCAACCAAGGTGACGAATGACTGTAGAAATGACCCTCGTAACTGTTCTGCGTCATTTCCACGCCGCGAGCATTTGTCCCACCATTGAGACCTTCGTGGAAAGACATGATGTTGACAGATTGCCCCAAGTATTGGTAATCCTTCTCTGCCAATTGCATCATGCGATCTTTCATCGTAAAGTAGTCGTGATAGGCCTTGAATTGGATCCGGTCATCTCCTCCCCAAGGGTGAATCTGATTGATGTATTCTGGACTCCAAATGTCATCCGGTGAGTCACCTGACGAATCATCATCCTG
>DAHO01000095.1 GCA_002498455.1 Euryarchaeota archaeon UBA602
TTGGGGACTGGGATTGGATCAGAAGGATGACACCGTGGTTCTCGCAGGTTATCATCGAGATTTACTCACCGGTGGGACTTACCAGGATGCCACTTCAATCTTCCTAATCAAGACAGATTCACCCTTGTCCGCGGATGATTGGGTAATCCATCGCAATACAATTCTTGATATCGAAATGTACCCTCGATCAGCACCTCCGATTGAAATTGAAATCGGAAAAGATGACCTTCACATTCTTCATCAAAATTTGAGAGATGACTCTACGGGAGAGGTACGACTGGGCATGTTCTATGCGCACGGTTCAGCCGACGAACAAAACTGGGCGTTCTCAATCGCCGTTGGAGATGATGCGACGCATGGTCGAATGTTGGTGCTTGAAAATAAGGATGGTACGGAGTCATTGTATACGGCATGGCGTGAAGGTTCAGAAGCCGAAGCAGAATTGGTGACACGTATTTCTCCCCCATCTTGGTTTCAAGGGGATGAGGTCCGGACTCCAGCTCGCGGTCTGTCAAACATTGCACTGATTGAAACTGATCGCGGTGTACAGATATTGTATGACGCCATTTCACCCACCGGTCCAAAATTGCACTACGGTTTGTTATCTGTGGAAGACAGTGGCACAGAAATGTGGCTATCTGACATGGTCAGTAGTGGTGTACTTGTCACCGCCTGGCGCACCGAAGACACAGGCGAGTTGCATTTCACTTATGCCACAAGCAATGGTTTGAGAGTTCGAAAGATGGTTGAAGATCCTATTGCAAGTACACCAGACTCCGGCATTCTTGATTCCATTCGATTGCAACTGGGTTTGGATTCGAATACCTTCAACGCCTTGGTCAATACCATCATGATCACTTGTTGCTCACTCTCACTATTCATTGCGTTGGTCGTGACGACCAATCGACGTCGTCGTGGCGAATCCAAAGGTGAGACCGAATTTGTCAACGAGAACTGGGTTGATCTTGAATCTCCCAGCTCTGATTCGGATAGTGTCGAACTTACTCCCGTGGTTTCTGTCGATGAAGAATCTGAAGATGAAGTATCGCAATCGACCGATGAAGACGCCGATGGAGTGAAGATTGTCGCCACCATTGAATCCGATTCTGTAGACGTTGAGGAAACAGTACCTTCCGGTCGGGCAGCTCGCGCATCTCGACGCGAAAAGCGCGCTACTGAGGCAGAAATGAAACAAGTCTTGGAAGAGATGCATAAGGCGATGGAAGAGTCAGGCTTACCACCCTTGCCAAACCCCGGTGAATTGCCACCGCCCGGAGAATTGCCACCCCTGCCAGCCCCTGGCGAGTTGCCTCCGTTGCCAACTCCTGGTGATTTGCCTCCACTCGGCGACTTACCACCCCCCGGCGAGTTGCCTCCCTTGCCTGATTTGCCTGCTCCAGAGATTCCTGTGAATTGCGAACATTGCGATTCTACATTTACTGCAAGAGCAAACAAAGCGCGTCGAATCAAATGTCCATTGTGTGGAGAAACTGTAAGAATTTGAGGGCTCGATATGTGCGGCATCATTGGATATATTGGGCATCAACAGGCGATTCCGTTTCTTCTCGACGGATTACGTAGATTGGAATACAGGGGTTATGATTCATCAGGTGTCGCTGTGAAAAATGGCGATATATCTGTTCACAAGAAAACGGGGAAAGTCGCCGATTTGGAAGCATCACTCCCGACTAAAGTCGAAGGTACATGTGGAATTGCCCATACGCGCTGGGCCACACATGGAGGGGTCACCGACGAGAATGCACATCCACATTGTTCAGCAGATGGAAAGATTGCCTTGGTCCACAATGGAATCATTGAAAATGCTCGTAGTCTTCGAAATTATCTCGAAAAAGAAGGAATCAAACTGCGTTCGGAAACCGATTCTGAAGTCTTGGTTCATATGATTGATCGTGAAATTTCTACCGGTGCGAAACCGCTGACAGCCGTTCGACGTACACTCAAACGAGCCCGGGGAACTTGGGGTATTTGTGTTGTCTTTGAGAGCCATGAGAAAATCATCTGTGCCCGAAACGGTTCTCCATTGGTCATCGGATTGGGGTCGGGAGAAAATTGGGTTGCGAGCGACACATTGCCTTTGCAAGCACTGACTCAACAAGTGATTCGTCTTGAGGATGGAGATTTGGCTGAGGTTAGCGTCGATGGCATCAAAACCAGTCGATTTGATGGTAGAACAACCGATTCTGAAGTCACCTCTTTGGATGGGGAATGGGGTGAAGCTGAACTTGGTGATTACCCCCACTTCATGCTCAAAGAAATCCATGAGCAACCCGAAGCACTTCGTCAATGTTTGACCGGACGTTTGGATCTGAAGAATGGCAACGCTCGTTTAGGTGGACTTGGACTTACAGCCAAACAATTACAGAAAATCCCGCATGTTCGACTTTTGGGTTGCGGGACCGCCCTGCATGCTTCTCAGGTGGGACGTCTAGTCATCGAACAATTGGCTCGCGTACCCACAGTGGCCCACGTCAGCAGTGAATTCAGGCACAACAACCCCGTCATTGAAACCGATGCTATTCATTTTGCAGTCAGTCAATCGGGTGAGACCGCAGACACACTTGCAGCGGTCAAGGAAATTCAACTCAAAGGTGGTGAGGTACGGGGCGTTATCAACGTCGTCGGTTCGACCATTGCACGTCAATGTGGCCGAGGTTGCTACATTCACTCTGGTCCCGAACAATCGGTGGCTTCCACCAAGGCGTTCTCCAACATGGTTGCCGCCCTGTCTTTGTTTGCAATCCAAATTGGTCGCGCTCGTTCTCTTTCTAGAGAAAAAGGGAAGCATCTGGTCAAATCTTTGCAGAAAGTTCCTCAACTGGTTGAGGAATATCTGGCCAATCAAGGTCCAATTGACGAAGTTGTTGATTTAGTCAAGGATGCAAAAAGTGTGTTGTTCTTGGGTCGTGGTATCTCTGCACCCGTTGCACGTGAAGGGGCGCTAAAGTTGATGGAAATTGCTTACATCCCTTGTTTGGCATATCCTGCGGGTGAGATGAAACATGGGCCGATTGCTCTGCTGGAAGAAGGTAGCCCAGTCGTTGTGGTTGCCCCAAACGATTCATTGAAGGAAAAGACGGTTTCAAGTATCCAAGAATGTCGTGCTCGCGGTGCCAAGATTATTCTGATTCATGAAGAGGGTGATTCGATTGCAGAAGAGGCGGATATCTCGATTCCTGTGCCCGCTACCGATCCAATGTTTACACCCATGCTCACCGTTTTGCCTTTGCAACTGATTGCGTACAAGGCAGCGCTGGCACTTGGTTGTGATGTGGATCGACCACGAAATCTCGCGAAATCAGTGACCGTAGAATAATCTACATTCGATTGTAGATTAATCCCAGTCCAATTATAACTGAACCTTGGAAAAAACCGTCTGCAACACTGTTCATATAATTATACCAAATGAGATTAAACGCTTCTTCAGAAATAGATGTCTCGAATAAATCAAAAAAAATCTGTGTCGCAATCACAAATTTGAGCAAAATGATGGATGGGCCTAACACTAACAAGAAATTAGCAGCTTTTTTATTTCGCCGAACGGTTGAATTTGAGGCAATATCTGGATTTGATGATGATTGCATATAATTCCTCAATGGATGGTGAATTTACACATCCCTGGGTCCCAACGCCATGCATGGTATCCAAGTGTATGCGCGGTATGTCGCATCTTGACAATGGCAATTTTTCGATTGATTTGGTCGCCACTTCGCTCCATAGTCAAGTGAATCACACCGTCTGAAAGGTAGTCTTCAATACCGTATTCTCCATATTGATTCTTCATTTCACCCATCATTTCACAGATGATAAATGTCGTCAAACCGAGTCTGCGGCAGGCCTCGAAGAACCGGAAGGTTTCATCCCGAGGATTTTCCATTTGAGTCAGAGTGAAGAAAGCACCCAGTGAATCAAAGACGAGGACTTCGAAGCCAATGCTCTCACGATAATTGGTCAACTGCTTGATGAGTTGCCCCATCCAATCCACTTGGTGGGTTTTCCCAGCATCGTGCAACTGGACACGAAGGTCGGCCAAATCGATAATCGCAATGTTGCTTCGTACCCGAGGATCATCTACATTCATGCCCATATTGGCCATGTGGCCGGCGAGAGATTCCTTGGATTGTTCAAGTGTGACGTAAATTCCCGATGTTTTACCTTCAAGTACAGCGTTGTAGAGCATGGCAAAACCCAAACTTGACTTCATCGAACCTGATGTTCCTGCCAACAGACAAAGGTGCCCATTGGGGATTCCACCTTGCATCAAGTCATCCAGTCCTTGGACATACGTTGGGATTCTCTCACTGTCGCTACTCAATTGGCCCACCATACCGAGGGATTCACTGCAAGAAAATAAACGCGACCCTCCTCGGGTTGCCATGGGAATGGTCCTTCTTGCCTCCGCATCCAAACGTCGGGCGTCGATGTTGGAGCCCCTTGGATTGGAGATTATTCAACGTCCTCTAACTGCACAAGAACGTCCACACAAGCATGGAGTCCCCATTTCAAAGCAGGTTGAATACACCCTATTGGGCAAAATCGAGGCGGCCCAACGAGAATGTACAGCACCGATTGTCATTGTTGCAGATACCCTAGTTGAAGATCCAGACGATGCGTTGAACCCGATGGGTCAACCGTCCAATCGACAAGAGGCACTCAACATGCTTCTGCGACTCAGTGGTCGCAATCACCGTGTGTGGAGTGGGACCGCTGTACTCAGCGGGGATGTGGTACAATCCTGGATCTCTTCAGCGACGGTTTCCATCGATTCCCTTTCAGATGATGTACTGGAAGCACTGATTGTCTCCGAATCCTGGAGAGGTAAAGCCGGAGGATACGACTTGGCTGGTGCCATGGGTCAATACGCGCAAATTATCAACGGTGACGAGGAAACTGTACTTGGCTTGTGCCCACAGACATTTGACTATTTACGATCCATGCTCGAATGACAAAGCTCACGGACACGATTGACCTCAACCTCGTTTTCAACACGTCCATCTCGCTTGAATGCGGTGCCCACAATCAGCGCGGAAGCCAATGAAAAATCAGATACTGTTTCGTGGCGAATACCTGAGCCGACAATCAGATTCGCATCTGGCACAACAAGCTGAATACGTTCGAGGTCTTCCTTTCGAGTGGGGTTTCCTGTCCCTGAGCCCGAAATAATCAATGCATCAGCCAATCCTCGATTCCAAGCATCCTTCGCTTCTTGTTCTAGGGACCATTCGTCATCAAATGGGGTGGCGTGCTTGACACCAACATCGGCGAGAATAGCGACATCTGAATTCAATGAATCACGGAGGCGAAGCGTCTCAGCAGCACGTCCTTCAATCAAACCTTGATCTGTAATCATGGCTCCAATGTGAACATTGACACGAATAAATGACGCTTCCGTAGCCACTGCGATTGCCAGCGCAGCCAATGGGTCATTGCGGAGTACGTTGACGCCTACGGGTACCGGACTCAACTGGACGATGGTACGGATAATTCGGGTCATGGCTGAAATCGTCACTGCTTCGACTTCCTTTTGGAATGGCACATCTCCAAAATTTTCCACCATGATGGCATCGACACCTCCAGCAAGAAGTGCATTCGCATCGGCGACAGCGAATCGTTCTACTTGGTCCAAATCACCGCAGTATTCTGGTGATCCAGGTAAAGCTTTGAGGTGAACCATTCCAATGATTCCATTTGGGATCGGTTTTCGCATTCAATCACCTATTGCTCTGCCTGTAACCAGCGCCAGCAGGAACGCAACCCTTCCTCTAGACTTTGATGAGGTGACCAACCAAGGACCGTAGTGGATTCTGAAATGTCGGGTTTTCTTCTTCTGGAATCTCCGGGATGGCCAACCTCTTCGTAGATTATTTCAGAGTCTGAACCAGTGATTTGCAAACATAATTCAGCCAATTCTGCTATGCTAACTTCCTCAGTATTCCCGAGATTGAATGCTGCGCCCGCCAAGTTTGAACCGTCAAGTCCAGCATCGAGTTCACCGGCCAATCGGATGCCTTCGACCGCTTCCTCTACCCAAGTGAATGAGCGTGTTTGCGAACCATCGCCATGAATGGAAATGGGTTTCCCCTTGTGACATTGCTCAAGGAAGATTCCCGTAACCTGGCCATAAGCATCACCTGGCAATCGGGGACCATAGGCATTGAATGGCCGAACGATTCTCGCATCGAGACTGTCATTGCTCACGGCATGTTGTACAAGGATTTCTCCAAGGTATTTGCTGGCTCCATAGGAATGTCTACCGTGCTTGGCTGCTGATGAAAACAAGCTGTTGGATTCATTGGTTAACGGCATTTCCGGCTGTTCACCGAAGGCTTCCGGTGAAGATGTGAATACAAATCGGGCCCCACGAGTGATTGTGAAATCCAGAGCAGTTCTCAATGTGTCGAGATTGACTTGGACGACAAAGTCAGGCCGTTCATGGAACCATCGTGTTCCGTTGATTGCAGCCAAGTGATAGACACAGTCTACGCCTCCCAATTTATCCGCAGCCTTCTCATAATTGGCACGGATTGCCGCATCGCCCATGACCAGATGATATCCGTCCATGCCTGTGCATCCTTGCAGATTTTTTTTCTTTCCACGAAACATGTCATCGATGACGACAACCGAGTGCCCCATCATCACCAGTTGCTCGGTGAGGTAACTGCCGAGGAAGCCGGCACCACCAGTCACAATGCAACGCATGAAGGGTCAGATACGGTCCTCCCTCAAGGAGATGCTCATCCACGATTTACCACTTGGAGTTGGACGACTCCATCTGTCAGAGTCATCATCACATCATCGCCAGAGTTGATTTCCAAACAGGGATCTTCATCGAATCCATGAGCATAAGGGACGTTGAGCAAGGATGCCGCAGGCAATGTCAATGGGCAGACATCACGGTTGACGATTGCACGAGGTCCCATTCCAGTGTATATGAGGCCCATGAGAATAAACGGCGCGACGGTTGAACCGCTGCCCTTGGGATAGATGAGGATGGTATCGGATATGGCGATACCATCCAGTGGGTGCCCCGGCTCTTCGATGACACCGGTGTCTCTGTTGACATAACCGAGGTATGTGATGGGTACATCTGTAACCAACGCTTTGCCTTGTACATTCCAATCGGTTTGTGAGGGCAAACTCCGTCCGAAGGATTCGAATCCTCCTTCTTTGACGACCTTATTGGTAGACAACGGCTTGGCAGCTTTTGCATGCAATATGGGCCGTTCTCCGGCAGATAGTGTAGGGTCAAAGGCATGAGATACACAATCTTCGATGCGCATGACACTGGTTGGCATTCGGTTGAGTCCACTCGTGAGATAGTGTTCGGCCTTGAGCGAGTTTGTCAGTAGGTGATTGTAACGGGTACGATTGTAGGGGGTGACTTCCGGACATGTATCTTTCAAAATCACCGCTCCAGCTTCCTCGAGAACGGCCAATGTTCCTTCTTGTTCGAGCAAGTCATGGTTGTGTCCACTTGTGAAAACCCACAATCGTTGGTCGGGAATTTTCTGACCCAGTTCCATATGTGTGCGAACGGCTGCTGCGGTTGTACGAACTTCTCCAATACTGGCTTGAGGGCAACCGATGACGACCAAATCAACTTGTCCGGTTGGTGCCAAATCTGTATATCTGTCCATCAGTTCTGATTCAGTGAATACAAGGGAACCTTCCGGCTGATATTCGGGAGGAACTGGAGAAACTCCCTCTGCCCATAGCATCGGGCAACCATAGTTGGCAGCGGCGGCAGTCAGGGCTTTTTTTTGCTCAAATGAAACATAATCTGGGAGACCGGTGATGTGCGGCATCATCCCCCAGGGCAATTTCCAGTGGGGTTGGATCTGTTTCCCGATCCAATCACCAAGAACGCTCCAGTCAGCGATGTATGAGAGTTCACAGTCGACTTGAACATGGATGTTGGGGATGCGATTCGCTTCCAAGTGTAAACCCCATTTTGGCGCCCATCCAGTCAGTGCTGTGGCAAGTGCAGATAATCCACTTTCACGGTTGGTCACGAGCGATGTATACGAGTTGGAAAAGGCCACTGCATTGCTTTCAGCCCAAGATCCAATGCCTTGATTGTCAATTCCTCTGTCGTAAGGTGTGCAGGATAATGTGGCCTCGATTCCCAGTTCAGCGTATGCTTGGACAATCTCAAATTGGTGTTTGAGAAAATTCTCCACTTCAATGTCCATCTCTTGCATCTTTTCTTTATCGCAACCCGCACTATTGAGTGTAGTCGGAATAGCCACAACACCCTTTTCATCACCGGCTAAATCAGCCAGAAATCTTCGCAGCCCATGCCCCCCGGTCAATGGAGATACCCCGCTCACGTGCGCGTGCGCGCACGATACAAACGACGTCGCCCCTGCGGTTGAAGCCAGGTCAATGACCAACCGAGCAGCCTTCTGCTTGGTCGGACCATGTTCTCCGGCCAACATGGACGCGAGCGAATCTGGGATGTCCATTGCCAGCAACCGGACACTACTTGTCCATGAATCTGCGGGTGGATTATCGCCTTAGCGGCGCGATGCCAGAGGTTGTCGCCAACCTTGACCGAACGCTCGATTGGATACGCGGGGCGCCGGGCACAGTTGCCAACGCTTGTGCTCATTGGCATGCAGGCGAGCCAGGATTTCTCCAGTCAGCGGAGATGGATTCCGAATGCCTCTCTCAATCCAGTCCTCTAAAATGGGATCGAGTACAGTGTATGCTGGCAAGTTGTCCTCATCTTTTTGATTCGGAGCCAATTCTGCGGATGGTGCTTTGGTCATCGTTGATTCAGTAATTGGTGGATTACCGGTCGAACGTGAATTGATGGCTTTCGCAACCTCGTACACTTCGGTTTTGTACAGGTCCCCGAGTGGAGCATATCCGCCGTTCATATCGCCATACAATGTACAGTACCCCATTGCCAGTTCACTCTTGTTTCCTGTGGCAATCGCCATCGCACCACGTGCATTGGCTGCTCCCATCACCAATGTCCCTCGAATTCTTGATTGAAGATTTTCTTTGGCGACGGGATGTCCCGATTCCAGTTCATCATCCAATGTTTCATCAACACTGCTATGAATATCATTGATTGGCAAGATTTGCAACTCCATCCCCAGAACTTCAGCAGTGACTTTTGCATCTTCGATTGAATGGTTGGAGGAATGTCGAGAGGGCATCGCAAGACCAAGTACATTCTCTGGCCCTACCGCATCACAAGCAATTGCAGCACAAACAGCAGAATCAATACCACCACTCATGCCGAGTACAATTTTCTCAATTCCCGATTTATGACAATAATCGGCCAAACCCATGGTAACGGCCGACAACAAATCATGCCCCTTTGGGGGGAATGTCGGTTGTTCATTCGGGGCGACAATTTCCAACTTGAATGAGTTCGCATCGAGTGGTATCCATGAAGCTGCATTGGGGCGGTCAATATCGATTAGGAGAATGCCTGTGCTCCAAGCAGGTCCCTGAACAATGGTTCCATCGGGCCAACCTGCAATACTCCTACCATCAAACAAGAGGTCATCGTTTCCACCCACTTGATTGCACAAAAGGAATGGATGCCCCAGTGTCGAAGCTGCTTTTCTCACTAGTTTAGCTCGAATGCCTTCTTTGGATAAATGATAGGGGGATGAAGAGAGGTTGACACTTACGGCCAATGGCTCACCTTGGTGTTGCCAGGTGGCCAGTTGCTCGATTGGATCGGCTGCATAATCCGAGGGCACCTCGCCAATGTGTTGCCAAGCATCTTCGCAAATGGTGATGCCAACCGATGCCCCTGGTAAACTTCTGTCGATTCCAGGTCCATCATCCGCTTGGAAATATCTCCCCTCGTCGAATACATCATATGTGGGGAGTAATTGTTTACGGCCGACAATTTTCGGTATCCTTGAATCTGCAACCCGTACCACGCCATTGAAGGGTTTGTGTCGATTTTTTTCGGCGGATAGTGGCGCCCCAATCAACAATGGAATTGGGCTCTTGACTTCCATTGAAGCGGCCTCACATGCAGCAACAAACGACGTATCCATCAGCATATCACGTGGAGGGTAACCTGAGATGATCAATTCGCTGGTCATCGCCATATCTGCACCTGCCTCGGCAGCTTTTGCTGCCGCCTCTTCGACCAATGCAACGTTGCCGACGATATCGCCGACCGTCGGGTCCAACTGCAACAACGCGATGACTGTCACAAACGGTCCTTTCACTGCGTACCATTCAACGTTACGTCGATGGCCTGAAGGACTGTAACCCCTCCAGAACGGGTATGGGAGAAGCCCGCACGATGCAAGATTGGCTGGATGGATACGGTGAAAGTCACCAGAATTCTTTGAACAAAAAGATTCACTGGATTGCGGTCCCTCTGATTTTTCTGACCATCGTGGGTCTACTTTGGAGCGTCCCCGTTCCCGAAGTTTTGGCCATCAATGAGTGGGTGAACTTTGCCACATTGATGTTGATCCCAGTCTTCATTTTCTATGCCAGATTGTCCTTGTCTCTCACCTTTGGGATGACGCTTTGGTGTGTGTTCTGTTTTGGTGTCTGCTATGCTTATGAATCCTCAATCGAGTCCTCTGTATTGCCTCTTTGGCAAACCTGTGTAATCGTTTTCGTTTTGGCTTGGATCGGGCAATTCTACGGTCACAAGGTCGAGGGTCAGAAACCCTCCTTCTTTGAGGACTTGCAGTACCTCATGATTGGCCCTGCATGGTTGATGTCGTTCATCTACGACAAGTTTGGGATCAAGTACTAATTAATGGCACGCAATACCGTACTTTTTGAGTCGCCAGTAATTGTAGGGCCACGGTGTCAAGAATCCTGCAATCCACATTGGAATAATGACCTGCAATGTTAGCATGGCTCCTCCTGTCAGTATGACATCGGTGACGTTCATTGCGGCTTCCATGGCAATCATCGAAATGAGTGACATGCCCATTGCAGTTCGCAGTGCGTCTTGGAAGGGCAATTGTTTCAACAGAATCACGGTTTCAAGGGCAATCGAAGTCAACAAACCGTTCATGATAGCGAGCATCATGATCGCCATGGTCGACCATCCGGAATCGGTCCAAACAAATTGGAAATAAGCGATGGTTCCCAAGTCGCCAATGCTACAGCCAATCAAGCACCACATCGTATTGTATGCAGATTGGCCCCAAACCGAACCATCTCTCCAGTGGAATTCGGGTTCACCAATCGTAAATCCTGCTCCAGTAATCGCAGCTTCCAACGTTTCTGTGGAAACACCATCATGTTCGATGACAGCCTGCCCAACTTCGACTTGCAGTTCGCCGATTCCATCCACTTTTTGCAGAGCGTTCGTGAGGTTCGTCACGCATCCTTGACAAGACATCCCACCGACTTCGTAGGTCACCGTCTCCATGCACCTCGCGGACCATCGGTAGTGTTTGAACCCGCCGCACCCTTCAAATCGGGACCATAGGTCCCGCGAGACATGGCAGTCCCCCGTGCTGCAGGCGACCTTGACCCTGTAGCCCTTGAAGAGTCGTTGATTTCGACTTGGCAAGAGGAGGATACCTTTGGTCAGCAGGTCAACTCCCGAAAAGATGGCAAGCCATTCATTTTTCTTGAAGGCCCTCCCACCGCAAATGGCAAACCTGGTATTCACCACGTTGTGGCTCGAACCTACAAAGATCTCGTATGTCGGTGGAAGGCAATGGAGGGCCACTTTGTCGAACGCAAGGGTGGCTGGGATACCCATGGTTTGCCGGTTGAAATCGAAGTTCAGAAGCGATTGGATTTGATGAGCAATGAGGCAATCGAGGCCTTTGGGATGGCGGAGTTCAATGAGGAGTGCCGCAACAGTGTCTGGACCTATGAGCAGGCTTGGAGAGAGATGACTGAGCGTATGGCGTTCTGGGTGGATCTCGATGATCCGTATGTTACTCTGCACAATGATTACGTCGAATCTTGCTGGTGGGCATTGAAGCAAATGTTCGACAAGGATTTGTTGTTTAGAGGTCACAAAGTTCTACCTTACTGCCCACAAACAGGGACCTCCTATTCGAGTCATGAAGTCGCACTGGGCTACAAGGAAGTCGTAGAACCATCTGTCTATGTCAAATTCAAAATGGTCGATGATGATGCTTCTGTTCTCGCTTGGACGACCACCCCATGGACACTACCAGGGAACGTAGGCCTTGCAGTTGGCCCTGATGTCACATACGTTCGTGTTCGAATCGATCAACCTGCAGGTGAAAACTGGGAAGGTCGTGGCGGTGCGAATGTCGGTGAAGAAGTGATTCTTGCCAAGGATTTGTTCAAGGAAGTCATCCGACATCACGCCACAATTCTCGAAGAATTCCCCGGATCTGATTTGGTTGGCAAGGCGTATGAGCCCTTGTTCCCAGGTGCAGTTGCTCGAGGAGATTCACAAACCGCATGGACCGTCCTTGAGGCGGATTGGGTCACTACCACAGACGGCACAGGTGTAGTTCACACCGCAGTCATGTACGGTGAAGATGATTACAACCTCGGTATGGAAGTGGGCCTGCCTGCTCAGCATACTGTGGGCATGGATGGAGCATTCCTATCCGGTACACATTCTGAATTGGATGGCCGCTATGTCAAGGAATGTGACGACACCATCATGGACATTCTGATGGAATCCAATTTGCTCTATCGTGAGAAAGAATATGCTCACGAGTATCCACACTGTTGGCGAACAGATCACCCGTTGCTCTACTATGCGATGGATTCCTGGTTTGTTCGAATGACAGCAGTGAAAGAGCGCCTCTTGGAATTCAATGACCAAGTAGAATGGGCACCTGATTGGGTCGGTGAAGGCCGATTTGGTGAATGGTTGCGCAACGTCAAGGACTGGGCGATTTCCCGTGAGCGATACTGGGGTACTCCTCTGCCCGTTTGGCGTTCCGCCTCGGGTGAGATGAAGTGCGTGGGCTCCATTGCAGAGCTCCAAGAAGAAGTGGCCAAGGCCAATGCTGCGGGTCAGCAAAATCCGGAGTGTCCCGATGATGTTGATTTGCATCGTCCCATCGTTGATGATTTCATCCTCGTCTCTGATTCGGGTGAAGTGATGCACCGTGAACCGTTTGTCATGGACTGCTGGTTCGATTCGGGCTGCGCCTCCTTTGCACAGTGGCACCATCCATTTGACGACCCAGAGAAGTTCGAGAATAACTTCCCGATCGACTACATTTGTGAAGGCGTAGACCAAACTCGTGGTTGGTTCTACACGCTGCTTGCCGTGAGCACTACGGTGTTCGATTCGATTTGCTACAAGCGCTGCTTATCGCTTGGATTGATTCTTGATGCTGAAGGCAAAAAGATGTCCAAATCCAAAGGCAACATTGTCGACCCCTGGGATCACTTCAATCGGGAAGGTGCGGACGCAACCCGTTGGTACATGGTGACTGCAGGTGCACCGTGGAACCCGCTCAAGTTTGATCCAAACGGGGTTCGAGAGACTTACGCCAAGATGTTCCTCACCCTTTGGAACTGCTACAAATTCCATGCAGATTATGCAGCACTCGACAACTTCGACCCCGAAGCCAACGAATGTCCTGTAGAAAACCGGTCCTCTTTGGATCGATGGATTCTCTCAAAATTGAACTCTGTTGCAGCTGACTACCACGCTCAATTCGAAGGTTGGGACTTCCACAAGGCCTGCAGAGATTTGGAAGAATTTGTCGTCAACGATTTGTCCAACTGGTATGTTCGTCGAAGTCGACGCAGATTGTGGGATGAAGGCGACAGCACAGACAAGTTGGCCTGCCAACATACGCTACACGACGTCCTCACCATGCTTTGCCGCTTGATTGCCCCGGTGTCACCGTTCATGGTCGATGTCATTCACCGCAACTTGACTGGACAAAGTGCCCATCTTGCGGATTGGCCTACTCCTCAGCACCTGGATGCTGAGCTTGAATCTCGTATGCAATTGGTTCGCAATCTCGCAGAGGCAGGTCGCAAGGTCCGTGTTGACAATGATCATCGCCAACGTCTCCCTTGCCAAACCGGTTGGTTGGTCGGTGCGAAGAATATCGATGAATTCTATCCAATCTTGGCGGAGGAAATCAACGTCCTCGATTTACAGACAGAAAATGACTTGGATCGATTCCAACGAATCGAAGTCGCTCCGAATCGCAAGACCTTGGGTCGCAAGTGCCGACAGGATTTGCCCAAAGTGATGGCCGCACTGGCAGAAGCCGATCCTGAGGCACTCTGGGATGATATTCAGAATGGTCGCTGTGTGATTGCTGGATTCGAGTTGGAACCAATCGATGTCGAAGTCAAGCGTGTTGAACGTGAAGGATTTGCAGCGATGACTGCAGAAGACAGCGATGTCACCTTGGTTCTCGACATGACAGTGACTGGCGAATTGCTCTCAATGGGTCTGGCTCGAGAGATTATTCGACGAGTCCAACAGAAGCGCAAGGAACTGGACCTCGACGTGGATGCGACCATCGCACTCAATGTATGGTTGGATGAAGGCAACCCCGAATTGTTGGGTGGAGATTGGGATCACATTGTCTCAGAAGTTCGTGCGAAGACTGCAATTCTCGACCAAGGGGGCCAGGCTCCTGAAGATGCTGATTCATTCGATGTCGATGGAATCGGTGTCCATTTCCGCGTAGATTGATTTCTTATTAAGTGGGGTTTGGGGACTCGAAAATCCAAATTTAATAGGAAAGTTTAAATATTAGTTTGCTAAGTTAGCACTTATGTTTTGGAAATCGAAAAAAAAGAAATGGCCGAAGATTGACAGTTGCTCTGAAGTACAGACATTTGTGGATCAGATGTGCCTCGAGTACGATGTCCCCTCGATCAAAGTCATCGTCAAATCGAAGAATTGGGTTGAATGGTTCGCCGGAGTAGGAGTTTCAGCCTGTGCTTTTTGGCCAAATGAAGGTGAGCCAGATGCAGGCTTTGGTAGATACATTGTCTTTGATGGCCAAACCTGTAGAATCTCGGGTAAGGACAGAAATGTCCCCGTCAAAATCAACCACAGGGAACAGGTTGTAGTCAGAATCCACACGGTGATTCATGAGTTCATCCACCACTATTTCCATCATCACTTCGGCGTCAATACAGATGGGCATGGGTCGAGGTTTAGACAAATGGAAAAGAAAATGAATGCTGAATATGGGATTTATTTCTTCTATTCTTGGTCAAATTATGCCATCATATTCCACAACTTCTGGGGTTTTGGTTTCGGAAAGAGAAAACCAAATGCTGCAGATAGGGGGTGGATTTGAGGTGAAAAAATGAGTGAAAAAGAGAATGACGAATGGATTGAAAAAACTGTGACTTGCCCTGATTGTGACAGGGGTAGAGTTGCCCACTGGAAGGAAAGAAAATCAGGTAAACCAGCTTGGAGATATCACTTGCCTTGTACGACCTGTGGTGGTCAGTATGAGTCGGTGATTTGTCAACCAAAGTACTGTGAAATTGAGGGTTGCAGTAATCTTGCAGAGTTCCAATGCCAGGGTCACATATGTGTTGGAAATGGCTGGGTCTGTGTAGATCATTGGATTGAAGAAAACATCGGATTTAGCCAGTCTGGGTTCGCATGTATTACCTGCTGGCACGAAGTTGGCTCGGGTGGGCATTGAG
>DAHO01000006.1:0-505 GCA_002498455.1 Euryarchaeota archaeon UBA602
TATTCAAATCGCTAGGCTGTGAAGGAATCTTGAAGTTGCTTGAAGATAACCGCGATGTTAGATTCATGACCACTGCTGCACTTTGGACGGGCGAAGCGGTCGAGGTATTTGTCGGGGTTTGTGAAGGGGAAATTTCTAGAGAAATTCATGGTGAAGACGGGTTTGGGTACGATCCAATATTTGTCCCGCATGACGATGTCCAAGGTCGGACATTTGCGCAATTGAATCGCGATCAAAAATCATCGATGAGCCATCGGGGAAAGGCCTTACGCGCTCTGCATGATTACCTTGCAGGGACGGAGCCGAGCGTCGGCATCCCTAAGACGGACCCTTAGGTGGCTTGTCTGGAGGCGACTGCAATGGTCACATTCAAGCGACTAATGTTGTGGTTTGGTCTGTTTACTGGCGTTTTGGCCTTCTTGGTCCTCGCTGGAAGCCTAGACCCGCTCCAGCAGATGATTTTTGGTGCTGCAATTTTGCTGCTCATTATCTTCCTCATGGGGAC
>DAHO01000006.1:905-4487 GCA_002498455.1 Euryarchaeota archaeon UBA602
AAGGAAGAACTTCCTGCACCGGTTCAGTCTCACGAAGACGCCTCTTCCCGTCGCAACGCGAAACTCTCGCGAAGTCGAACTGGAGCTCCTGAGCCTGAGCCTGAATCAGAAGAAATTGAAGAAGAAATCACCGTGAGTCTCGCTGATGACGAGGTTGAGGTCTCCGTCATCGATGAGAATGTCCATGTCGCAGAGGAATATGTGGCTGAAATTGATGCAGAATCGATGGAAGAAGCTGACATTGAATCGTTCATCGACGACCGCAGGGATCGACATGCTCTCATCCGCCGTCGAATCGAAGCACGACGCCGTGAGCAGTTGGCTGACATTCGCTCTGAAACGGCCAAGATTTACCAATCAGCAGACGATTCTGAAGACCTTCTTTCTCTAGTTTCCTCCAACGATCACGGTCACACCATTCACGAATTTTCGGATGACTTGCCACCCGGAAGCCCCATCGGTGCAGTGTTTGTTCGCATCGATGAAAACCGGTTACTCAAGGTTCGAATTCCGATAGATCAAGGATTCATTTCCAGCACCGAACCCTTGCCTGAACTACCACCTCTACCCGAATTGGGGGATTTGCCTTTGCCACCTCCTCCCGCCGGAGATTTGCCCTTACCTGCTCCACTTTCCAGTTCCAAGCTGGACGCCTTGCGAGAAGAAATCAACGAGTGATTTCCTCAACCATAGGATTGAGAAGGATGGCGCCTACGGCGCCACATGAGTACACCTCCTGAATCTGCAGTTCTAAAAATTGAAAATGTTCCAGTCGAGGATTCAAGTCCTGCGGGAGGATTGATTTCAATCTGGACCATCAATCGTCCGAACAAATTGAATGCCCTTAATGCAGAAGTCAATGCAGCCATCAAATCAGCCTGTGGTTGGGCTGAGGGCAATGACGATGTCCGTGTAATTGTCTTCACAGGCTCACCTCCAGAGACGCCACCAGAGGGAAAGCGGCCGAAACCACATTCATTTGTCGCTGGTGCAGACATTTCGGAATTTGAAGGCAAATCGAGTGTTGAAATCCGTCCCATTTTTGATGACAATGTCTGGGAGTACGTTTGGAACTTGAGTAAACCGACCATCGCTATGGTTGATGGCTTCGCGTTAGGAGGCGGTTCTGAAATCGCACTGTCATGCGATTTACGAATTGCCACGGCTCGCTCTAACTTTGGAACACCAGAGATCAATCTCGGGTTGATTCCTGGTGGCGGTGGAACTCAGAGACTGTGTCGTTTGTTGGGATACGGTCGAGCCATGGAGATGGTGATGTCCGGCGAAATGATCAACGGAGATGAAGCCCATCGAATCGGCTTGGTTAATCACTTGGTTGAACCGGATCAATTGAATTCCAAGACGATGGAAATCGCACACAACCTTGCCAGTAAATCCCCGTATACCATTCGAGTGGCAAAGGCTGCCGTTCGAGCAGCGCTTGAAAATCCGTTCAGTGCAGGAATTCTTGCAGAGAGGGATTTATTCTGCGCTTTGTTCGATACTGAGGACATGGCCATCGGTGTCAAAGCCTTTCTCAATCGAGACAAAGCGGAGTGGACTGGGGCATAAGCATGGCAAAAGAGGCACTTGTCGAGACCAAAGATCTCGGCAAACGATTTGGCGACTTCGTCGCATTACATCCGTTGGATGTTGCGGTTCAAGCCGGTGAATTCTTCGGTGTCTTTGGCCCCAATGGTGCAGGCAAGTCGACATTTATCAAATTACTAACAGGGCAACTGAGTCCCTCGATTGGTTATGCGAAAGTACTGGGGACAAACGTTGCCAAGGATCCTCAGAAGGTGAAAGCCAATGTGGGAATCGTCCCCGAATCAGAGAGCCCCCCCTCGTACCTAACGTGTGCGGAATACCTCGATTTCGTGTGCCGCATTCGAGGTGTGAAAGAAATCGATGCCAAAGTGAAGCATTGGCTGGAGTGGTTTGGCATTGAAGATAAGCGTGAAACGTTGTGTAAGGACCTCTCCAAAGGACAGCGTCAGAAAGTGATGCTTGCCGGCGCATTCATTCACGAACCTCGGTTATTATTCTTGGATGAACCCTTTGTGAACCTGGATCCCATCTATCAGCGAAAGTGTCGTGAATTGCTGATGGAACACATCGCAAAAGGTGGTACGATTTTCCTGTGCTCACACATCCTAGAAGTTGCAGAGCGAATGTGTACCCGGGTTGCCGTCATCGATCACGGTAGAGTCCTTGCCGCCGGCACTCTAGATGAATTACGGCAGGACTCAAGTGAAGATTTGGAAGACATCTTCATTCGTCTAGTCGGCGCTTCAGTGGCCGAAATCGAGTCTCGTGAGAACTCCTCTGAGGAGGAATGATTCTGCAGACCAAGTTGCTTGAACCACCGGGTTTCTCAACTTCCTTGCTCTCAAATTTCGTCATGATGTTCCGTGAAGAATGGCGGCAAAATGTCGACTTTGCAAAGAAACGTCACATCATGATGTTCCCTGTGATGTTGGCTCTGGTTTCAATGGTCGTGACTGTAGGACTTCGATTTTTGACTGGTGATGCCGGTATTGAATCCGCATATGATACCATGAAAGCGGCTGAAGCCCAATCGGCAAAAGCATTCACATGGGATGAACTCAAGGTGGGTTTGCATCTTTCGTTATTCATGTTCAGTTTGGGTATGGGCTCATTCGCATTTGTGGGTCGAAACATGGTCAGTCAACGAGCCAGCGGCAAGTCCTACCTTCTCGCCAGTCCAGCATTGCTTCCAATGGAATTGCCACCCGTTTACCTCGCTTATTACCTCAAGGAAGTGGCGTTTTACTTGTGTCTGATTTTGTCACCTGTCGTCGGTGGCATGGCATTGGGAATCTTGTTCGGTTCGTATACCGGAATTTCAGTCCCTCTTCTTTGGTCCTCCATACCGGTTGTATTGAGTTGCATGTTGGTAACCATGATGCAGGGTTTGGCTCTGTCATTTTATGCCAGTGCAATCTGGTCGCGCTCTCGCTTTGGATCGTTCCTGATTCCTATCATCGCAGTCATTGCGGGTGTTATCGTAGCCCTAGATTACGTACCACTTGAATCTGCAATCAGTGGCTTGCATGTTCAACTTCATCACGACTTCTTCCTGCTTCCCATTGCGGCCATCGCCTGGTTGATCATCGCCACGGTTGGCGCTTACTTGGTCCCAGATGATTTTGAGGTTCGGGTGACGACTCGAACGGATTTATTCGTCCCTGTTCATGAGCGCTTGTTCTTCCTTGGAAATGGGCAGATGCGTACTTTGGTCGCCAAAGAAATTGCAGACGTTTGGCGTTCGGGGACGATGTTCAAGATGCTAGGCTCCTATTGCGTCCCTCTTCTATTTTTACTGGCATTGGCCTGGATGGCTGATTTCGCCACCAACGGTGACATGCCCATTCCCATCAATTTGCTCTCCTATGCTCCCTTCTTGGGATTCTTCGGCTTCAATTTCTACTCCTGGTTAAATGCCGTTGATAGCCCCGATTTCCTCAATGGATTGCCTGTTCGGGTTCCTCAATTATTGCGAGCGAAAATCATCGTTTACTTCTTGATGACCACTTGGATTTCGGTTTTATTCCTCAT
>DAHO01000054.1:0-140 GCA_002498455.1 Euryarchaeota archaeon UBA602
ACCGTCACGATCGGTGTCAGGGCACCCCCAACGGTCACGCGTGCTGCTGCCTGAGGTTGTCACACAAGAATCTGGACGCCAAACTCCATCACCTTGGTTGTCACCATAGCCATCCCCATCAACATCGTGCCACTGAGTAG
>DAHO01000054.1:484-760 GCA_002498455.1 Euryarchaeota archaeon UBA602
ACACAAACTACCACATTCAGCATTCAAACCTCCAGGGAATGCATCTGCAAAGCCTTCAGGATGGGCGGGCCAATCTAGATCTGGGTTGGAGTAACCGTCTCCGTCTGTATCGGGGCAACCGAATCGATCGTACATCGATGAACCGGGTCGCTCTACACAGGAATCCGGTTGGTTTCCACTGCTGTTATCGCCGTATCCATCTCGGTCGTAATCGGCCCATTGAGTGGGATCTTCGGTGAAGTTGTCCGCCTGCCAGTCACCTTCACCATTGTTGTC
>DAHO01000054.1:1167-12083 GCA_002498455.1 Euryarchaeota archaeon UBA602
CTCGCATTGTCACCGAAGCCGTCACGGTCTCGGTCTGCATGCTGAGTGGGGTCATCATCGAAGGCATCAGCACCATCGAATTCCCAAGTCCAGTTGCCACTTGGTGCGGACCAGCCGTCACCATCATTATCGGGACAACCCATTCGATCTTGGTAAGAATATCCAGTTTCAAGAGGACAGAAATCGGGCGTTGTCGCGTTTTCTACGAATTGACCCACACCCATTTCTTCATGGGAGTCATTCCATTCTGGATCGGCCCAGTTATCGCCGTATCCATCGACGTCGTAGTCGGACCATTGAGTAGCGTCCTCCCAAAATGCATCGGCACCATCCGCCGTGGTCCACACCGGGCCCCATTCGCCCCAGTTGTCAGGATCCGACCAGCCGTCATTGTCCCGATCTGGGCATCCATATCGATCTTCGAATGAGTCACCCCAAGCAATGGCACATTGATCGCCATTGACGCCGTTTGGATTGTCTCCGAATCCATCTTGGTCTTGGTCGGACCATTGGCTACCTTCATCGGGGAAGGCATCACCAAAATCAGACCAGCCGTCACCATCGCCGTCAACGCAACCGTGGCGATCCTGTGTGGATGTACCCGGAGTGTCGGGGCAATCATCATCATCGTCAGGGAAAGTATCCTCGTCTCGATCACGGTCATCCGTGTCGATGTTTGCGGTGATGGTGTAATCGTAATCATCCTCGCAATCGGTACCAGATGAACGAATTTGAATGTACCATGAAGTGTTGCCATTGGGGGTTCCAGTCCCTCCCCAAGACGATGATGCGGGGTCAATATCTACCGAGACTGAGGTGGGGCCACCATCGCTCTTGATGGTGCGCTCAAGCAACTCATCTCCTGCAGAATTACGGAATTTGACCTTGCCTTCCCAGTGGTCGGTATCTCCAAAGATCCACCAACCGCAATCATCGCCAGTACCTGCACCCCAAGTCGCATCTACACTAATCGATACGCGGTCTCCATTGATGAGGTCAATTCGCCAATAATCATCTTGATCACCATCGGCATTGACGGTTCCAGTACCACTGCTTCCGTCGGATAAAATACTGGCGGAAGCCATGTCATCATCTGCTGAGACTGTCGGTGCGCAAGCGAGTAGCAGACTCAAAATTACACAGGTCGCGGCGGCGCGCTTCAAAAGGGAGCCGAAAGGTTGCATCGGGTGCCGGAGGCACCCGCGCACGTAAGGCTATTCCCCTACAACATTTCCTAAATCCCCTAAAAACACTCAAACTTGCGTGTTTTCATCGGGGCCCCAATCAGAGCGGGTTCGGTTGATTCCCAACCGCTTGGCAAACAAGAAGCGGAAGTTGAGCCAACCGTCTCCCCAAGTATTGATTTCAGCATCACCAACACGTACACGATAAGGAACACTGACCTCGATGGCTTTCTTGCGTCCATAGCAGCGTCGTGCATTGATTTTCATCTCTTCTGAAAGTGGCATTCCATCGTGGGTTGGACGCATCTTTTCATTCTCCATGATGTCTTTCCAAAAGACCCACATGCCACTCTGTGAATCATGAATTCCGTACCAGAATAACATTCTCGCTGTGACCGAAAGTCCCCAGTTGCCAAATCCATGCAATCCGGACATTGCACCTTCTTCAGCGCGGCGTAGACGATCACAAGTGATGAATTTCAAATCCTCTTCAACCAATTTTCGTACCAAACCAGGAACTTCTTCACCCGGATAAGTGCAATCTGCATCAAGAGTGACAATGATTTCACCGGGTGCCAAGGCAAAGCCGGTTCTGTAGGCTCGGCCGTAGCCTTTTCTTGGCTCAAGTACAACCCATGCACCTTCTTGCTCAGCCAATTCACGTGTGCGATCTGATGAGTTGCCGTCAACGATTAGAAAATCGAGTTTTTTGCACCAACCGTCGTTTGGAATCGAACGAATCGTGTCGACGATTGCGGCCTCTTCGTTGCGAGTTGGAATCACAACCGTAACGTGAACGGGTAATTGGTCTGCCATGACATCCCCGCGCCTCGGAGTAATCGACCCGTTTTGAATGCAACCGTTCGTCGCATAAACCGGATTCATTGAAAACTAGGGGCCTTACAGGCCCCAATGAGGGCGAGTTGTGCACATTGCAATGCTGTCGGGAGAATACCCCCCTAGATGGGGTGGAATGGGTTCCACTGTTTTCCATCTGGCAGGTGCGCTCGTCAAGCTCGGGCATCGGGTCACTGTCATCACACGACGTGACAAAAGTGTTGAGCGAAATCCCAAGAAAATCCCTCAGCAAAAAGGCGTGTCAGTTCTTTCTGTCAAATGGGCACCACTACCGATGGCATTTACGGTCTCGTATGGAAAGTGGGCGATGCGTGAATTGATGAGAATTCACAAGAAAGACCCCTTTGACGCTGTTCACGTTCATGCACCCATGATTTCATGGAAAGAGAAGCAATATGAGAAGGTTCGAGAGCAGATAGGACCGGTCATTACCAGTCTGCATGGTTCTTGGTTGGGTGAGCGGGATGGAATGACAAGGGCCGCTAAACACGGTGAAGCCGCTGTTTGGAAAAACCCGAATGACTTGGCCATTCTACTGACTGCAAAACATTACGCAAAATACGAACGTGCTGCGGTTCGTGCTTCGACTGTTTGTGTGGCCAATTCGGAGGCAACTAAGGCAGATTTCATCGCTCGATATAACCCTCCTGAGCAATGGCGATGCGAAGTCGTTCGCTGGGGTGTTGACACCAATATGTTCGTTCCACTCGATCGAGATCATGAAGACACCATGCTCGCACATGAAGCCATCCGAAACCGGTATGGTGAGCCCGATGAGAATGCACTCGCTGGATTAACAGATACCGAAACACCGCTGATTTTGGCTGTCGGTCGATTGGTCGCTCGCAAGGGATATCGAACGCTACTCAAAGCTGTGCCCGATGTTCTGAAATCCTTCCCCAAGGCACATTTGGTCATCGTGGGCCGAGGCCACATGAAGCGGACCCTCGAACGTCAAGCAAAACGTCTCGGTGTATCCGAATCGGTGACCATTGAATCCGGTTTGCCCTTTGACGAACTGGCCCAATTGTTCCGAAGTGCGGACTTGGTGGCCTATCCATCATACTATGAGGGACAGGGATTGATTCCCCTCGAAGCGATGGCCAGTGGGACACCTGTCGTTACCGTCGATGATGGGCCACTACCCGAAATGGTGGATGATAGTGTGGGTGGACTGTTTGACATTGACCAAGCGGGGACATTGTCTAGAGCGATTGAATCCTTATTGCAAGATCACAACGGTCGACAAACAATGGCAAAGAATGGACGAAAACGTGTACTCGACGAATACACATACGCGCTGAATGCCGAGCGCTATGCTGAATTCTACGCCACCACTGATTAGGGTTCACCGAAGTCACTCATGGCCGGGGGAGCTTCGGCTTCCATGTCCGGGAGTTTGGGGGCCGTTTCCTCCCCACCCAAATCGAACATTTGTTCGGCACCCATGCCGCCGCCCCAAGACTCAATCAACTCAAGATCCGCAGCCAAACGTCGTTTTCCTCTGAGAACATACAAGCCGCCAACCAGGGCCAAGACGAGAACCAACGCAACGAGAGCAGTGAGGCCTGTCGAGCCTAACAAATCGAATATTCCAGACATTCCCGATGCATGATGAATCGACAACTGTTGTTTGACCACGTTGGATGAAAGATCTCCATCCAAAGCCCAAACTTCGACACTGGCCCAATTCTCTGCCCCTGGATTTGTTGAAATCATACCGGTGTAGATTCCATCACCCGCTGTTTCATCACCACTTGTTCCATCGTCGACCATGTTAAATTCAGTGTTAGTTGAACCAAAGGAAACTCGTCCTTGGACACTGCCTTCCATCTGGGTGGTTCCATCAGCATCCTGCAAGAATACTGTGACGATTAGATCGTTCTTGATTTCGCCTTCCAACTCATCCATGTTTACCGTCAATTGAGACAATACTGGATTGGACTTGCCGACTGTGATGTTCACCCAAGCTGTATCCGTAACTCCCCTAGAATCACGTACAGTGAGTGTGAACGTGTGTTGGCCAGGTGGAAACCAATCGGTGAAATTCTCATCGTTTGCCAGCTCAATTGTCCCTGAAGATGCAACTTCTCTCCAGATATACTGAATGATGTCTTCATCAGCATCCCAAGATTGAGAACCATCCAATACAATCGCTTCACCGGGGGCAATGTATGTGCCCTCATTCAATGAAGAAATGACAGCTCGAGGCGCGGTCGGGTTCACGTGTAAGATCTGATTTTCAACCCGAGATTTCCCCGTCTCATCTGTCAAGGTGAATGTCAAATTGTGTACGCCCGAGGGTAACAAATCGTTATACCAATAATCGGTTGTTCCGTTTTCGACAATCAATTCTTCAACCAAATCACTGGAAATATTGACCGTGAAAGCATCACCATCTGCATCGAATGATTCTCTGAAATCGAACAAGACAGGGGCATCACTATCCACTTCAATGCCGGGAACAGGGCTGGTCAATACCAACACAGGAGCACTGTCTAAGACGTCCACCACAATGCTGGATACGGAAGGCGGGTGTAGACCGTCATCCACAGTGAATGAGATGGTTTGCTCACCCGCGGGCAGACGTGTTGACAATGCCCAATCAGTACCGAGTGCCCCATTCACAAGGCTAGAATCCCATCGGACGGCAACATTGTCAGGATTGACGACCACGCTATCCTCACAGATGTGAGTCGAAGCCCAGAGTTCTGTGTACTCGGAACAGGGCAAGTCCCAATCTCCACTGCCCTCCGACTCAAATTCGTGGACCACACTGGAATCCGTGGAGAAATCTGAATGACTGGAAATCATTGCTGTAGATGGCGTATTTTCAACCAACAATGTTTCCGTATGGCTGGCCCAAACACCGAGATGCTCAACACGATCGTCGCTGACTTCCAGAGTGATTTCATGGGTCCCCGCTGGCAATCGTCCGACCCAGATACCATCGCCATCATCGGTCAACAATCCAAGCAGATTGCTCGACCACCGGTAGATGATTGAATCTCCTTCCGGATCGTAGGAACCGAATGAGTCGAGTTGAACCATGAAGGCTGAGGTGTTCCCCATCCTTGTCACGGAGAATTCAGGATGGGGTAACTCGTTGATGAGTTCAATCTGATAGATCAAATCGATCGGAGGATTCACACCGTCGGTGACTGAAATCGTGTAGGTGAAAGAGGATTGGCTATCACTTGCATCCAAGAATGTAGCATTCCATTCCATTGCACAGGGTTCGATGGAGCCTTGATTTGAGCGATAAGAAACATCGATTCCACATAGAATCGAATCGCCTTCAGGGTCGGTAGTCCCGGTCATGTTGATGTGAAGGGATGCGGTTCGATAGAGTCGAATAGCACCGTCCAAATCAACACCTGGGTCGGTGATAATATCGATCACTGGTGGAAGGTTTCTCAACTCAATATCACGACTTTCATTGGCGCAGTTACCTTGAACGTCACATGCTTCCAATGTGATGATATGTTGACCATCTGAAAGCGTCAACCCGTTGCCATCATTGACAGTGAATTGGCTGCTTGAACTGAATTGTCCATCAATGCTACTTGACCAAGTGAACACGATTGAATCATCGTCCAAATCCCACGTTTCGGAAGCATTGAACTCGACGATGGCACCGCTGCCAAACACGTCGTCATCGAGTGGACTTTCCCAAATGATGAGTGGGGCTTGGTTGGTCAGAGTAATTTCACAGATGACGAGTGGCGATGAGAAATTTGGGACTCGATTCGTGGGAATCGGTTCGGACTGTCCAGAATCGGTTCGCTCCCCTTCATATTCGCACCCTACCCAATACTCCGTCCATGCACTGGCACCCATCCAATCCGTCTGTTGTGCGGAGAATGGCCCGATGATGGTGTGACCACTGTAGGGCAAAGTGTGAGTTTGATCCGCCTCAAACTGATTGAATGAGAGATTGACAATCGCATTGGGTAGACCGTGATTGTGCTGATTCGTGGCCCAAACATGCAAACTCCACATCTCATCAACCAGACTGCCTACACCGACATTTAGGGTTCCTAAATCTCCAGAATCGATCCAACGCAGAGTGCTCGGTTGTCCCGTCATGTCAAAGGTGACTGAAGTACCTTGAATCGAATTTGACATGTTGACGGTTGAATCGCGGAAATTGATTTGCCCGGTGCAAGCAGAGACGTCAATATCGACGGCCTCAACCAGATGCAAATCAGTGAATTCTAAGCAATTTGAACCCGATAAGACAACATCAGAAAGTGAACTGGTCAACGAAACCTCACGACCATCCCAAACCATTCCATTATGGGCGCCATTGAGGCGAACACCTGAGATTCTCGCCTCGGTATCAACCAACTGGAATACAGGCCCGGTGCGGTTGGCTTGGATATCTAAACCGTGAATGTCAACCCATCCATTGAAATTCAAATTTGCATTGTCGACTTCAACAGCCAATGCCGCATTTCCTGGGTCTGTCACAGAGAGACCATGGAATTGAATATCCACGCTGTCTTTGACATACACACCGCCCCAAGCATCGTTTGTTGAGGAACAATTGATGCACGAGACATTCTTGGTTGACGACATCAAATCATTGGCCTTCTCAAAGTAAAGGCCGATGCCGTCAGCGGGTAAGACCGCTTGCCCACCATTGTTGATTGATTCGACATCATACAGCTCGACGTTGCTGGCGTCAAAGACACGAAGCCCATTCAGGCCATTGTTTGCGAGATGAATGTTAGCAATATCTGGATGAGCTTCGTCGACATATATCCCGTGCCCATTGTTGTTTGTCGAATTCCAATTGTATCCTTGGAAGCTGGCTTTCGAGAGGAAAATCCCATCCATTGCACTGGAATTTACGGACAGATTGCGAATCTGAGGCGCCCAGTTTACACTACGCAAAAACATCCCTGCACGATCGTTACGATTGATGGAGGCACTCTCTCCATTACCATCTAGGGTCAAATTATCGATGATGGTCGCGGAATCGATCATGTATGCTTTGAATCCATTGCAGTTATTGTCAATCGCACGTGAATTTCTCAAATCAATTCCACTGGTATTCACTCCAATGGCTTGGAAACACAGGCCCGGTGTTTTGGCTCCGATTTGACCTGAACCCCTGACCTCAAGATTGTCAAAAATAGCGTTTAGAGGTGCATTGAAATTTGAGCGGTTGAATTGCTCAACGTACACGCCTCGGTACATGCTGTTGGTCACAGTTGTGTCCCAAAATGTAGGCCGGGTGCTCACCGTTTCACTGATGTGTTGAACCCAAATCCCATTGTCAGAACGATCGATGGTGACGTTGTCAAACAGTGCCACACTGTCTTCCACCCAAATGCCTGCAGACAACCAACCGCTGTTGCCGATGGCCGAGATGTTGCTGATGTCCAAGTCTCGCAGGAAACCTGACGAATCACCCCACATGTTCACAGCACGTGTGGTTAGATTATCGAAACTAGCTCCCAAAACCAAGGGGTAGCTACTCGCACCAATGGATAATCCAATTCCGTAGCGATTGTTGGTCGAAGATGAGGCAACATCCTGTCCACCATCCTGAACAGATAGACGCTGAATGGTCGGGTTTGCATTGTCAAACATGTCAATGCCAACGTAATCGGGATTTTCGATTCGGACATCGTTCAATGTAGGATTGCTGTTGTAGATGGTAATGCCCCATTCTGCATGTTGGATGGTAAGATGGTTGATGACGCTACCTCGACCGCGGCTGGTGGCGTTGAACTGAATGCCTTCGTGTGCAATGGCATTCGATGACCGAGTAATGGTGGCTGGGCTGGTCGAGGTCCCATCTACATCCAACTCTCCTTCGACATATAGACGAACATTGTCTGCAAATGAAATCGTGGCACCCGCATCAATCACCAACGTATCTCCAGCAGCGACGGTATAATCGCTGTTCAGGGTCATGGTACCGGCCCAAGTGGTGGTTGCACGCGCTGAGGTGCCTGTCTTATCAGTGGATTCAAGCGACAGGGGCGCAAGAGGAGACTGGCTGGTGAACAGCAGTATGGAAATCAACAGAATGACCGTCTTCCCGCGGGACACCATGACATCCTGGGGACACACATCCCATTGAATGCTTTCGGCCCCCGGTTCGCCCTCCTATGGAGGGCTGAACCGAATATTTACAACGATTTATGCAACCTTTCTGTGAGTGAACGAGCGGCACGTGGACACTCTGCGCGACGGAAACGTTGGGCGGCTTCCCGCCAGTATGCATTGCGCTTCTCAGGCTCCAATTCACCCCTCCAGTACCACAACAGAGCATCCAATCTCCGGCCTGCTGGAAGATCCATTGGCAAAGGAAGTGATTGCAAATTTTCCAAGGTGGTCAACGCACCCGGTATATTGGTCCTAGACTGAGATTGAATCAAAGTCAAACCCAAGGAAATGCGTTGCAAGATTTCAGCCGTACGACCGACCAAACGACGCATCGACGACTCTGCTTCCATCCGCTTGGAGGAATCATGGTCGGTGAGCATGATTGATTCAATGTGCTCAAGTCTCTCTATGAGCGGATCTTTACCGCCCGCGAGTTCAAGCAAATCTTGCCGGATTCCTGCGGCTGTTTCGGGTTTCTCTCGAAGGATTGCAATCCGATGCTTGAGAATGGCTACGAGTACAATCGCAGCGCGTTTTTGTTGGTCTTCCATATCAGCAATTTTTGTTTTGGAAAGGCCCTTCTCCACTTCGTCCAATGCGCCCAATTCATCGGGCAATCGATCATCCAACAATGCGGCCATTCGAGACAGGTGCATCTGTGCCGCTTCGGCCTGACTGACCGATGCTCGGGCCCTTTGCTCTGCCTCTTCTGCAGCTGAAACATTGCCTTGACTGCGATGAAGTCTAGCCAGCAGTCGATGGTTGGGTTCGTCTAGATCTTGAAGATAGGATTCTGCAATCGAGAATTCTGCACGATCCAACGCCAATTTAGCAGCCATGGTTCGCAATTGCTGGGCATCAGGGAGCAATTGTAGAGCATCGTCTAACAGAGTGGCAGCAGCCGCACTTTGTGCTAAGATTTCAGGTTCATTTTTGACAATGAATTCAATTGGATTTTGCCCACTCATGAGGCGATGATAAGCCTCAAACCAGCGTGCCTCAATATCCTCGATTTTTGACCAGCGTTCAACGGCCTTTAGGTGGATTTCAACCGGTTCATCCCATGCAACACGACGCACGTTTCGAATCAAGTGCTGGACTTCGACTAGGCCCGCGGGCCACCGCAACAATGCGGCTTCATCGAGGGGGTTGAGATCCAATTCATCGACGTAATCAGCTTTGACGGGCAGTGGTTCTGCACTCAGTGCATCGAGATCTTTCCTTGCTGATTCGATCAGTCGTGACAAAACCGTCTCTTCAACGAAGGCTTGTATGGCATCGCTGGCTTCTGGCAAGGCATCGGATGGGGACCACAGATGCAAGGCGAGGGGATGGCCGTCGAGTGCCTCGCATACCTCTTGTGCCGTATCGAAATCGATGTGGTCACCAAGCAACTTGTGGCTGGCCTCTGCATCCAGTCCAGACAACGTGATGGCTCCATTCCAGCGTGGATGGTACTCAAAGGGGCTGGGGGCGCGAACACCAATCATCACACTCACGTTAGAATCAATCAAGCCTTGGAGCAGGGCATGGACCCCTGCTTGATGTCGAGGGTGTACTTCTTGGAGTTCATCTACGGCAATCGTGTAAGATTCGGATAGCATTTCGAGTTGGGCCTGCAAATCCAGCGGAGCGTCATCGATTTCAAGCCACTTTGCAACAAGGCTTTGGGCATCCATCGAGGCATCCATTGCCACGTAGCGCTTCGGTGGACAGAGCGATTTAATCAACGCGGTTTTGCCGATACCTGGCATTCCGGTCAGAACCGCAGCGCCTTCAGATAGTACAGATTGTAATTGAGCAGTTTCGGATTCCCGTCCATGCAAACCATCGGTGGTTTCGACATCCATCGAGTGGCCGGCTGTTGTGACTAGAGTGGAGGCTTGTTGCCGGCCTTTGGAAGTGAGGTGCACCACGCTACGCTTCCGATTCCCACCACCGATGACATGCGCATTTCTGGTTTGGATGAGCCCCTGCCTTTCCAAAGCTTTGAGCGGCTCATGCAGGGCACTGCGGGCCAATCCCAGAGATTCTGAAAGACCAGGCAGTGACAATTCCCGAGGTATATCCCAGGCCTCTACCAATTCATCGGGATACCGCGCGAGAAGACGCAAGAGGCGCGCCTGCGACTCGGGCAGCATGCCTTCCCGGCGGTCATGCTCACAAATGACACTTCACCTGCGTTGAGCAAGGATTGATTCAGGATAGCGTCTGCGCAACATGAGGTGTGAGTATGGTAGTCGACCCGAAGACACTACACCTGCCCACTCAACCGGGCGTGTACCTCTTCAAAACCGACAACGATCGCGTATTGTACGTTGGTAAGGCCACACATCTGAAAGATCGCGTTCGCTCCTATTTTGCCAAAAATCCTGATCGTGAAATGATTCCTACTCTGGTAGCCAAAGCGGATCTGGTCGACTGCATTGTTACCAGTACCCCTGGAGAAGCCCTCATTTTGGAACGGCAGCTGATTCGTGAGCACAAACCGCAATACAATTCACTGTTGAAGGATGACAAATCATACCCCTTCATCGCCATTAGTACACATGAATTCCCTCGAATCCTGTATACGAGGCGTCCACCCAAGGACGCCAAGCGTTGGGGGCCTTTTCCAGATGCGAAGGCTGCCAAGATGGTCATCAAGTTGCTTCGACGATATTTCGGGATTCGAGATGATCGTGACAAGCTCCCGTTTGGGTACGTTGAATCCGAGGAGTATTCGAAGCGCGTGAAGGCCGTTGTAAGCAT
>DAHO01000016.1:0-2667 GCA_002498455.1 Euryarchaeota archaeon UBA602
CAGCAGCGAAGGTGGTGGCGAGCCCGAGCAATACAAAGTTGAGGTGATCATTCGTGATGCACAAATTGTGGATGGGAAACTCAAGGGTTATGCATACGCACACCCTAAACTCGGTGAGGGGCCATTAAACACATCAGAAATTCTAGGCATCACTTACGATGAAAGGGCTACGGCGCGAGTGGAGACTCAGAACACAATGTATGTCGTTGGCCCTACAGGTTGGACAATTTCACCTGTGGACCACCCTTTCAACAACCCATACTCTGCTGGTGAACAAGTCAAGGTCGAGTGGAGGGGTGAATGGTGGGATTCACTGATTCGCGAAGTCTCCGGGCAGCAGTATCTGATTCACTATGTTGGATTTGATTCAAGTTGGGATGAGTGGGTTGGAACTGAGCGCATCCAGAAAATTTCCTAATCAAGAGTGATTCAATTGACAGGGATTTCATACGAGAATTTCGCTGAATGGCTGGTCTTAGGACTGGTTGTATTGGCAACAATGTCGATTGGTATTGAGCCAGAGTCGGTGATACAGGACGATCTTGAAGTCACCAACTTATCCGGTACCATCACATTGGCGACTCGAGCATCAATGGACGTACTCGGTCTCGAGGATTTTGACAAGGGCGCGACGGCAAATGTGAACGTCAATGTACAGAATATCGTAAGCGCAGACTGCGAAAATTGCACTGGGACTTTGATTCAAGGACCCGTCAACATCACTGGCCTTACAGGAGGAGGGAGTGGACGTGTTGAAGCCACGATTGAAGTCATCCACATGCGAGAACATGTGGGTGATGGGCTCATCGCTAGAGAGTGGTTTTCCTTCCTATGGGATGTGTCCGGAGGCGACGATTTTTCTTGGGATGTAATGATTGTACACTCCCCCGCAGCTTGGCTACCTGACGATCGGTACAATGCCGGATTTTTGGATAATGAAACCAGGACCGGACCATGGATTCTAATTGATTCCATCGTTGAAGGCACTCAAGTCGCACAGGGATGCTTACCTGACCGCTCAATGCCCTGTTTAATTTCCAATCCAGATGTCCATTTGACATCTACACTATCACCAAAAATCTCGGCCAAAGCAGTACCACACCCAGAACAGTGGGTTGCAATTGAGAATCTAACCAATGCAGGTAATTCTACAAGTAAGACCGAACAGTTGCGGGATCTAATGCAATTGGGTGAACCAACGAACCATCTACAGGCTTGGTGTATTGGAGAAAATGGTGACCCAACTGAGGCATCTGCATGGTCTGCGAGAGGGATGGGAGGGATATCGGTAGCACCCATGGGCATTTACCTTGAAGCACTGGTATTGTCAAGCCCATCATTTGTTCCGAACAGTGGCACTTGGACCGAGGTCGACTTTGAAAATCGAGGTTGTGCAGCACTGGTCGACGATGACCAGAACTTACGCATGGCCTTCTCGATTATCGAAGCATAATCATCCAAATTTATGATTTTCTTACCAAAAACAACGTCCCCACATGATGAAATACGACCGATGCCCCCTTTGGGGGCATGAAACGTAAAGCACTGCTGATTGTCGGCCTACTTGTTTGCATGTCGATGCAGACCATCATGGCTGAAAATGCAAATGTCCCTGCTCCGAATGACCAGTATGGAAATAGCGACACATTGAGCATTGATGGTACAGTCATCACCAAGATGGCAAGCGTCGGTGGCGAAGTCGAACTACAAGCAATGACTCGGGGACACACGAGTGAAACCATTGTCACTGCAGACATTCATCGAACCAATGTCGAACCCATTGATTTCATTGGCCAATTTGGCAGTTCTTCTACAACCATTGGTGATCTTGTCGGTACGGTCGTATTGACCAAGACCGGGGTTCACGAAGACGATGGAAACACAGCCATTTGGGATGGTACATTCACTCTACCAGTCTCTGAGGTTGGTGGTGTGTATGCAGCTTCGTTTACCGCAGAACATGGTTCCTTACAAGCGGTTGATAACCCCACACAATATTCAGAAATCTTCCGTCATGAATTTGAAAAGGTCCTGCGAGCAATCGATGACTCTTGGGACATTGCGAATCCGACATCAGAAATTCAAGGTGAATTCGATATCCTTGAGTTCCAAGTCGTCACCAATGGAGGTTGGTCTGAGTTTGTCGACACAGCCACAGAAGGAAGTGGACCCGGGAGTTGGCAGGCGATGATTGATGCAGCCGACCAGTACAATCTATCGGAAGGTGCACGATTCCTTGAGTTCCTGATGGAATTCCTCGACTCCGGAGACGTTGATGCTTCATTGGCAATGGTGACTGGATTGATGACCTATCTCAACGATTTCCCACTACCGCGTGCCATGGATCAATTTGACGATATGGCAGACTATATGATGACATTTGACCCCATTGAAAACTTCACCCGATTTGAAGGAACTGACCAATTCGAGGCGGCTTACAACGCAATGCTTGGTAGCAATGAATGGGATGCGTTGACCGGTGCCCTGGATGATTTGGCAAACAATACCAAGCAATTCGAGGCTGCTCAGACGTTGATGCGTAACATTGCGCTACTTTCAGTATCCGTGCACCCCGAGGCACTCATCGAAGGAATCGAGGCGTATCTTGAGCCACTCATGAACGAGGATGTTGACAATATGACAGCCATGCAGAAGTTCATCGTCGGT
>DAHO01000016.1:2804-33280 GCA_002498455.1 Euryarchaeota archaeon UBA602
TGGTAGCAATGAATGGGATGCGTTAACCGGTGCACTGGATGATTTGGCAAACAACACCAAGCAATTCGAGGCGGTGCAGACGTTGATGCGTAACGTTGCGCTACTTTCAGTATCCGTACACCCCGAGGCACTCATCGAAGGAATCGAGGCGTATCTTGAGCCACTCATGAACGAGGATGTTGACAATATGACGGCCATGCAGAAGTTCATCGTCGGTTTGGCCATCCAAGATGTCGAAGTGGTTGACAGCGATGGCGATGAGCGCCCCGAACAGATTATTTGGGAATATGAGCAGTTGATGGAGACGCCTGAAGGGCAAGCATGGACTGCAAATATGGAATCAGGAGATGGATGGATTAACGATGCCTTTGATGATTTCAATTCGCTACCTGAAGACTGTCTGAATTACTTACTCAATTCGTTTGACGACCCCGCTTGGGGAGATGCTGGTGAAGCACTCGGTGAATTCGGCTCATGGATGGCCAATGCTTCAGGCGGTGCAAGAAGTGCTGAGTGGTATCCAGAATATGATGAAGGAGATGAAGAGTCTGACGATGGTACGTCTTCGGAAGGAGAATCTCAAACGATTATTTTCGAAGAGCTGCATGATATCGAAACGACACTCTATGACCCCAACGTGCTTGATCTAGGTGTCCAACTAGGTTTCATCGGCCCTGACGACGAATCCAAGTATCCTGAAACAATGACGATGTCGATGACCGATTCCTCTGGCCAAGTTGAGTCAGCGGTTCTTGTGTTAGACAATAGACGAGATGCATATTTTGGACGCTTGACCGCAGATTCAATCAAGAACAATGTTTGGACGTTTAGTCAACCATTGGAAAATTATGCATACGCCGATGAAGTCTATGAGGCATACATTGAACTCGAACCTTTGCAGTCAAGCATTTTGATTGGATTAACCTACGAGAGTGGCATGGATGAAATGTTCGTTGGTTCAGCACTCGGAGTTCTTGTGGATCAAGATGAGACGACCGCTGTTGACGCATCATATGATGTCGAGGCGCTTTCTTACGATGCCTACGGACCGGTCGCCGATGCTGAGGTCGACATCGCGATTCTGCGAGTCTCACCGCAAAAGGGACCTGAAGCGGCTGCTACACTGTCTCCAGAAGGAGACGTCGATTACACCTCGGGTTCAACCAACATCGTTGCTAGTTACAATGGTGATGACCTCGATGGAGACGTGATGGGCATTATTGAACCGTTGTCAGATCGGTGGGATGATGACAATTCAGTCCACCCACAGGCTGCTTCAATCGAAGATAGGATTGAAATCAATGGAATGGGCAGCACATGGGGTGCAAGCCACAATGATGTTTTGCCTGCATCGGGTGGTCTTGCTGATATCCTTACAACGGGAACGACTGAGAGTGGATTAGAGTTTGAATTCATGCGTCAGATACCATTGCCCGGTACGGCCGGTTGCGCTGAAACCTATGGCAGTGCTGGAGGTGATACTGCATACATTGACTGGACCTATGGGAATTTCGAATTCCCACCTGAAGATGGAGGGGATACGGTGGTATACGAGAAACCTGACTTAGATACTCTGACAATCGACTGGGGTGATGGAAGTGAAGAACATGAGTATACAAATGATGGAGATTCACACCAGTTGAACGGATGGGAAAGCCACACTTATGACAACAATGGGTACTACTCGATTCATGTTACATACACACCCGTCGATGGGTATTCTCCAGTAACCCACATCCTAGAATATGAGGTTGGGGAAGAGGAATCAGGATTCACCGAATACGGTGATGATGACGGACCATACACAGCAAGTGAGATTGAGATGGGATGGTGCGTGTTGGCTGGCGAACAATCAGCCACACCAAATCCAGAAATCATTGATGCATTCATCACAGACGGGCCGTTTGAGGTCATGGATGAGCAAATTTTCACCACTGATTCGAATGGCATGGCCACCATGACTGCCACCCCTTCCTTGCCAGGACTGTACATCAGTGTCGTACAGACCAAGCATATTCGTGATGGTTCAGAGATGACGGGGCTCGGACTCAATTTGGTCGCGGTGACAGAGGCATCGATTTCACTCGGTGGAGATCTTGTTGAAGAAACCACATTTGCGGGTATCCCCGTGTACACAGCCACCCCGAATAATGACAACTTGGTCGACATTGATGTGACTACATCTGGGATGGGCGATGAGGAATACACGGTGCAACTGATGGTTGCACCACTCCCGATGAATGTCCCCTTCCCTGATATCGATATGGAAAATTGGGAGACGCAATCGGATGAGCTCGAATTCCAGTCGGGAACGACGACAAGAACCAGTCAATTTTACGTCCATGCCCCCATGAGTTTGGTCGTGAGCATGATTTTGGAAGAAGGTGCATTGTGGCCAACAGCGATTCATTTCGGTGTGATTCTAAACAACCCTGGTACACTCGATTTTGATGGAACATTGGGTCCAGGCCAAACCACCAACATTGCACTCGACGAAGAGTATGGTGTTGCTTCACGCATTCTAGCGATTGCAACACCAAAGGTCGGACTTGACCCCGCATCGGTAGACCTATCCGCATTCACTGAAATTCTGTATGGAGATGTAATCAGAGAACAAGTGTTTGGCTGGGTCAACTTTGAGCAAGACCTAGAAGCAACTTGTGAGGAATTGGAAGGTTGGCACGAAGAAGATTGGCAAACGCAAGATGAATTTATCAGAATGCAGCTTAACGATGATTCAAACGAATATGTCCACCCTCATGAATACTCACCAAATGCTGTATTGGCGGATGAAAATGGGATTGTCATTCAACCTGAATCAGATTGGAGCCAGAGTGGGGAGGAGGAGCCAGGGAATTTCTATGCGAATTATGACCTCAGCGCCGGTGAGTATCGACTGACCGTGGATTCAGGATATTTCGAAGTCGAAATATCAGAGGTAGAAGATGAAGAAATGGGATACACATATTGGGAATTTGACGTTGACAATGATCGAGTTTGTTCAAATGAAGAACAATTGGACGGTCAGGAAGAGGAAGATGCGGTCTTCGATTTATTCGACGAAATTTTCAGTAGTCTTGACTCATTTGCTTGGGGACTCGGTTCGAGTGCAGACTTGCACTTGCCTGACCTATCATCACCTCAAGATGACTACACCGTCATTGCCATGGTCCAAATCGGCGAAGGAGAGGATGCAACCATCATGGCTGCGTTAGATGAAAAGGTCGCTGAGCCGAACCCCGAACCTCCAATCATGATGAACATGTCACTGAGCTTCAGTCCAGCCAATCCTTTACCGGGTGATGTTGTGCAAATCACAGCCATCGATGATGAAACCAAGCAACCTATTGAAGGACTTTCAGCGGTTCTGATCCGTAACAATATCACGCTATTTGGGCTGATTACAGATGATGATGGACGTGTCTCATTTGGCGTCACTGAGGGTGAAATTTTGATTCGGTTCTCTGGTGAGATGTACAATACAGAAGAACTACTCATCATCGTCACCGAAGAAGGTGTTGAAACCGGTGACGGAGAAGGTTTGCCGGCCGACTCTGACGGCGATGGAACTGTGGATTCCGAAGATGCGTTCCCGGACGATCCCAGTGAATGGTTGGATTGTGATGGAGATGGAATCGGTGACAATGCGGATGATTCAGATTCCGTTTGTGATCCAAATGATGCCATCGACCCCAATGGCCCAGATGCAGTTCCTGGTTGCACGGATTCAACAGCATTGAACTACAATTCTGCAGCAAATACTGATGATGGTTCTTGCGAATATGATGGAACTGTTGACCCAAACAATCCTGATGATCAAACAAACACGACGGGCGACAATAACGATGAAAATTCAGATGGAGATGAATCCAGTACATCAGGCACAGACTTGGCTACGATTGGTATCATTGCTGGAGTTGTTGTTGTATTGATGCTCGCAATTGCGGGTGCCGTCTTGTTCATACGTGGACGTTCAGATGCTGACGAAGATTGGTATGAGGAACCTGCCAACATGATTGCTTCGCAAGACCGCATGTTTGACAGTGGTCCTAGTGGACCACCACCCACCATGCGCGGTACGATGCAAGACGGGTATGAAGTCATCCAATATCCAGAAGGAAGTGGTTCGTGGTACTATCGAGACCATGCCACTGGCAAATGGATGGAATGGGTCTGAGTAAAATCCTCACAAACCACGGGTGTCCTTGCAGGACACCCGCTGTGCTGATATGCGGTAGCGTTGCCCAGCACCCATTATGCGACCTGAGCAACTTCGTCTCGCCCTTGTGGTTGGGATGCTCCTGTCGGCAGGATTGCTTCTGTTTAATCCGATCGAACCCAAGATGAATACGGAGGTCATCTTTGATGATGAGGCCATGATGAAAATTCGCGAAGGTAGTACAGAAGATGAGAACTACCAACTTGTGCTACGGATTCGACATGATGAGGGGGGTTTGCTCACCAATAACCTCACCCGTGTTCAGGATTTATTGCAACTTGAATCTGAATTTTTAGACGGTTCGAATCCAGATACATCATGGGACTCTTGCATCGCAGAAAACGCTGAAGATTGTGAATACAGTTCGCTGAATATCGATCGCGTAATTACACCCTTTGGCGCTTGGTCTAATGCGTTTGATTCAAGAAATCGCTCGCTTCAGGAAGCAACTCGATGGGCCGATGTTCTGCAACCTGAAATTGAGGAAGGTTGGTGTGGTAATTCGGCAAATAATGCCGAAAAATCAGCATTTGAGGCCACACTCCTGATGCTACCCGAAGGGGCCAACTTTGGCATTGCTTGCCCCGCATTCCCAGGATCATCGGCTACACAAGCACCTGCCTCGAACGAAATCCTTTGGCTAGTCTATGTCGGTGCAGGTGGTCAGGGAGGAGATTGGAATGAACTCAATATCTGGGCGGACAAAGTCAGCGAAAATACAGACTACGATGTCTCAGCCGCGGGCGTGAACATGCTGTATGGCAAAGCGAAAGCAAACGCTGAAGCTGAACTTGTCATGGTCATCATCCCCTCGATTTTCTTACTCGGATTGATACTGACGATTGGCTTACGTGACTGGCAAGTTGCCACTGCAACCATCGGTGGCGTCTGTTTGGTGATTGGTGCTGAGCTCGGTTTGCTTTCATTGTTCGACTTTGAATTTTCAGTGCTTGATGGAATCGCGTTGCCCATCATCATGGGAGTGGCTGTCGATGGAGCCTATTGGTACTCAAGATCATCACGCAATCGAGATGAAGTCAGAAGCATGCTGTTTGTCGCCATGATTACGACGGTGGCTGCGGTATCATTGGCCTTGTTTTCACCCATCCGTGCACAACGCTCTCTTGGGTTGGTAATGGCGATTGGAATCATCTTGGATTGGGTGATGACCCGTTATTTGCTGGAGGATTTCTTCCTCAATCGGCGGAAAGTCCACGAGGATTTCAGCGGAGTTACGTCCACCGCAAATTCGTCCTCTGCATGGGCGTGGCCGGTTGCGTTGATTATTCTCGCATCGATTGCCGTCATGGCACCACCTGGAGTGAATGTCATGGACATTGAGCAATTCCTACCCGAAGACGACCCTGCCTTGGTGGAAATGGAAGAATTGCAGTCAAAGTATGTCTTGGCATCCAGCACCTTGGCATGGGTCGTCATCGATGTGGATGGCGGAAGTGAAGAGGATTACCTAAAACTCCAGAACTTACAACAGCAAATCGGACACCACCCCAGTGTCATTTCACTGGAAACTGGGATGCTGAGAACCCCGATGGTGATTGGTATCACTGCGGAAAACGCCACCACTGTCGATCAAGCCGTCGAAGAGGGAGACGAGACTTTGTTCCTAGACGGTAGTTTGGCGCAACGATTGCAGCACGAAGGTGTGACCTCCGGCGTGGCCATCGCGGTGTTCATCGATGGACAGAACTCCGAAGCTGCGATTCAATTCATGGACGACCTTCATTTGTTAATGGAGCGGAATCAAATGGTAGGTGTGGTTGGAGGCGATTTGCCCACAGGTGCACTGGCCTCGAAAACATTCGAAGAATCTCGGATTGCACAGATTCTTTCGGCTGGTTTGGTGATTTTCATCGTCGCATACTTTGCATTGCGCAATCCAAAACAAGCGGCCAGAATTGCTGTGGGTTCCATCGCAATCGGTGCGGCAGTTGATGGCATGGCAACTCTGTTTGGAGGCAGAGGAGTCAATACCGCGTTGGCAGTATTGCTAGGCATGGGTTTTGCTGCCGACTATCTCTCACATGCGAGTGCTGATCATCGACCGACACGATTGGATATGTCGGCACGATGGGGTGCGGCACTCTCCTCCGTCTCGGTGTTTTTCCTATTGTCATTGACCACATTCCCTCCGGCCAAAAATACAGGTCAATTGTTGACAATCAGCATTCTTTTCTCTGCCATATTGGCAACGTGCTTGGCCTTGGTTCATACCGGTAAAAATACGCAGATCAGTGAAGAGTAATCAAATGTCAAAGATGACCCTACAGTACCATCCTGGCCCCTCAAAATCGGGGACATCCCCCCTCCCAGCAATGATCTCTCCTTGAGCAACTGAGCGACATTGTAATTCGTGTCGAGTCACAGCCTTGACCTCGATTTCACGCTCGATTGTATCCGCATTCACCCACGAAACCTGAGCTAGAAGTTCTTCATCAATTTTGATTTGGCAATCCACCAAAAATTGACGTTCTACCTCGCACTTGTAGAGCACTTCCTCAAGCCATCGAACCAGGGTCAAATCTTCTCTTCCCTCAGTTGCTTCAATCGACCATTGGCTGGTGTGACGAAGGTGTGTCTCAACAGATTTAATCGCAGCATCGGATAGTAGGATATGTTGTAGGCCCGATGCGGCCTCTTCAAACAAACGCGAAGAAGATTGAGCAAAACAGACAATCCCGATGTCTGCCGTCGTTGGCAACACCCACCAACTCATCTTTCATCACCCAACCAATCGGCAATGACTTCAGCGGTATGCTCGCCCAATTTAGGCGGTCTTTTGGTCGACTCTGCTGGAGTTTTAGACATGAATCTGAGCGCATTGGCAACACTGTCTTGTCCATCTAAATTCCACAACGCCTTACGTGCAACTGCTTGTGCATCATTGAAGGCTTGTGACACCGAGAGAATTGGCGTGCAAGGTACACCGCTTTTGCTGAATTCTGAAACCCAGTAATTGACTGGATGTTGCACGATGATTGATGATAAGATTTCGATGATTTCATCTCGGGCCGCCAAACGCCCGGAATTCTCCGCAAGTTCTGGACGCATCAGTTGAGTGGCTTTCGTGACCTCACAAACACTAACGAACTGAGAATCATTACCACAGGCGAGGATGAACCAATCATCTTTGGCTCGGAATGCTTGATAGGGGACAATATTCGGGTGAGCATGACCCATTCGAGTTGGATCTTGTCCGGAGGCAACCCAATTCTGCGCCTGGTTGACCATCGCCATCAAAGCAACATCAAATAGGCTCAAATCAATGATTTGTCCTTCACCTGTTCGTTCGCGATGGAACAGTGCGGCGAGGATACCATTGCCTGCCATCATACCCGTCAAAACATCAATCCACGCCACACCGACCTTGGCAGGTTCACCGTTGGCATTGCCAGTCACAGACATGATTCCGGTCATGGCCTGCAGCGCGATATCGTATCCAGGCTCTGCTGCTCGAGGCCCCGTTTGACCATATCCCGTAATTCTACACAGAATTTTTCCATCAAATTTCTCAGGGTGAACACCCCACTTTTCCAATGTACCTGCACGAAAATTCTCAACAACTACATCGGCACAATCGATTAACTGGTGCAATGTTTGTATCGATTCCTCGGTTTTCAAATCAAGAATCATCGAGCGCTTTCCACGATTACATGAGTGGAAGTATGCCGCATCGTCACCGACGAATGGTGGACCCCATTTGCGTGTATCATCGCCCCACTCGGCTTCGACTTTGACTACGTCTGCACCCAAATCAGCGAGCATTTGCGTGGCCCATGGCCCTGCCAATATCCGACTGAGGTCAAGAATACGGATGCCGTCAAGTGCACCCATCAGCGATCACTGACCTGCATTTGCCATGCTCGTTCGTCGAGCGAAGCCGAAAGCGTACGACGATCGAGGACTTCCTGACCTTCCTCTGCAGCGAGGATGGTTTCACAAGCTGCATGAGCCAATGTCGCAGCATCATGCAATGATGCACCTTGAGAAAGTGCTGCAGCCATAGCGACAGCTGCGGCATCGTGCAAACCAATGATTTGCCTCGCTTCATCGAGCATGCAAGGAATGTGGTGTTCCTCTTCAGCTGTGTACAACCACAAACCGTGCGTCCCTCCAAGTACAACCAGGGCTTCCCAGTGGTACCTTTCGATGAGCTCCCGTGCGGTATCAGAAGCTGAATCAAGGCCCAGTCTGCGACGGGTCAATTCCAGTCCTCGAATTTCGAATAGAACACAGGTCGCCCCATCTGTACGGTTGAGTCCCGTTAATTTCGGATCACAAATCGTCGGGATTCCATTTCCATTCGCTGCTGAGATCAATTGTTGTGCACCTTCATCGGTGATGGCACCCTTATTGTAATCGGACAAGATGAGAACTTCTGCATCAGATAATGATGCCAGTGCCGAGACAGTCAGGCGTTGGGAAACTGCTGGTGGCATGTCCTCTTGTGGTTCATCATCAATTTGCAAAAGCAATTGATTTTGATCAATCAATGACTCACGAGCACCATATACTCGCGTTTTGACTACTGTTTGTCGATTGGCGACCACTCGCAAACCATTGGTTTCAATACCCTCTTGCTTAAGATTAGAAGCCAGAGTTTGGCCAGCTTCATCGCCACCAATGATTGAGAACAAACGTGCATTCAACCCAAGCGATTTCAATCCTCTCGCGACGTGAGCAGCAGCACCGGCAAACTCCTCAGTCGAAGTGACCTTCACCGCTGGGACTGGAGCGGTGGCATTCAACCGATTCGCCCATCCGTGAACGTATCGATCAAGAACGGAATCGCCGACCAGTGTCACGTTCGTCGGCGGCATTTCATCGACGAGAACCCGCAAGCGCTTCAGGCGATCTACTTCAGCCTGAATGATTTCATCAAGGACCCAAGGCATCGTTCTCATCGGTCCGAGGCAAAGGCGCTAATTCAACTTCGCCCGAACCACGCCGAGGATTGTTTGGTGCTCTTGCTCTGAAATTGCAAGGGAATTTCGCATATTTTGAAGCATGTTTTCTTCATCTTGACTGACCGTTCCATCTTCCCAAGCGGCTTCCATCGCCGAACAGTAGGCCTTGAGGCGATCGTCGAGTCTGTCACAGACCCAATCGAGTTGAACTTCACGTGCAGAATCGAGGCCCAGCATGTCTGCTAGAGAATCTAGCATCGCCTGCTCATTCGAATCAACTTCGCCATCTTGCCAGGCTACCTCAAGCATTTGCTTGTACAGAGAAGTGTTTTCGGTATCAGGCTTGACGGCTTCATCCCTTGCTTGCTTTTCGAGGGGTTCGGTTTGATGTGGTTCCAAACCCAAATACATCGACATGTCATCCAAAATGGCCTGCTCATCCTTGGTAACGATTCCATCTGCCCAGGCGGTTCGAACAATGCTATCGTAGATGGCCAGCCGGTGTTCAAGAGGTAAATCCCGACCATCGATAGAAGTGGTTTGATCGGGCACAGATTGTGGTTGAAGTTGATAGGTTCCAGAAGAATCAATGTTGCGTAACAGATCGAGCAAAGCCATGGTGTGATTGTGAAGTGATTTGACATCAACTTCCTCACCCTCAAACTTGACCTTACGCATGTGCAAATCATCGACGAGTTCACTTGCAGCCCTGCGACCTTCATTGCTCAATCCATAAACACGACAACGTTGCTTGGCACCAGCAACATGACGAGTCTCCTCAAGGATGTGGGCCTTCTCACGAAGCTTTTTGAGCGTACGAGGGAGATGCTTTCTTGCAATGCCTACAGCTTCCGAGACGCCGGCTTGGGTCAATTCAGGGCGACCTTCCCATGGATTGTCACCCAGAGGGGTATCCCATAGATGGAGTAAAACACGCTGCTCAACCGTGAGTGTCAACAACATTCCACCCGCCAAAACGACACCTCTAGAGGGTCGTGGTTCGTGATGACTCTTAGGTAATTCGCCATAATGCTACTTCAGGAGGCGTTGCAATCAAAGGTCGGCAGTCGCGGGGAGATTGCATGGCCGCGAATAGTGCAGGGGGTAGTCGCCTCCCTGTTCCCGTAAAACGTGGGGGCGCCTGGGTTGTTTTGGGCACCACTGCCAATCGCCTATGGGACAGAGGATGTTTCGGGAGGCCGATTCGGGATGGTGTTCAACTGACCACTGCTGAGGTCCTCTGTGCACATCGTTTGAGAGGGTTGCCAATCCCACATGCGCAGTGGTTATCCGAGGCATTGGTGGAATGCCCAGATTTATTGCTTGAATGTGAAATCCTTGGCGCACTAAGATTTCCGGGTGAGAAAGTCGTCCTCGCTGAGAACTTGAGTGCAGCCAATGCCGTGCTTCTTGACCCCCGTTCTTGGGCCCTGAGATGGTCAAGAAATGTCAAGCCGAAGGAAGCAATGCCATTGGCAGAAATCCGCTGGGTCAAAGCCAGCGATAGCATCGACTGGGATGAATTGGCAGAATGGACAGCAAATATCGAAGCGGGTGGCAGAATTCCAGAATTGTTGATCATCGATGATGAACACAGTGTGGTGACCTATCGCAGTACGTTCCATCAACCCAATGGTGCTCTTGCAAATCCTTTCAGAGAACTTGACAATGAACAGCGTAGAATCATCGCGCATGCTTGGTCAGAATCTCGTGAAACTTCAGAAGGAATCTGGCTTGGTATTGAACCAGAAAGATGGCCAATCAATGGGATTGGAATACGTCTTGAAGGAGGTATATGGCTTTCAGAAATCGAAGGACGTATTGTCAGTCGGATCGTGAACCCAACTATGCCAATTCCATCTGATGAAGTCGGGAGAAGGGTTGAACTCCTGTCGGATTTACTTTCGAGAGGATTAGCGATTCGTTCCGGATTCAAGTATGGTACTCGTTGGCGTGCTTATGCAGGTGCAGTCGGTGGGGAACATGCCCCATGGCTAATTGTTCCTGTGGAAGAAGCGCCGACCAATTGGGGTGAGGTCTGCTTGTCAGCAAGACTCGCGGCCAACGTCAACAAGTCCTGGCTTTGTGCCTACTCCAACTCAAACAACGATTGGAGATATCTCGCAATCGAGAGACCACCGTCGGATTCACGATGGATGAATCCTGTCAAGCATTAGAACTGTCGAAGGTTGCCAAACTCATCACTATCGATGTATTCTGGCATAGGTTGGGCCATGATTTGTTCACTAGGCCGTCGGATCGACATTGGATTTGGTTTCTCTTTCACGCCCTTACGACCACTGCTGATAACCCAGAAAGCCATCAGCACGGAGATCAATTGAACGTTGTTTGCGGGCTCGGCCAGCCACATCAGTGCCCCTCCAACACTACCGGGTGGCTCGGCCTGTAGTGTGACATTGAATTCCCCGGCCAATCCGAACTCATCGTAGAGTTGGACCTTGCCATTTGCAAGCATCCCAGGTGACAACAACCCATTCGGGTTGATTTCCAATTGGATTACACTGCCCGGGCCTAGACTTTGTTGAACACCGGTACTGGCAATCCGAGAGAGGGGGCCTTCAATGACGACATCATAAGTCGTGTACCCTGTCCCATCAAACGACAAAACATGCTCAAGGGTGACGATTTCTGTGACATCAATTTGGCCCTCCATCACTTCAGGAATCAAACGATTGCTGACAATGGACCATTCGATTTTGATATCAGTTGCAGGATTCTGTGTTCCACAACCAAGGGTACCTTCGATGTATCCTGTAGTTCCGGGCGTAGCAGATTCAGAGAAAGCGAGATAGAATTCACTGGTTTCCCCCACATCAAGCATTCTAGCACCAACCAAGGAAACTATGCGACCATCCGAACTGGTCAGTTGGGACCAAGGCATACACTCTTGTTTGGCCGTGTAGGTAATCGGTACGTTCTCGTTTCCTAAGAGGCGCGTAGGCGTCCTCGGTGGCATGATTTCGGCATGACCTGGCCCTGGATGCGAGACCGTGATATCGGTTCCACTGCTGTCGAAGGAATCAATGGTGACGGTCCATGGAACCAATCTCCCATGTCCATCCCGAATTTGGATTCCATCAGCCCCAAATGTACCCGAAGTGAAAATGTCACCTTCGTCATCATCAATCCCATTCTCCAAACTGGCATCTTGATCTGCTTCGATGACTTTCAGGTATGCATGCTCTGGATCGCGATTCACTTCATTATGCTCAAAGTCAGCGTGGTGACGATCTTCCTGAGTGACTAGTAGACCATGTGCGGGCAAATCACGATCAAACCCAGAATCGATGCGAGTTTCCATCCAAATGTATTCACCTGGTGCAATGGTAAACCGTACCGTTCCAGCATTGGGGACATGAGGCAATATCGTATAGGATTGATTTTCGGCGACCAATGCACCAACCGACAAGTCCAGTGGTTCAACCGCGCCAATCAAATCCAATGTACCTGAAGTGGGTAATGCGGGAGTTCGACCGTTGCCATTCCAATTTCCACTGGCCATAATGTCCCAAGCACCCACGCCACTCCAATCACTGCTGGGAACTGCTGTATGTACATCATACAAATCGACAGCACCCATCATATGGAGCATCTCGTGAATCATCGTGCCCAAACCATTCGAGGAAAACGAAGCCATGGTATATGCACCAATTGACTTCCCACCGACTTCAAACCCGGGTGATAGTGGAGCGTAGTGGCTCCAGATGGAGTTCTGTCCACCTCCATCTTCTTGCGCACCACCGGTATGAATCACTAACAGTCGATCCACCCATCCATCATTATCGAAATCATAGGGAGCCATGTCAACATTGTCAAAAGTCTCTGTGAGAGCTTCCTCAACCAAACCGGCAGGGCCCCCCGTACTCGCATCACCAACATCGCGTTCAGCGCCCGAATCGCTTCCATAGGCTGCTTCCGAATGGTGCGCTGTATGAATGGTCGATTGGATATCGGCGGTAAGTGTTGAGCGCCCATTACTAATTTCCGAAAAATACGTCGCCGCAGAGTTGGCACCCATCAACATCGAGTTGGCGCGATCTACAGTATTGCTGTTCGCAGGTGAATCAGGGAATTGAACAATGACTACCAACCAGCGTTCATCATCCTGCATCTCTACGATCTCTGCATCATTGGTCATGATGACCTCTTCACGTATCGCATCAAAAATTGGCATGTACAGATGAGGTTGCCCTGCAAGCCATTGTCCAGCCAAGACAATGGCAATGGCGACGGCAACCCGGACAAGCCGACTCATATTCACTGCGAGAACAGCGTAATCCTTCAAGCCCACGCCTAGAAGATTGCTGAAAACATCACATTAATCGCCAAAAACTAGACCATGAAGTGTCGATTCACGCTCTGTGATATCGTCGGGTACATCCAACCAGTTGAGGCCCGTCAAATGGCAACTGCGTGCCTGAATGGATTGACGGAAGTTGACAGGCAATGGAGTGCCGTTGCATCCACTGATAATCAACTCACTGACATCATTCCGCACAATTGCATCTAGAAGGGCATCTCTAGCATCATCGTCTAGGCACAATGCTTGGGTTTCAACCCAACCAAGGTGACTAGGAGCTCCGGCCGATGGCACCTTTGGACAAGCACCTTCACAATGACACATGGCAAACAATTTGCGATGCAATACTCCATCTGAATCGAATACAGGTTCTGGTGATCTAGCCGCATCAGAAAGAACGGATTCAGGGGCGCTACGAACAAAGATTTCTGGTAACAAGACAAGCATGATGGCAAGCGTGAACCAGATGCCATCTAAAGCAGATGGACCCACCAACCACCAAAGGAACAGAACGGAGCCGTGTACTCGAATTTTGAAAGGATCTATAGTTTCGCCATTCAATAGAGAATACAATCTAGCGAAGGCCAATCCGATAATCGAAATAATCGTCAAGAAAATCCACCATGAAATACCAATGCCCACCTCAAACAACAGTACAGCATCATAACTGGGATTGATTCCATCAATTCCACCAAATTCCCCCGCACTCTCAATCGCAAGGGGGTACCCCCAAACCCACCAATATATGGCTGCGACCAAGGCAATCGAGCCACCTCCAGCAGTGACATTTCGAACCCATCTTCGCTCACTGGGTAGCAAACCCCCGCGAGAAAACGCTAGGAGTTGATGAATGGCAAAAGGCATCGTGGTAAGAAGGGCCATCAGTGCAATCATTGACCAGCGTGTCGCCATCCATCCGTGTGGATCATAGATGGTCACCACACTACTTTGTGCAGAGGATGGAAGGGCTGACAGCCAACCTTCAAGCAAAGGATCAATTTGAGTCCACCAAACCACTGTTGAAATGCTGAGAACAAGTAGTAAGCCAGTACCTCGAGCCGTCAACTCATCAAAGTGATCACGCAGGGGTTTTTCCGCATCCCTGGAGAGGCGAAGGGTCATGCTTCACCCTCACATCATGTCCTTGTGTGTCGGAGGTGTTTTCGCTGCCAAAATTGTACGATATACACCATAAGCAGCCCAAACGCTACAGAAGAGAGATGGAGCCCACAGGTAGACGGCTGCATCAGCTGAAAGCCAATACAAACCGAGTAAGGCGAAGCCGACAGAAAGCAAACCTCGACGCAATCCTTCAGGATATGCCAGTTGGCGGTCCAGATGTGCAGGTCCAGTCTGATACTTGCGTTCAAGAATTTCTTTCTGAACAATCGAACCAACCAAAAGGGCAGTCAGTGTCATGAAAAACCAAGAGATTCCATTTCGCATGACATCTTCTGAGATGGCTTTCTGTCGCTCGATTTCAAGAGCTTCGGCATCAACCTCTTGATCGAATAGACTCTGGTCTCCAGAGGACAAAACTCGAGTGCTCTGATCGCTGGAAGATTCGGTTGCACTTGGAGAATTGATGACGAAGGAAAGGGCGTTCCAATGGTCATCGGAATTGGGTGCACCATCGTTGTTAACCATGTTGCCAATCACCCAAAATGCGACATCACCGATATCGGTGGAGGGAGCAGTCCACGTGAATGTCCAAGTTGCAGGTGAGGTGTAATCAGCCTGTGTGATTCCAGAAGATGTTGAGGTTGCTTCCTTGTCTTCTCCACTGTCCTTTTCCGGGCGGATTAGTTGGTCTTCATCCCATGAGAACGTACCAACTCCTTCTGTGGACAAGAAGAAGCCACCACCAGGATTGGACGCATGCTCCAAAGAAAGGGTCATGGTGTACGCTTGGTCAACTTGGTAAGCATGGGGAGCACCTGTCAATTTGACCAAGGTTGCCGTGTTGGGTGAAGCGGCATGGCAGGTACATCCTGCTCTCCAAGTCGGATCCCCTGTGCCGTCATCATTGGTATCAGATGGAGGACCCAAATGCATGGCCATGCCGGGGCCAGCCATCAACAGCAGGAGTGAGATAAGAAGTGCCAGCCGCAGTGAATAGCGTGACATGCTGAAGCCTCTGTTCGCTTCGACCCGTCGCCCATCCTTAAGGTTGCTTCACTGTAGTGCCCTTAGGGCACACAGTGGGTGGAGTTCACAGTTCCTTGATGGCCGAGTTCAATTCGTTCATCATCTTCTTTCCGTCGCCAAAGAGCATCATTGTCTTGTCCTCATAGAACAAGTCGTTGTCGACCCCTGCATATCCAACGGACAAGCTGCGCTTGATGATGACCACCACTCGTGCCTTGTCAGCATCGATGATTGGCATGCCACCGAGTGGACCCTCGCCACTTCGTGCAACCGGGTTGACCGTATCGTTGGCACCAATCACGAGAGCCACGTCGCATTCCGGTAGTTCAGAGTTGATTTCGTCCATCTCAATGAGCTGCTCATAGGGAACGTTGGCTTCAGCCAGTAGGACGTTCATGTGTCCTGGCATTCGACCCGCGACCGGATGAATTCCGTAACTGACCTCAACCCCTTCCGCTTCTAGCAAATCAGCGAATTCCTTGACTGCGTGTTGTGCTTGACTGACCGCCATTCCATAACCGGGGATGATGACACATTTGCTGATGCCATCACAGACCATGGCGACTTCTTCTGGATCGCTACCGACCTTGGTTCGAGTAACAGTTTCTTTACCTCCACCGCCGAATGATTTGAACAGAACCGCCGAAAGTGTGCGGTTCATCGCCTTGCACATGATGAAAGTCAAAATTAGACCCGCTGCACCAACCATCGAACCGGCGATAATCAGCACATTATTTCCGATGACGAATCCAGTAAATGCCGCTGCAATTCCAGACATTGAGTTGAGTAGACTGACCACGACGGGCATGTCTGCACCACCGATAGGCAATACAAACAGAACGCCAAGCAGTGATGAGGTACCGACCAAGTAGTACACATATTCCTTCTCGGTCGGGTTCTGAATTGTCAACACAATCAAAGCCAGAGAAGCAATCAGTAGAATTCCTTTGACAACATTCAACCAAGGTGGGCCCCAAGTCGGGAAGTTGACCCACTTTCGACGACCACGATCATCTTTCTTGGTAAAGGGAATGTAGAATCCGCCCATCAACTTGCCCATGGCCATGAGGCTACCCGTCAAAGTGAGCCAACCGACGAGACCGGAAAGACCGATGGCAATCCAAGTTGCATAGAGTTCAACGCCTGCATCTGGAACATTTTCTTTCTGGAGGCGATCTAAGACCTCGGAGAACCCAACTAGAGCCGATGCACCACCGCCAAATCCATTGAACAAAGCCACCAGTTCGGGCATACCTGTCATTTCGACACGAATGGCGAGCCAAGCACCGATGACTGTGCCAATGATGAGACCGCCCGCAATCAGTTCGAGACCAATCAGGCCATCGGAATACAATTTGGCCATCGTAACCAATACGGCAAGCATCATTCCGTATGCTCCCAATCGGTTGCCTTGTGGTGCAGTACGCGGACTCGACAATCGCTTAATTCCGAGGATGAAGAGTGCAGCAGACACCAAATATCCGACGTCCCATACAACCGGGTCGACCATTTCAGTCACCTCCCCGCTTCTTCTTTCCAGCAATCATCTCCAGCATTCTGTTGGTAACCATGAATCCGCCAACGACGTTGATTGTAGCCATCACCAGAGCAGCGAAAGCCAACCAAGCGGCGGTACCGGGGTTACCGTCGTTCCAACTGTTGTTATTCAATAGAATCAAAGCACCGACTACGGTAATCCCAGAAATCGCGTTAGCACCGGACATCAACGGAGTGTGTAGAGTCGGCGGTACCTTGCTAATCAATTCAAATCCAAGGAAAATTGCCAAAACAAAAACCGTAATGCTACCAATCAATGCTGCAAGGGTCAAACTCATCCAACCACCTCCGACAGGCGGGTTTGCTTGGCATGGATTTCTCCGTCCATGCAAACCAGCACGCCTCCCATACCTGACACATAGAAATCACTGCCTTCAGGGGCTCCAAACAAGATGTCGTCTTCTGGATCAATGACAATTTCGCCATCCTTGACTAGAGAAGCCACAAAGGTGGTCAAATTATTGGAATACAACATGCTTGCAGTCGATGCCAGTTGTCCAGGAAGATTGGTAGTCCCGACGATGGTCACTCCATTTTCGGTCGTGATGATTTCACCCGCTGAAGTCAATTCACAGTTGCCTCCAACATCTGCATTCATGTCGACAACAACAGATCCGGGTTTGAAGTTGGCAACGGCTGAAGCCGGGACGGTAATCGGCGCAGGGCGACCAAAGATTCGAGCAGTAGTAACGACAACATCAGCATCCGCAGCGACTTCGCAAACTGTGTCGTTAACCTTCTGGATAAACTCAGGCGTGAGAGGTTTGGCATATCCGGACTCATCCTCGAAATCATCCATTCCTTCGACCTCGATAAATCGTCCACCAACGGACTGAATCTGCTCAGCAGTTGACTTTCGAACGTCCGAAGCATAGACAATAGCACCCAAGCGTTTGGCTGTGGCGATGGCTTGCAAACCCGCCACACCACTGCCCATAATCACGAATTTGGCTGGACGAACCGTACCGGCTGAGGTGGTCATCATGGGGATGCCCTTGGGGACTTGTGCTGCACCCATCAATACGGCTTTGTATCCAGCAAGATTGTCTTGGCTTGAGTTCACATCCATCGCTTGAGCACGCGAGAGACGGCGAGGAATCATGTCCATACTCATCAGTGTGACCTTGGCTTCCATGGCTTGCTTGACCCGCTCAGGATGACGGAATGGATCGGAGACACAGGCAACCATCTGACCTTCAGAAAGAACTGAAAAATCAGGTGCACCGATGCAAATCAACATCTCGCATGCCATGGCATCATCCCGACTCACGATGGAGGCGCCCTTTGCCTCGTACTCGGCATCCAAATGATGAGCTGGAACACCGGCTCCTGATTCAACTAGAACCTCAAAACCTAATTTCATCAATTTTGGAACCGAATTCGGTACGATTGCCACTCGTGTTTCTTCACCATCTTCCACCAGAACGCCTAACTTCATGTCGGTTCACCTATGCAAATCGTCAACCCCATAGGGGTTGTAGTATCAATCGACCGAGATTCGGTTATTGAATCATGCGGACTCGTTTGCAGGTTCTAGATTGGAGAATCAAAACAAGATGATAGCTCCTATACCGAATACGGCGATATCGCAAATCGCATGGGCGATGTAGGGTATCCATACGCTACGATAACGAACGTATAGCCATGAAAATATGGCGCCACCGATGAACAATCCTACACTGGAAATCAAATTGGCCCACCACGGGAATCCGAATATGGCAAGGGCAACGGTATGATGGACGACGAAGATGAGTGCTGACAAGAGTACAGCCGGCGTACCTTCGCCAACCAACTCTTCGGACTTAATCACCAAAAACCATCGGAATACATATTCCTCAAGCAATGAGTTGATTAAAATCCAGTAAAGAGTGGCGAAAAAGTAGACCCTCGGATCCAATAGCCCGACGGGTTCTAAGGCGCTCGACAATAGATTGGCATCAATAGCATCACCAAGCAATAGCCATACTGAGATCATTACAACACTCATCGCGAATCCGAGACCCACACTCATCCAATATCCACCCTGCTGTGGCGTAGACCATGACAGGTTTCCACCGTCGACCTTCAGGAACCATATGAGGGGGACAGATAGCAACCATAGTTTTGTGAAAACAAAGATGATTTGTGAAGAGATGCCATCATTCAACAGAAATGAGCAAACAGTAGAAATCGTCGGTGCTGCCCCTACTAGGAGTAAAGCGATGATTGCAGCCCGTCGCCTCTCCATGAACCGAATTCAAATTTGATACACTTCAAGCATTCCCCTGCACGGTAACCAATATGGACATGAGGCTCTGCGCGCAGTACAGTGAGAACCAATCACGGTGGTATGAAATGAAAGAAACAATTCGTGTTGCGGTCACAGGCGCCGCCGGAAACATTGGTTATGCACTATTGTGGAGAATCGCTAGTGGAGATTGCTTCGGTGCAAATCAGCCGGTTACCCTACAGCTTCTCGAAATCCCTGTCGGAATGCAGCGCTTGGAAGGAGTCATGATGGAACTCAAGGATTCTGCTTTCCCTCTCGTTCACGAAATTATCGGAACCGACGATGCCAATACGGCCTTCAAAGATGCAGATGCCATTTTCTTGGTCGGTTCACGACCTCGTACCAAGGACATGGACCGCTCAGATTTGGTGGCCGCGAATGGACCAATTTTCGTAGGTCAAGGTCGAGCGATCGATGCGGTGGCCTCGCCGAATGTCAAAGTCATCACCGTTGGCAACCCATGCAATACGAACGCTCTCATCGCATGCGCGAATGCCCCGAGTATCCCCTCCCGTCAATTTACTGCAATGACACGGCTCGACCAGAATCGTGCTGTCGGACAGATGGCTGAGCGGGCGGGAGTACCTGCATCAAAGATTCACGATGTATTCATCTGGGGAAACCATGCCAATACCATGTACCCCGACCCACGATTCGCTACAATCGATGGAGAAAAAGCCACTGATGTTTTCGATCAGGATTGGCTACAGGGTGATTTCCTTGGAACGGTCGCAACGCGAGGTAAGGCCATTATTGAGGCACGAGGAGCTTCATCTGCCGCATCTGCTGCCTCTGCTGCGGTCGACCACATGCGAGACTGGTGGCAAGGTTCGAGTGGACGAATCGTGTCAATGGCACTTCCTTCCGAAGGTTGGTACGGCGTCCCAGAAGGACTTGTTTTCAGCTTCCCATGTCGGTGTGAAAATGGTGAAATGACCGTTGTAGATGACCTTCCCATCGATGCTTTTGCACAATCCAAGATTAATGAGAATATCTCTGCACTCATGGATGAAAGAGAAGCGGTAAGTGAACTCTTAGGCGATTGAGGGTTTACATGAATACTCCCGTATATCTTGAACACGATGGGAAAGTTCTCCTCGTTAATCTCGATGGGGACGGACCCCAAGAAACGGTGATGGGGCGAGTGGGGGAAATACTGCTCAGACTCCCGACTGTTCGTGAAGTCGAATCCATGGGGATCAAGTGGACAGAAAGGAGAACCAATCGCATCCAATTCGGGAGCGAGACACACGAAGTGATCTATGCATTGCCTGAAATCGAGTGGCCCGAAAATTGGACTTGGAAGGACAAATTGATTTCAGATGGATGTGTCCATCCTTTGGCTAGGGAATGCGTGTATAGGAGCATGCATCGGGTCGTCGCCAAAGTCATTCTTGTCAATTCGCATGATGAAATCGCTATGGCGAAAGTCAAGCGTGGTTTTTTCACCGGACACTGGACACTTCCCGGTGGTTTTGTTGATTATGCTGAGCACCCTGTGGAAGGCGCGATCCGTGAAGTGAAAGAGGAACTCGGACTTAAGGTCAGTATCGAACCAAATGATATTGTCCAAATCGCAGAGCGGATCTTTACAAGCGAGGGTATACAGTTTCTTTCGTTCACTTACAAATGCAAAGTCGATGGTGAGGTTACTTTCAATCCAAAGGCTGACGAGATTGAAGAAGCCCGATGGTTTTCAATGGATCAAGCGCTGGCGAATGCGGCCAGCTTGTTTGATGTTGAAGCCTTGAGGTCGATGTCATGAATCCTCAAATCTTCAATGATCAACATTTTCGTAAAGCGATTCAATGGACTGTTTCCTTAATTGTCTTCTGCTGTATCATCAGTCAAATTATGATGCAGTTGGCTGGAGGCGAGCGTGATGAACCTCTTGATCTGAGTGATCAGGTGCCCCCAGATATGCAAGACAATGGCGGCTTGGTTTTCGAAGATGGATACCCACCATTCGTATCTTCAGCAGGAGTACTCATGCCAGAGAAATTGGTGTTCAACCTCGGATTATTTTCGGGTGGAATGATGATGATTTTCCTCTCCTTTGAAATATTTCATCGGACGAAATATCAGAAAACAACTCGGAAGATTGCCAACTTTTCAGCACTTGTGACTGGAATTATTGTTGGCTATTCGATGATCCAGATTGTTGCATATCCATTTACGACCGAGGTCCTGTCACATATTTTCTGGGCGATGAACATTTTTTGGTTTGCACAAATATGGATGGGTTCCCTGTCGTTTACACGCGGGTCATTGGATGCTCAGTTACGGTGGAGGGGATGGAAAATCAATACCATCCGATGGACACTGTTTTCCATCGCAGTCATTTCATTCCAGGCGATGACTGCCTTGACATTGATGGACATGATTGTCGAGTCGGCCATCTTTGAGTGGACATTGGTTTTCTCTGCCTTTGCAATGATGCTGACAATCATCCCTACGTTGGAAGCTACTGAATTTTAGGGTCACTATTCTAATCCATCAGATCTGCGAATCAATAGGATAATCAGTAAAACTGCAGAGGCTCCAGAACCTATTCCAACTAACATGATCAGTTGCTTGGCATCCATCGGCTCAGACTCAGATTCAACCTCTGTCGGTTCGTCATCTTCATCATCGAAAACACCGAATGTTGATCCGATGGGTGGGGGTGCTTCGGCAGGGTGAACATCTTCCATCACGATGACCGTACCGTTGAGTACAGTCCCATTAGACAAGATATCCTGATAATGATATTCACCTACCCCAAATGTTCCATTGAACCAAACAAGGAAGGTCATATTGCAGTTATCGGTTTGATTTGTGGTCGTCTCATTGGTCTGATTGCTTGAACCACATTCAGGGTACAATTCACCTGAATCCCAATCATTTGAACCATTGAACAAACCATCTCCATCGCCATCAAAGACAATCCGATGAGTGATATTTTCAGTGGAATCCACGTTGTGCCAAATCACGGAATCATTGTACATGATTTGAGAACCGTTTGGCGTCAGGCCCGTATCTTTGACCACGACGGTGAAAGTATCGGCTGCGTGGGCTTGAACATTCAATGGCAAGAAAATCATAGAGACCAGAATCAGAGATAGGATGCAATTGCTGGCTCTCATCAACCTGTCGAAAAACTCGGTGTAAATAAAGCAAATCTGTGGAGTTATATGGGTGGCACCCGTTAATTCAAATACCAAATATTCACGCAAGGAATCATGCAACGCCGTGGCATGTCTGAAGATGAATCAGCAGCGGACAAAATTTTGGTTATTGCGATTGTGACTTTAATCTCAATTAGCCTGCTTTCGGTTCTCGCCTACATGAATCTCGATTCAGGAGAATCCAATGCAGATACTCAGGAAGACTGGATAGATCCAGTGATTGAGATTGAAAATGAAAGTCACAGCCACAGCGATTTGTTGGCACACCGACTCAGTACGGACAACATCCAGTTGATTGACTATCACAATCTGAACTGCGATGGCAACGTAAAGCCTCCAGCAGAACTGGACAACACGGCAGGTCGACCTTGCTTACCTGAGTACAAGAACGTCGCACCTACCCCTGGTGACTCTTCTGAAATTGCTATTGAGGGGAATTTCCTTGAAGACTGTGAAAAGTACCCTGACGGCACAGGTGGATGCTATGCATATGTGTCGTCTTACAACCAATTCGAAATTCTTGATATTTCGGATCCAAACAACATGGTTCTGCTCTCAACCTACTATGCTGAGGTTGCACGAATGATTGACATCAAGGTTACACCTGACAACAACTGGGTTCTAGTCAATCACGAATTAACCAATAGTGAACTGGATCCAATTCCAAACGATGACGATGCGAACAGTGGCGCCAACCGATTAGACGTCATTTATGTTGGAGACAAGAGTGAGCCAATCAAGGTTGCAGAATGGGACAATCCACCAGCTGGATTCCACAACCAAGACCTCCACGTCTACTGCGATTTGGATTACGGAATTTATGCTGCTGAAGATTGTCACCTCTTCTTGTTTGGAGCAGACCCCTATCCTGAAATGGCCGAGGGAGATTCGGGTACATTCTACAAGGGTACACAGATTTTCTACGTACCACTCGGATTTGAATCATGGATTCCAACTTCTACAGATGAAGAACAAAACACAAGTCGTGAAATCATTAGATGGGGTGGATATACACCCGATGTTGCTACCACATGCGGGGGCTCACTGTTTAACCACGACAATGTGTTCCACGTCCATCCAATTACCGGACAAAAGTTACTCTACATCTCCTATTGGGATGCGGGTCTAAGGATTGTTGATGTCTCGGAACCGCCCAGTGTCGCAGACCCTCTTGGACTTTCATGGCCTCAAGATTACGAAGTCGGTCGATGGCTGGGTTGTCCCTCAGATTCGGATGGATGGTACGGCCCCGATGGCGGCGGCCATGCCGACATGACTCCTGAAGAATGGGCGGGCAGCAGTGGAGCACTGAATGGAAATGGGTGGATTCATTATGCCGTCCCTTATGACCATTTGATTTGCAACGGTATCTCTCACTTGGTCGAGCAGACACTTTGGCCTGAAAACTGTGGCACGGGCCCAGATGACCCAACCTATGGAATCAACTGGAGGCATTACACCATCATTGCACCAGAATATGGAACGAATTCAAACCACACTGGAATTGTCTGGACCATCGACACCACCGATCCTGCAAAACCATTCTTGGTCAGCAAGTGGAAACTACCAGGACAAGGAACACTCCCGGATGGTACCAAGCACGACAATCACTGGATTCCTGGAGGGTACATCTACAGCCCCCACAATGGCGATACTGGAAACAATGGTCACGTGTATTGGACACACTATCACGCGGGAACATGGATTACCGATCATGGGACCATCTGGGAAGATTTGGTTTGGAAAGATGGTGTGCCACAACCGGAATTAGGATTCAAGGCGATTGAACAATTGGCTGAAACCAAGACCATTGGATATTACTTGCCTGCGGGACCCACTTGGATAGAAGACCCGACTGAAACGCTCGGATATGATATGGCCGATTGCTGGGCATCCTGCATGATTCCGTTCGACTGGGGTCTGCAATTTGATCCGCGAGGATATGTGTTCATCTCTGAAATGGTGTCAGGAGTTTATGTGATTCAGGTTGAGGAAGACATCAATCCAGAATACATGTATCCACCAACCTATACCAATGAAGAAGATTGATGATGTCTGAATCCGATTCATTCAGATATAGGTTCAGTTTCCGATGGCTTGAGAGGTCTTAGGATGCGTCAACTGATGGCTCTTGTGATGGTTCTGTGCCTGATGCTTCCAGGTTGTACTGCACCCGTTGAAGATGAAATCGATCTCTTCTACGGCCAAGACTTGCCACTTGACGATCCTGAATACGATCTCGACGATTTCAGCCTGATGAATTTCGATGGAAACATGACCAATCTTTCAGACTTTGAAGGCCAAGTTTTGGTTGTCTCTTTCGTATATTCTCGATGCCCGGATGTCTGTCCAATTGTGAGTGCAAACCTACGGTGGGTCGCAGAACAGCTGCCTGACGATTATGGGACCAATTTCAGCATCATTGCAATCACAGTCGACCCCTGGTGGGACACCAGTAGTGTGTTGGCTGACTATGCCATGCGTCAAGCCATTGACTGGCCTCACCTGACGGGCGAAGTTGAAGCGATGCAGCCGATTTGGGAATCGTTCCATGTCGGATTGCAAACCTACCTCAATACGTCTGCCACAGAAGATAATTCAACTGAGGATAATCAAACAACGGGTCGCCACCACCCTGACTATTTGGTGGACCACTCTACGGCAACCATCATCATTGACAAGAGTCACCAACAGCGCGTTCGATGGAATGACATGGACTGGGAACCCACACTCTTTTTGAAAGATCTACAGTACTTGATGGATGAAGAAATCATGATTGTCGATTAATCTGATTCATGCCAAAAATGATCGAACTACAGAACATGACTGTTCCAACAATCAACAATGCTGACTTTCGTAAATCAGTCGGAGTTGATACTTGTTCATCGATTTCTTCTTCCACTTCCTCACAATCACCAAAACACTCTCCTATATCAGGAGCATTTTCAATGTGAACATCGGCTGCGATGTTTAGCTGAACCTCAATTTGTGTTCCATCAGAGCGGATATCAGAAAGAATATAATTTCCGACCAAGGCAGTATCGTTAATCACAAAAATCCAAGCCACACGACAATCTGTGTCATTGTCCCAATCACATTCACTATGCAAAACACCCGATGAGAATTCACCCTCATCATCGAAATCATCATCACCATTCAAATCCAATCCAATTACATGGGTGATATTTTCCCGACTATCGACGTTGTAATACTGCACGGTATCATTCACCACTAGATTAACCTCAGCAGGGTCATGACGATCTTCACGAACGATGACTGTGAATGTGTCGGGTTCATGGGCCACTACAACTCCAGACAAAAGCGGGAGAATCAGGAGAACACCGAGCAGTACACTGCGCATGAACGTCGGTATCCATGGGTGGATAAATACAAATCGACCCAAAGGGTCGGACATGCATGGATAGCGTCAAGGGTTTGGCACTTGCAGCAATGATGCTACTGGCCAGTGCGACCATGTTGGTCTTCGCCATGGGTGATTTCAGTGTTGATGATGAACTTGATTCGTCGATGTCGATGGCCGACGACCCGCTCATTCAAGGCGAGGATCATGATCACCGCGATCCAGCCCAACACAACATGAGCAGCTCAAACATCGAGTTCGCTGATTTCAATGAATTGACCAGTCCAGGGAATGCAGAAGTGCAAGTGATGACGGCCCCAGATGGTCGTGTTTATGCTTATCAAGCGGGTTGGAACGATGTTCACATTACCGATGTCACCGACCCTTACAACACGACCGTTGTGGGGCATTATGTCGACCCAAATACACAGGTTCTGGATGTCAAGTACTTGGAGCACAATGGCAATGAATTCCTGATTCTACAAAACCAACTCATTGATTCAGGGTATGCGGACCCGAATGTCGGCGAGTGGGGTGACCCTGTTCAGGTGAGTGTAACACTTCTCGATGTCACTGACAAGACCGACCCATACTACGTTGATTCGTGGTACGATGTCGACCACCCCAGCGGCCCACACAATCTGTACACACAGATGATTGATGGCGAATGGTACATTTTGGTCGCTAACCCCGATTATGAGCAATGTGATATTGGGCAAGGAGATGCATGTGGAGGCATCACCATCGCGCATCTCCAATTCGACGGCCCCGGAGATTTACCTCGGATTCTGAAAGTAGGTGAAGCCGAAGTAGCATGGGAAACCACGCGAGGTGGTTGGATTTACATTCACGACATGACCAGTCAAACTTGGCCTGGAACTGATCCTGAGGACCCTCGCTATGGTCGAACCTACATCTATGGGGCATACTGGGAAGCCGGACTGAGAATCTTTGACATCTCAGATGTCCCTCACCCTGTGAATTCGCCGGCACTGTACGCTTGGCATACGGGTGGTTGCCTATTGGCTGGAGGGTCACAAGCAGGATGCACATGGCGGGCACCGGAAGTCGGTCACTGGGATGACTTCGCAGATTTGGATGGCGATGGTGAACTCGATAGTGGGCCTACCGGGAATGAGAATGGTGGTCGTGCATCCTACATCCACTATGCTGAGCCCTTCCCCGAAATGGTCGACACCAGCCACCTTGGTGGACCCGTAGGCGACCGACACCTGACGGTTCTCGCTGTGGAAGTACTGGCGACATCAGAAGGAACTGGGCTGGTATACTTGCTAGACACCACCAATTACACCATGAGCAATGGCAACTTGCGATTTGAGCCTGCATTGTACTCGACTTGGGAAATCCCAACGGCTTGGGAGCACTGCTATGGTTCATCCTGTGAAGACCACGCGAATGGAGACGAATGGTTGCTGTTCAGCCCACACAACTTGGACAGTGTCTACTTCCCCACCAATGATGCCGACTTGCCCGACAATAGCCTCGGTGGTACTTGGGATGGTCGCCTCTATGTCAGCCACTATCATGGGGGCATGTGGATCGTCGATGTTGAAACCTTAATCGCTGCAGGATTTTCAGGACAAGAAATGAATCAAACAAATTTCGATGCTACAGTCGGATTCTACCTCCCGCATGGAAGTGAGTACGGTGAACCATTGGGCAGCGCCTACTACGACTTCGGTTGGATTCCATTCTTGTGGGCCGTGGAATATCATGATGGATATGCCTACATGTCTTGCATTACAAGTGGGTTGTATATTGCCCAGTTGGACATCGACAAACCGTATCGTGGCGTTCTAATGAACAACGGTTGATTGTATCAGCGTTAGCACCCAGTTGATGGAACTTGCACAAAGCCTCGTGTTCTTTGCATTCATCATCTCGATTTCAGTGAAATCAAAATCACAAACCAAGCAAACTGCGAGCGGCATCCAAAGCCGATCCCAGTCCGTCAGCGTTTGAGCCGCCTCCCTGAGCAAATGTAGGACGGCCACCACCGCCACCACCAATGTGACTCGCAATACTGTTCAGAATCTCAACTGCGTTGTGATTGTCCGCGGCAATGGTATCTTCGGTCAGAGCGACAATGAGTTTGCCTCCTCCTTCTCGACTACCGACCACAGCGACGGTCGGTTTGGAAGCATCTCGGGTCAATTCCCCGACCATGTTCTGCATCTGCTTTAACTCACCAGTGGCTTCCATGACCACATATCGAATGCCATCCTTTTCCACGGCTTCGTCGCCTCCGCCACTGGTTCGTAATCGAACGATTTCAGCCTCAAGAGCCTCAATCTTCTTCTGCTGGGATTTCCATTCCTCAAAGAAGCGATTGACTGTCTTGGGAAGATCATCGACGGACACCCCGAGGGTCTCAGCAGATTCGGTCAACAGTCGCTCTTGGCGACGGGCATGCTCGCGTGCAGTTTCTCCGGCCACGATTTGCAGTCGCTCCACCCCGTCTTGGACTTGACTGCTACGAATGATGCGAACCTCGCCAATTTCTGCGGTTTGATCGTGATGCGTACCACCGCAAGCTTGGACATCGTGATGACCGATTTTAATGATTCGAATCTGCTTATGTTTGGGTGCACCACCTTGATACAATTCGAATCCAAATTGGGCGTCAGCTTCCGCGCGTTCCAACACCATTTTTTCCACCTTAGGGTTTTGAGCAATGATGTTATTCGCATGATCCTCAATCGCGTCTAAATCGTCGCGTGTCAATCGCTGGAAATGTGTGACATCAAGGCGAGCGTAGCGTTCACCCTTGGATGAACCGGCCTGCCAGATGTGTGGCCCTAAAAGCGCTCGTGCGCTACCGCCCACAATGTGAACGGAGGTGTGATGATCCATCAATTGCTTTCGTCGCTCCCAATTAATATGGCCCTGAACAGTACCTGAAATTTCACGGTCTGTGAGGTGCACAATCCAATCACCTTCAACATGGGTATCCAAGACTTGGGCCTCACCGAGTGTTCCAAAGTCACCCAGTTGACCGCCACCCTCTGGATAGAACAGTGTATGATCGAGAACAACTGCATGTGTGGGGACGCCCATCACTTCGCTCGACAAGTTCAGTGAAGAAGCATCAATCGACTCACAGTGCAATACTGTAGCTTCAAATTGAGTTTGAGCCGTATCTGCATAGTAGCTGCGAATTGTGGCAGGCCAATCGCCACTCACCAACTTTGACTTTACTTTGGACTTGGCTGCAGCCTTGGTTTGTTGTGCATTTCGCTCTGCCATATCCGCCGCGAATCCTACACGAATGCTGAGGTTCGCCCATCCCAGACGTTTAGCGATACTCGCTACCATATCCGGTTGCAGACCGCGTTCTTCTGCCAATCTGAATAATATTTCGTCAGGGGCTTCATTGGCCTCCTTCGGCAACTTAGCCAGGGCGGTATTGACCGCAGCTTCACCCTTCCTCAACATTTCATGATAGCGCTTCTCTTCCAAATCAAGAATGGTCAGGATTCCCTCCCGAGTTTGGCTGAATCCACGGATATCAAGATTCACATCCATGTGATGCGAACCAAGTTCTGAAAGAGAAATATTGAGGCCCAAATCATCCTTCATTCGACAAACCCGGCGTGCCAGCATTCGAGCAAGGTAGCCTGCCTTGGCATTTGACGGGACCAAGGCATCACCGAGCATATTGCATAAAGCATGCATGTGATCAGGAATAGCGTAAATCGATGACAAGGGTTCTGTAACAAGTTTCAACTGTTCAACCGAGACTTCGATTCCTCGATCTTTCAGGCGTTCTGAGAGGCGGTTGTACAGAGACTCAACATCCGTCCCGACATCGATGTTGAGAATGCCTGCCAAACGAGACAACTCTGAGAGCAATGCATCAATGTCGACATCACCCAACTGTGCAAGCCGGGATTGGAAGTCGGATTCATTCTGTAGCCACTCAACAGATTCTGGATAAATGGCTTCGTAGATGGTCGGGGTACCTGCTGCAGCCCAACAGAATCGCTCCAATCCATATCCGGTATCGATGATTTGCAGAGGCATTTCGCCGTAGCGTATTCCCTTGATTTCAACATCACCATCTTCACGCTCTTCAAGATTCATGAACACCAGAGTGGCCAATTCCAAACCTCCAACGATGACCTCAACGGCAGGACCTGCATTGCCCCCACCTGACCAAGGATTCTCTACATAGGTGATTTGCATGGGATCAATCCCAAGACGCTGTGTAAACAGATCATCACAGAATCGAATGCATTCCTCGACCCAATATTTGACATCGCCATCGTCAGGGCGATTGAAGCAATGATGTGCCATCATCTCAAACGTCGTCAAATGGCGACCTGAACGGCCCACAGCAGCAACGTCGGTTAGACGAATGCAGGGCTGAGAGATTGTTAATGGATTGGCAGGAGGGGGTGCAATGCCTCCCGTCACATGGGGTTGGAAATCTGCAATCGAGGCAATGGTCAGATGGATATCATCTCTCCAGCGGGCAATGACGGGATA
>DAHO01000080.1 GCA_002498455.1 Euryarchaeota archaeon UBA602
TCCGACATTCATTATTCGCAGGAACCGCTAATCAGAATTATCTTCAGATTCACGGTTCTGTTTCATGATTTGATGTGGATTCATCCCCTGTGATATGTTTCGTCCTTTGATGTTGAGACGAGCCATGAATGCAAATGCCAAACAGAGCACTGCCAAAGGTTTTGGTAAGTATGTAGAACCCCATATGCTTCCATTCTGTAGATCCAAGACAATCAATGATGCCATGGTACACAATGCCAAGAAAAACATCACCCACTGGGCCCGATTTTCGGATTGATCCGTACGCGAAAATGTAGCGATAAGTACCCAGAGCATTAGCGTCGAACCACAGAGCAACTGACTGAGTGTCTCGACGTATTCCATGATGTTCCCAATCCAAGGCAGCACTTCAGCCTGTGCCAAGAGTCAATAACATCCATTTGCTCTTGTTTGTCATGGTGAGTGTGGCGAGTTGGAGCCTTCCGAGACCCCGGCGTAAAGGCCCCCCTTTCTACTCAAAGTCAAATGTCGTCACGGTGCTTGAGCAAGTCGGCGTTTTACTAGAACTCAAGGGCGCAAACCCATTTCGTGTCCGCTCCTATCAAAACGCATCTAGGACATTGGGTGGGTTGGAGGAAGACCTGTGGTCTGTGACCTCTGAAGGCCGACTGACTGATGTCAAGGGTATCGGGAAGGGGATTGCCGGCCTGATTACCGAAGCACTCACCGAAGGTACATGGGGAGATATTGGAGATTTGTACACCAGTGTCCCATCGGGCCTGATTGAAATGTTGGCCATCCCCGGGCTTGGGCCCAAGCGAATCAAGCAATTCCATGATGAACTTCAGATCGAATCCATCGATCAACTTCGTGTGGCAGGAGAGAACGGGAACTTGCGAGAATTGGATCGCATGGGGGTAAAGTCTGAGCAAAAGGTTCTGGATGGCATTGAGTTACTCAAGCGTTTTTCAGGCCGTCGACGACTGGATGTCGGAATCTTGTACGGCGAGGCTTTAGAGGGACGTATTGCAGCCATGGAAGGCGTTTCAAGAGCTCAATTGGCAGGTTCCACTCGCAGGCGTAAGGAAACGATAGGCGATCTAGATATTGTCGCGGCTGTATTGCCAGAAGATGTTGAGAACGTCACGGAACAAATTGTCAATCTACCCGGGATTGCCGATGTCAAAGGTGCGGGATCATCAAAGGTCAGCATCATCCTCGGAACCGAATTCTTCTCCGATGAAGTCGTGTATTCTGGATTGGATGGAGGTGTACTCGAGGCCTTGGGTGGGGATGCCTATGAAGAAATGGCATCCAACACGACGATCGATGCTCAAGTTCGTTTGGTCCCACCCCATGTTTTCGCATTTACTCTGGCCTACTTTACCGGTTCAAAAGAACACAATGTGCGTATGAGACAGCGGGCCTTAGACAAGGGGTTAAGATTGAACGAATTTGGCTTATTTCCCGTGGACCAAGTGGGTGATTTGAAAGGCATTGAAGCAGCCAAGTTTTCCTTACCTGCTGAAAATGAAGCGGATATTTACACACATCTTGACATGCATTGGGTCCCCCCTGAATTGCGTGAAGATTCAGGTGAAATTGAAGCCTCAATGGCCGGAAAATTACCACAATTAATGGAACCCTCCATGCTGAAAGGAGCCTTCCACAATCACACCACTGCCTCGGATGGAACCGCCAGTTTGGAGCAAATGGCTCAGGCGGCTCAGAATCTTGGCTGGGAATTTCTCGGGATTGCTGACCACAGTCAAATCCTACAGGTTGCCAGCGGCTTGAGTCCCGATGAATTAATCTCACAATCTGCGGAAGTGCGTGCACTGAATGAGAGTTGGTCGGACAAAGGTGTCGATTTCCGTTTGTTTCATGGGAACGAGTGTGACATCCTGCCCGATGGAAGCTTGGACTATACCGATGAAGAGCGAAGTATACTGGACCATGTAGTTGGGAGTGTCCATCAATTGCCGACATGGATGAAAAGAGATGAAGTGGAAAATACGGAGACCCTCATCCGAGCCATTGAGGAACCGTCGTTCACCATCTTGGGACACGCCACGGGGCGAATCTTAGGTGGCCGTGATGGATTTCCAGTGGATTTACATGCCGTTTTGAGGCGAATGGGCGAACTCAATGCGGAAGGGAACCTCAAGATTGTCGAAATCAATGCATCACCCTATCGATTGGACTTGGACTGGCGATATTGCCGATACGCGAAGGAGCAAGGAGTCCCGATTTCCATCAATCCTGACGCCCACAGTATACAAGGTCTCAAAGATGTCTGGTTTGGAGCACAAATCGCCCGGAAGGGTTGGCTTGAACAAAACGACATCATCAACTGTCGCAGTGGGGCAGAATTGGAACAACTACTCTGGTGAAAATATGCGTGCAATAATGGTGGCTTCGCTCCTACGATTGGGTCTGCTTGGTAGTGCAGCGTTCCTGTTTCTTTTCTTGTGGTACGGAACAGGTGCCGAGCGCTCCCCAGTCGGATTGATGATTGGAATGACTGTTGCGGGATTGGTCGGACTGTGGTGGTTGGAATCGCAGATCAGAAATGCGCTTGAAAAGGCAAAAGAGGTGGAATCATGAAAACCATGCGAGTGATTGTATTCGCTCTATTGTCGAGTATCCCAGGTACACTGTTGGCCGTGTTGATTTATTGGCTGATTGGAGAACCTAAGGTTTGGGATCAAACTCAATATCTCACGTGCTATGGTCCAATCTTGGGATTCATTGCGCTTGGGGCTTGGTATGGAATCAAAGTCAACCGTGATGAGGAGATGGAGGCATGAAACGGTCTGAGAAGGCCGAAATCATTGGACAAATGCTCGATGAATTGTACCCCACCACTCCCGTTCCTTTGGATCACACTAGCGCGTACACCCTATTGGTCGCGGTGATGCTCTCAGCACAAACTACGGACAAGAAAGTCAACGAAGTCACCCCAGCCTTGTTTGCAGCCGCTGATACACCTGAAAAAATGGCAACGCTTGAGGTTGAGAATATCCAGACGCTGATTCGAGAAATCGGTTTGGCCCCGACCAAAGCCAAGAATCTCCGAAAAATGGCGGAGCAAATTGTTGAAGCTGGAGGTTTACGACCGGATTGGGATTACTTGGAAAGTCTGGCAGGCGTGGGTCACAAAACAGCCAGTGTCCTCATGGCTCAGTGGTATGGAATCCCCGCATTCCCCGTGGATACACACATTCACAGATTGGCAGCACGCTGGGGGTTATCGAAGGCGAAAAATGTCGAACAAACTGAGCGGGATCTCAAAGCGCTATGGCCGAAGGAAACTTGGAATAAGCGGCATTTGCAAATCATCTTCTTTGGTAGAGAGTACTGTCCAGCGCGCAATCATGACCTCACCGCATGCCCAATCTGTACTTGGGCTGCAAGCAAAAAACGAATAAGAGAAGAGGCGCGGCTCTAATCAATGGACAAGTTCGACGGTCAGATTTCTTCCTCAGGGTTTGAGAGTGGCGACCGGATTGTCATTGGCGATTGGTTGAATTCTCCTCTAGGAACATTCACCAATATTATGTGGGCACAACCTGACGGGACGCGAGTGTTGTTGTCCCCTTCCAAGGAACATGCAGAATATGTTTCACAGTTGTACAATTTTGAGGAAGTCCATGTCGTTGAGGTCAATGTTGAGAGGTATCCGCGGGGCATCGATGTGACGGCAGGGCCCCTGAACGTGTCCTATCGGTGGAAGCGCGGCCTGGCATTCCCCTTGACTCGACCCCGTTGGTTTATCGCAACTGTCGAAAATTGGTTCGCAGGAGTTCTGTTTGGAACCAAGACCCACGGGTTGACCTGCAATGGTCTACGCGAATGGTATTGCATTCGTGGGTTGTCCTCAATTTCCAGCGCCAAGGCATCACAGAATGGGGAAGATCTGGGACAAATGAGGCCCTTTGAAGTCACCGCATGCTTCGGCTTCAGTGAACCTCCGAAGAAGCCCTCTTCCGCACGAGTGCGCTCAATGATTGAGAGCCAGAAGTAGCGACGGGTTTGAATGTTGGACGGAGGTCGGGTTCCCATGGGCAATGTAGTCACGTTGGAAGATGGAATGGAAGCGCCTTTGTTTTCGGCAGAAGACAGTGCAGGAAATGTTTGGAACTTGAGCGATGTTCTCGCACAAGGCAAGCGAGTTGTCTTGTACTTCTACCCCAAAGATTCCACTCCTGGATGCACCAAGCAAGCTTGTGACTTTCGAGACAACATGGGAATGTTGAGTTCGGCGGACGTGGCTGTTTTTGGAGTGTCAAAGGACAGTGCAAAGTCACATCAGAATTTCACTGAGAAGCAAGATTTGAACTTCCCGTTGTTGCTCGATACTGAAGGTGAATTGTTGGAAAAGTACGGTGTTTGGCGTGAAAAGCGAAACTATGGCAGGACCTATATGGGCATTGCTCGTTCAACCTTCGTGATTGAATCTGATGGGACGCTTTCAATGGCCAAGTACGGTGTCAAAGCGACTGGACATGTGGCGCGCATCATGAAGCATCTTGAGTTGGAGTGATTTCATGTTGGGCGGGGGGCGAATCAACCTGCCTCATGACTCTGTGGCCTGGGCTCCATGCTACATCGGCAAAGATTGTGAAATTGGATTCGGTGTCAGCATCGGATGCCTTGCACATGTTGGACGTGACGTCGTCTTGGGTGATGAGGTTCGCATCCAAGGTGGCGCCTATGTCGCAGATGGAACCCAAGTTGGCAAGGGTGTATTTATCGGACCCAATGCGACCATTCTCAACGATCGTTACCCTCCTTCCAGAGACCCTGAGAAATGGGAATACGTAACCATCGCTACAGGAGCTGTAATCGGTGGTAGTGCGACCATTCTACCTGGAATTCACGTCGGCTCCAATGCTGTGGTGGCGGCGGGGGCTTTGCTCACCAAGGACATCCCTGCCAACGAAGTTTGGACTGGAAATCCCGCTTCCTTTCACTCCACGCGTGAGGCCTATGAATCACGTCGAAATCAAGAATGAATCCGAAAAATCGCATTAGAAGCGATAATATTTGCATGCGGTCGTTGCCCGTACATGAACCGCGCTTTGATGTTGGTGAGTCTGATGCTCCTGTCCGTCCTTTCCGGGATGGCCACAATCGAAGAAAAAGCCGAATTTGTCGAAATGGAGACACAGGAAACCTCCGCGCGGACTGCCACCAACCCACTGGGTTGGGAATGGGTCACCAAGGACCATGATGCAGGATATGTGTGGACTCGAAGCGTGGAAACGGATTCCAACCAGAACACCTACATCGCCGGAATTTTCCGAGGAGGAAGTCTATCTCTGGATCAAGAGCATGCCCTGAATGCCGGCGGATTGGATGCGTTTGTCGCCAAGTTTTCGACCAACGGCGATGTACTTTGGCTTACCACCTTTGGTGGTGAATTGAACGAGCATATCGAAGATATGATGGTTGATGGAGCCGGTAATGTGGTGGTTGTGGGCAGTTATGATTCGCCACAATTCAATGCCAGTTCAGATATTCTCACCAACTCGGGAAGTCGAGATGGATTTGCCGTACAGATTGATGCCCTCAATGGTGCGATTGATTGGGGTAAATCTCTCAGTGGAAGTGGCTTTGACAACATCACCGGAGTCACCAAAGATAGCGCAGGGTATTACGCATATTCAGGATGGACGGCAAGTCCAACGTTGACCGTCAATGG
>DAHO01000100.1 GCA_002498455.1 Euryarchaeota archaeon UBA602
TTTTGGTAGCGAGTGGTGGATTTGAACCACCGGTCTCCGGGTTATGAGCCCGACGAGATAACCTGGCTACTCCAACTCGCTACCCCGGCGGTGTTACTACCCCTATTTCAAGGACTCCGACTGTGCAGAAGACTCATTGAGTCGCTACCATGACAGGTCATTGATGACAGGCAACCTGCTTGTTCAGAATGCAATGATGGTTCTACCTGATCGAGTCGTAGAGGGAGACCTTCGTGTGGCCAATGGTCGTATCAAAACTGTGGCGCCACAGGGTGGATTGGTCCCGCAGAATGGAGAGACGATCATCGATGGGACCGGTTTGCATTTGTTACCCGGTGCCATTGACCCCCATGTGCACTTTCGAGACCCTGGCAATCCTGAAAAGGAAGATCTTGGGAGTGGAAGTCGCGCAGCAGTAGCAGGTGGAATTACCGCATTCCTTGACATGCCGAACACTGTTCCGAACGCGACCAATCGGGAAGCGTTAGAGGCAAAAATTGCTCTAGCAGGCGATAAAGCCGTAAATCATCATGGGTTCTTCATCGGGGCAACAAATCATAATGTCGCCGACATGCAAAGCGTCGAAGGCATGGATGGTGTTTGTGGAATCAAGATATTCATGGGAAGCAGCACGGGAGATTTGCTTGTTCATGAACAAAAGTACTTGGAGAATATTTTTGCGAATACGGGGGGAATCATTGCAACTCATGCAGAAGATGAGGACCGCCTTCAATCCCGAATTGCTCAATTCAAGGGGCGAACCGACATTGCAGCTCATGCTGAGTGTCGTGATGTCGAATGTGCCCTCATCGCTACTAAGCGTGCGTCCGCCTTAGCCAAGGACCACGATCATCGCTTGCATATTGTCCACTTGACCAGTGGTGCTGAGGCTGATTGGTTGACCTCAAACAAAGGTGATCTCATCACCACTGAAGTCTGCACTCAACATCTTACCTTTGATCAAGATGATGTCGAAGAACTCGGTGTTCGTGCTCTTATGAATCCTCCAATTCGTTATACTGAAGACAAGGAAAATTTGTGGAGACGGCTTAAGGATGGAACCATTGATTGTGTCGTAACCGACCATGCGCCACACACGCTGGAGGCAAAATCGGTGGGTTATCCAAATGCTCCTGCAGGTATGCCAGGTGTAGAGACTTCACTCCCGCTCATGCTTACGCACGCAATGAACGGGAAATGCAGCGTTACCGATGTCGTCAAGTGGATGTGTGCGGGTCCAGCTCGAGTTTATGGTATGAAAAACAAAGGTTCACTCCTCGAAGGGTTTGATGGAGATCTTACTCTGGTCGATCTTGAAACCCGACGAACAATCACCGATGCGGATGTTTGGACCCGGGTTGGATGGACACCTTATGACGGAATGGAATTGACAGGTCTTCCAATATGGACCATTGTTGATGGAATTCCGGTTCACAAGCGTACGGTGGGCGGCTCGTTCCGTGGTGAAGCAATCGGTGCGCCAGGATGTGCAGGGCGAGCCATTCAATTTCGCTAATCAAGGCTCTTCTTTCGGTGGTGAACCTTCCGAATCTGAGGATTCTTGGCTGGATTCTCCTTCGGACACCTCTACATCCTCGTAGTAATAGGGTTCAGCCGGTTCAAATCCAGGCAACTCTAGAGTGGATGTCGTATTCATGTCAGCAAATGACGTTGCGCTAACACCAGCACCAGAGAAGGCGTACACATAATCTCCCATGAACACGGAGCGGCGGACACTGGTATCACTGCCCCACCAACCACTCGCGCCTTCACCATCATTGTAGAATGTAGAGTGGTCAATTTCACCGTGAATCGAAAGGCTGCGATTTTCAAGATCAACATCGATCAACATCAGTTTGCTGACATATTCGTAACCTGAATAGGAATACCACCGTCCATCGATTTCAACGGTATCATACACGTATCGGTGCGTCGACAATGGAACGGCGAGCAAATCTGCTGGTTCCCAGTAAGTGAAGGCCTTGTGTTCATAGGTTGCTTCTGAATAAGACCAAGACCACCCACAGTAACGAATGCTGTTGCAGTCCACGTCCAAATAAGCGGGAGTCAATTGCTGTGTATCAGCAAGCGTAGGGTTGGTCAAGTCACTCAGATTAAACAAGCTGAGTTGAGTCAAACTCCAATCTAAACCGAGTCCATCTTCGCCCCCAGGCATTCCAATGGTCAGCAAGTCACCATTTGAGAGTGGATGAATGTAGGTTGAGACCCCCGGGACATGCAACTCACCGAGGATGGTTGGGTTGGTAGGATCCGAGAGATCAATGGTCCACAACGGGTCGATATTTCGGAAGGTGACAAGATATCCTAGATCGCCTACGAATCGTGCACTCCAGATTCGTTCTCCTTCAGCAATACCGCCAATATGACCGATTTCATCGAGATTACCGGTGCCGTCTGAGCGCAATACTGTCACTTGATTTGTAGGCTCAATCACCTCCCACTCACCATCTCCAGTCAGCCACCATCGGCCCCATGCATCTGTTGTACTAGCCACACGAATATCGCCATTGAACTCTGAGATTGAAAACTGGTCCTGAACCGTACCGGTGACTCGGCCACTGCCAATGTAATTCGTCTCGCCTTCCGCACTGATGTCAAAGGCATGGATGTTGGTTGCATCTTCATACTCAGTATTTCTCCAAAACCACCACCAATCATTGGCGGGCTCTGCAAGTACCATCATGTCTCCACTCGAATAGACTTCAACCCATGAGGACGCAATGTGATCCACTTCACTTGTGAAGTCTTCACTAAGGAGATTGACCGTCATAATCGAGGTAAACCCACGACCAACACCGTCCGCTGAACCACTAAACTCGCTGCAGTCCCCGCTGCTGCTTGAAGGCAGGGTGGTGAGACTTCCATCGGCATTTCGCTCATGCATCTGAGGGGCAAAATCAGCCATGGTCAAACCGTTGATGATGAGTTGATTTGCGTCGATTAGAGCCTCTACAGAACGGTTCCAGATATCCATTCGAACCTCCCATGATTCTGTGTCCCAGTAATCTACAGAAAGTGAAGGATAAGTTTCCAGCCCGGGAATGTGAGACCACATGTGTGAAACGCTTCGAACCGTCCCGTTGACCATACGCGCCGTCTCATGACTGCCTTCGATGAACAGTTCACGACCAATGTTGGGGTCACTTCGATTGCTAATGTCTACCACGGTATACTTGACCAGGTTCGAAGAGCGCCAACTGCCATCTGAAGTTTGCATGATGGAGCGTAGAGGGTCATCCTCGGGAATATTCCAACTGTTGATTGAAGATATGATGACCAAATGATCACCGTCCATCATCATCTGTAAGGGTCGACCTTCCAGTTCCATATCGGCCACTAGAGTGAGGTTGCCATGCTCAGGTACACCGATGATGACCAGATGATTGTTGTTAATCATGTAGAAATGGTGCCCATCAAACTTGAGGAAATCTGCTTCATCGACACCTGATTCTTGGTTGTTGGTTTCGGAGTAGGTTCCTGTACGATCTTCGGTTCCACTACTTGAAGGTGCAGTGCCTCCATTAGAGCCCATATCACCGCCCATGGACGCTTCGGCAACAGCACCGTCTTCCATTATCATGTCGTCAAAAAAGCCAACTCCAATACGCAGGACGGGAGATGCCCAGTTCCAGTAAGCGTTCTGATCAATCTCAACCAGCGTTTGTTCCCAGAGTGCATTCTTGAGATCTTCTAGCAATAGACTGCAATCATCGTAAGTTTCCAATGTGGGGGTACTGCGAGTTCGCTCACCAAGGTCAAGTTGTGGCCAGTCGCCTTCCGGAGATAATTCCAACATAATGTCGTCAACATCGTCAACCAGCGCACTCAAGCAGCCTGGAAGTAACAGGAGTATGACCAGCAAAGCAGAGACTCGCATTCCAGATTTCATGAGTCGAGGGAATGACATCCCCTTATTAGACAAGTTGGTCTACTGATTGTCATCGGTATCGGACAAGGTTTGATGATAATGGCCGTGCTCCGTGCTAATGCGCGGACGAGGTGAGTAAGTGACAAAAAGCGAGGATTCAGATGACCTTCACATTGAGGATGCATCGAATTCAGTCGTTGAAGAAGCCCTTGTCAAAGCAGCAGATAC
>DAHO01000091.1 GCA_002498455.1 Euryarchaeota archaeon UBA602
CCTCCGGGAACGAGAATACCATCCGCCTGCTTAACCATGTCCCAATAAGCGGCATGTTTCTCGGGATTATCTTCAGCTTGATGGGGCTCAAGATACTCTGCCTCGACCCAATCAATGTTCATCTTCGCACCAGAGTTGAATCCCGCATGTTGCAGTGCCTTAATGACACTGAGATAAGAATCGGAAAGTCCTGTATATTTTCCAACCATGGCAATGGTCAATTCACTGCTCAAATTGTCTACCCGTTCGGCCATGGCACGCCAATCATTGAGAAGAGGGCGAGAAACAGGCAATGGAATGCCAAGCCGCTCTGATAGTTTCTCCGAGGCCCCTTGTTCATTGAGCATCAAGGCGACGTGGTAGATGTTTGGGACATCATGCGCACTGTATACATTTGAGGGCCCAACATGGCAGAAAGAAGACAATTTCTCCTTGACTTCCGGGTATAGTGGTTCACTGCTACGACAAACCAAGAAATCCGGTGCCAGACCTGCGGCTCGAAGTTCCTTGACCGTGTGCTGAGTGGGTTTGGTTTTCTGCTCACCGACCACACCAATGACGGGGACTAGAGACACATGGAAAAAGCAGATGTTTTCGCGACCGACGCGAAACTGGAACTGGCGCAGCGCCTCCACGAATGGTGCACTTTCAATATCACCAACGGTCCCGCCCAACTCGATTACACAGACATCGGGTGTTTCGCCTGAACCATCACTCGATTGTGCGGCCACTCGCTCAATCCATTCTTGGATTTCATTGGTAATGTGCGGAACCACCTGCACTGTTTTTCCAAGGTAGTCGCCTTTGCGCTCCCGCTCGATTACTGCGGAGTAGACTTTTCCGGTGGTCAGGTTGTTGTCTCGGCCCAAGCGAATGTCAAGGAATCGCTCGTAGTTGCCAAGATCCAAATCGACCTCGCCACCGTCATCAAGGACGAAAACTTCGCCATGCTCGAATGGGCTCATCGTCCCAGCATCGCTGTTCAGATAAGGGTCAATTTTGATTGCCGTAACGCGCAAACCCATCGATTTCAGAAGCACACCAATGCTTGACGCAGTCACGCCTTTTCCAATTCCACTGAGGACCCCGCCCGACACTACGACGTACTTCATCGTCATCAACGGGGTTTACATCAAGAGTGCCATGCCTATGAACGTTGGCCAACATCACACCGCGATTCACGGCTTGAAGTGACTTACTTCATGTTCAAGTATCGTCCGTAGTTGTGACACCTTATGGGTCCACGTATTCTGGTGACAGGTGCGCTTGGGCAAATCGGTACCGAGTTGGTTGAGGCCCTCCGCTTCAAGCACGGCGATGATGTCATCATCGCGACAGATCTTCGCGAATCAACAAATTGTCGAATTCTCGATGTGATGGACTCAGAGGCCATCGATTCACTGGTTCAAACGGAAGGCATTGGAGAAATTTACCATCTTGCCGCCTTGTTGTCTGCGACCGGTGAGAAAAATCCTGAACTTTGTTGGAAAATCAATGTCGAGGGTTTAGATAATGTCATTACAGTGGCCAAGAAGTATGATTGCCGTTTATTTGCACCATCATCCATCGCTGTGTTTGGTCCAGATTGCCCAGATATGGCGCCTCAAGTCACTCCTTTGAATCCAAGTACAGTTTACGGGAAAACCAAGGTCGTCGGTGAACAGTTGGCAATGACATCTGGAGTCGACATGCGAGGTTTGCGCTACCCCGGACTAATCTCATACAAAGCTCCAGCCGGAGGTGGAACCACCGATTATGCCGTGGAGATTTTCCATGCTGCATTGGAGCACGGGCATTACACTTGCTTCGTTCGCGAAGATACACGATTGCCGATGATGTACATGGATGATGCCATTCGAGCCACGTTGGAAATCATGGAAATACCTCGTGAAAAATTGGGTGAGGCAAGAGGCGGATACAACATCGCCGGTTTCTCGTTTACAGCAGGCGAATTGGTGCAAAGTATTCGACGACATCTTCCTGATTTTACTTGTGACTTCGTTCCGGATGTAAGGCAGAATTATGCTGATTCATGGCCGAATGACATTGATGATGATGTGGCAAGGAAAGAGTGGGGTTGGGCCCCTGAATTTGATCTAGATGCAACGGTCGATGCCATGTTTTCTGGACTCAAAACTCAACCAACTGTTTGAGATGAACAACCCTTGATATGCAAAGCATGGGTACGAAATGTATGGAACCTGCAAGAATCATTCCTTTGTTTGTACTTCCAATGGGTTTGTTTCCCCACACCGTTGAGCCATTGCGAGTCTTTGAACCGAGATACAAGCAGATGTTAGATGACTGTGTCCTGAATGATTCTCCCTTTGGATATGTTGCGGCAGATCCTGAAACGGAGGCTCTTGATGGATGGTCACCTCCTTCCGAGTTTGGAGTGTTCAGTCTTGCAGAAGACGTGAATGAGCAAGGGACGAATCTGGTATTTTCTGCACATGGTGGTGCCCGATTTAGGATTCATCGGGTCATTCCGGCGGCTCTACCCGCACAGGATTTTGGGGATATTTTTCCGACTGTTGACCACTTGGTCGATTCATATTCTGATAACAACCCTGAAGGTAAGCTGTATCTTCGGGCTGAGGTCGAAGAAATGCCTCCACTTGTCGGGGAAATAGAAGATGCAAGATGGGAAGATTTTGTTCAGTCTTGGGCTGAGTATCTAGTGATGATGGACGCATTACTCAGGGCCTCGGGTCTCGGGTTGGATGAAGTGATTGCGATTTTGCAAGAAGAGTTCGCAACTTACTCCGAATCCGGGCTGTGGACTGCTTGTCAATCAATTTTGACCGAACATGATGAGAGACAATCTGCCCTGAGTGCCCTCAATAACAATGAGGTGATGTCAATTCTTGAACAATCCATCAACAATAAAAAAATCCAGATGGATTTCATTCAATCCATGTTAGACCCTGAAGAATAACAGATGAGGGGCCTCGGAAAAAGAAAAATCCCCACAGGTGTTCAAACCATTCAGGAGGTCTATTCTCGTTGGAATCGCTCAAATGGATTAGTCGATTTCTCGACCTGACCCCTGGTGACGAAAACGTCGGTGGTTTGCCGAGACAAGTGCCGGGAAAATGTTGGTCTAGAGTCAGGCCAGCACCCGTCCCGAATCCCTCCCTCAGATTGTGGTCTAAGGAAATGGCCGACGAATTGGGCATTGAGATTGGGCAAGATGAAATTCTCGGAGGAAATCAAATTGCAAAGGGCATGGACCCTTACGCTCAACGATATGGAGGGCACCAATTTGGCAATTGGGCGGGACAACTTGGCGATGGAAGAGCCATCACATTGGGTGAAATCGATACAGGTCAAGGTGTACTGGAATTGCAACTGAAAGGTTCGGGTTCAACCCCATACTCTCGATTTGCGGATGGAAAGGCTGTACTGAGATCTTCAATTCGTGAGTTTCTCTGTAGCGAAGCAATGCACCATCTTGGCATTCCAACCACTCGTGCATTGTCGCTAGTGACGACCGGCGAAGATGTGGTTCGAGATATCATGTACGATGGTCAACCGGCTCCTGAACCTGGCGCCATCGTTTGCAGAGTGGCGCCTAGTTTCTTGCGCTTTGGCAGTTTTCAAATCCATGCCCTGAAAGGAGATTTTGACGTCCTGAGAACATTGGTCGATTATACTGTAAAGCATCATTTTCCAGAGCACTGCACCGACAGTGATGAAGGCTTACTGGAATGGCTCAAACAGGTGGCCGATGAAACGGCTCGAATGATTTCTCACTGGATGAGAGTGGGCTTTGTGCACGGCGTGATGAACACAGACAACATGTCCATTCACGGACTTACCATTGATTACGGGCCCTATGGTTGGTTAGAAGATTTCAATCCCGATTGGACACCCAATACCACCGATGCGGGGAGAAAGCGGTACAGGTTTGGTCATCAAGCGCAAATTGGACAGTGGAATTTTGCTCGATTATTGGAAGCAATTAGTCCATTGATGAAGGAACCGGACCTGTTGTATCAGGCATTGGAATCCTATGAAGAATCCTTCACCCAATACAACAATTCAATGTGGGCAGACAAGCTTGGCCTTGGAGAATTTACACAGAGTGACGAAGAACTGATCGTCGAGTTGGTCTCGATTCTACAAAGTGTCGAAACGGATATGACCATTTTTTTCAGATTGTTGTCATCAATTCGTGAACCCCAGATTGAACTGCTAAAATTTGCCTTTTACGAACCAGAAAGCATCCCTGTGGAAGAATGGAATCGTTGGTTGAGCAAGTGGTGGTCTAGAGTTGATGGAAAACCCGATCAAGCAACAATGAAACTTGTCAATCCAAAGTATGTTCTCAGGAACTGGATGGCCCAATTGGCAATCGATGCGGCGGAGAAGGAAGATTACTCTGTGGTAAACGAACTGTTTGAGTTGCTAAAGAAACCGTACGATGAGCAACCTGAGTTTGAAAACGATTGGTTCCAAAAAAGACCCGAATGGGCACGGCATCGAGTGGGTTGCTCGATGCTTTCGTGCTCAAGCTAAGGGTACCCTCTGAGTCACTCAACA
>DAHO01000025.1:0-17817 GCA_002498455.1 Euryarchaeota archaeon UBA602
GTGTAGTACAGCCATGTACGTACAATTTCTTTCCCTTGGGGGCGGATACCCGTTGGAAATGCCTTATCGAATGTTTCGGGGTCATTGAGGTAACCTGAAACGAATAGATTCGAATTCGATGAATCCATCCAAGTATCAAACACCTTTTCTTCGCCAACGATATTCCCCAAACTGGGTTGCAAATCAGAAAATGATCCTAAATCCTCACGAGATCCTCGATCCAACACGCGACTGTTTTCGGGTGGATTCTGGCACCAGGGCTGGACATAATCTCCTGCAGGTGGGACAATCACTCTTGACTCGTCTTCGGAATACCAAATCGGAATTTCTGTGTGATACCATCGGCGCCTACTGATGGGCCAATCAATACTGACATTTTCCATCCAATCCAGCAGGAACTGTTTGTTTCGTGTGGGTACAAAATTAATCTCTTCAATGTGCTCACGCATTCGATCCTGAATGTGTGTTTGTCTCACATACCACTCTTTGAGCAGAATAATTTCCACCGGATTCTTTCCACGTTCAGACACCGGAACTTCCTGTTCACGTTCGTCAATGTTGGCGATTCGGTCATGGCCTTCCAACCAATCGATGATGTAATCACGTGCATCCTTGACTGACATACCCGAAAGTGGTCCCGAAATTGATGTCATACAACCATCCAAATCGATCGCTTGGAAAGGCGTTAATCCCATTTCTCTGAAAACTGAAACGTCATTTTGGTCACCGAACGAACAAACCATCAAAATTCCAGATCCAAATTCAGATTTAACCGAGGGGTGAGTCCGAATTTCGACCGCTAGAGATCTCCCTTCAACCGGGACAGGCAAGTTTGCCTTTTGTCCTACCAAATGTGCATATCTTTCGTCATCGGGATGGACAACCACAACACCACAAGCACAAATCAATTCAGGGCGTGTTGTTGAGATGATTAGTTCATCACCATTTTCAGTGGCCCATTTCACGTCGACCAGGCGTGTTTTCCGCTGCAAACGCTCCACTTCAGCATCGGCAATGGTCGTTCCCTCCACAGGGTCGTAGATATTCGGACGCAAATCCTCAACAATCTCGCCTCGCTTGAAAAGATCAACAAAAATCGCCTGAGTGACCGCACGGTAATCTGGAGCATCGGTGAGATATTCTCGTTGGAAATCACACGAAAGTCCAACGCGTGAAGCCGTTTTACGCATTGCCTGAGTGTATGTTTCGATGGTTTCTTGACACAAGCGAAGGAATTCGGCACGATCATAAGTTTTCATTTTCTTGCCAGTGTTTTTCTCGACGGTAAATTCAATGTTGATTCCATTTCGATCAACACCCCACGGGAAGTAAACTTCCTTACCCAATAGGCGCTGACTTCTGGCAATCACATCAATCATGCTGTATTGGGCGACAGCACCGATATGCCACGTTCCGCTCGGGTAGGGTGGTGGTGTGTCAATAACGAAAATTTCTCGCCCACTTTTTGGGTTGAATCCATATCGCTTGTTGTACACCTCAGGGTCAGCGTAATGCGCTTCTTGGATGCGTTTCTCTAGGTCAATCGACCAGCGTTTATCGGTAATGGTTGGCTTCGCCATGTGGTGTTCCCACCTCGGCCCTAGTACGGTGAATCGAACAGGTCCTACCGCGCGGTCACGTCACTTGGTTTTCAAGCCTCCCGTGGACAATTGGGCATGAGGAATTAAAGGATGAATGCTGAGAAGCCGCCCCGGAGGGGCGAGGATGACTGACTCGGAAGAACTCGAAGATGAGACAACTGTGCGCTCAGGTGCTCAGGACTTCGCCTCAGATGTTCGACGCAGAATCTCCGAATTTGAATCTGGTAAAACCTTCGGTACACTTCTATCTGCACCGAAGATGATTCGTCGTGAATTGCAAGAAATGTCATTCTTTGGTGTTCTGACAGCGGTTCCTGCACTTACAGTCGTCATCTGTCTGCTCGTCACCGCTTTCCTAGCCTATCACTCGGGCATTGCCGATGGGATGAAAGATGAAGCATCGATGAACGTCAATGGTGACCTTGCTGCCTTTTTGCCTGAAGGGAGTGCTGTCGCAGCGAACATCGCGGAAGTTGAAGAAGACTGGACGACAAACGTGATGATCATTTATGTCGAATCGGGGCGAAACAACATCACTGACCGAGATATTTTAATTCAAATGGACTTGATTGAAGCTGCACTGAATTCGGTCCCTTCCGATGATGGTGAGGATGACGAAATCATCTATATTCTCAGCATTTCATCTGTTGTGAAAGAGATCAACTCCAGTGCCCCTAGGGTCGCTGATGCCTTTGTACGAAATGCGGGTCAGGCCTGTCCAGTCAACGGTGTATGTGATTGGCTCGCCGAAAATGCCAGTGAATTCATCTTAGACAATGGAGATGTCGTGGGTGGTTACAACATTCCTGAAGAGCAAGATCGAATCGATCAAATCATTGGTGAATTGCCACCAAACGCTCAAGACAAGTTGGTTCGAGATGTCGGCGAAAAGAAGAATGGAACTTTTGTCGACACTGAAGCAGGGTATTGGAACCGAGCTGTGATTATCGTAGGTGTTGCAGAAAATGACAAGAATGGAGATGGGATACCCGATGTTTCAACCTCTGAGTTGATCAAGCGAACACAAAAACGCATCGAGGATATTTCCATTGCAAATAACTGGGGTGGAATCGATAAAAATGGAAACTGCATTGATGATGATACAACCTTCGAAGAAGAACTCTGTTTGATGATGACTTTAACGGGGCCAACACCAATCACCAATGCCGTTACGGAGTATACATTCATCCTGTTCTGGGATATTTTCCCTGTCGGTGTTGTCGCCGTGGCCTCGGTCCTTTTCCTATTCCACTGTGATTTGTTTCAAACGGGACGCATTCGATGGGAACAGGGCATCAAAGTTGTCATTATTGCGGGTTTGCCCACCCTCTGTTCAGTCTTTGCAACATTAGGTTTGATTGGTTTTACGAACTATGAAGTCACCATGACTGTCATCATTGTCGGTCCGATAATTCTCGCATTGGGCGTTTCTTATGGGTTACATATTACCAATCGATATGCCGAATCGAAAGGAACACCGAAAGAAAAAATGGCACTGGCTCTACAATCTACTGGAAGAGCAGTATTCCTTTCAGCTGTGACTACCGTGATCGGTTTCGTCTCGCTCATTCTTACACCGATGGCACCGATCAAAACAGTCGGTGTCTCTCTGGCCGGCGGCATCATCATTGTATACCTCTACACCATGATTATGGTGCCGAATTTGACGATGTTACTCGATCTGAAAAAGCCTTCACATGATCCACCCAAAGTCTTCATCTTCGCTGTACGGGCACCGATTCGGTGGAGTCGAATCGCACTCACAGGATTCATCCTCCTGATGCTCACCAGTGCACTAATTTACCAACCTCAAATCAATGAAAATGTCGATTTGTTGGAAATGGCACCTCAAGAGGATACTCCGGCTGTTGAGAAGATGATCACATACTCACAGGAGTTCGAGGGTGGCCAAGTCGGAATGATTCTTGTGAAGTCTGATATCGCGGCCGAGCCTGAATTTTTAGCCCCAGGGGATAATCAAGCTCAGAAAGATCCTTTCAAGAATTTGTACAAAATTGAGAATTTGTCTGACATGGTCAATAATGTGGACAGTACTACTGCAGTCTCAATTGCATTCTTGATGAAATCCGTCGGTGCATCGCTAAATTTCTCTGGCTCCAATACCATTGCAGAATTTTGCGAGCCAATGCCCGATGTACCCAAAGAGGTGTGCAATCTCTTATTCGCTGAGGAATACAATGCGAGTGCGACCTTCTGGACAGTGTTGATGGAACTCGACCGGGACCAATCAGCAGGAACAGAAATTCAGAGTTTCTTGATCTCCGTATTCTACGATGGTTTATCACCCGAATTACGTCATTTCTTTGTGTCAAAGGATTTCCAACGATCGCTGATTTACATCGACATGCCATTCATGGATGTCAAGGAAACTGAGTGGAGACAGTCTACCATTGATGGATATGCTGAAGATCGTGATGATTTCGATTTCCAACCGAGTGGTCTGATTGGTGTCGCAGCTGTAACCATTGACGTCAACAATCTCATTGTCGGTAGTCAATGGCAATCCCTTGGGTTCGCACTCCTGTTTACTGTTGTTACTCTCGGCTTCGTCTTCAGAGATGCAAAATATGCAGCTCTGACGACCTTCCCGGTTGTGTTCACTGTGGCTATGCAGTGGTCTGTAATGGTCATCCTAGATGTCGACTTGTCTCTCGTCACTGTCATGATTGGCTCGATTCTAGTTGGCGTTGGTGTCGATTTCTCAATTCATATCGCCAATCGGGTCAGAGAATTGGGTGGGACCTTGGAAGCGATTCAAGACTCCTGTGCGAGTACGGGGATGTCTTTGTTTGAAGCATTCGTCGTTACTTCTTGTGGTCTGATGACTGCCTATTTGATCCCCATCCCTGCGATCAAACCGTTCGTGACAGTGATCATTATCCTGCTGTTATTCGCTGCCATCAGCGCTCTACTGTTACTTCCTGCCATTTACGCGACCTTCGTGAAAATGGGTTGGGGACTTTCGGGTGGCAGCGATGCGATGCGACGTAAAGCCGGTCTTTCGGGTGGTGCGAGTGCAGTGATTGCTGAATTGGATGCAGCCGAATCATATGATGCCGTCTTGCTATCAAGTGCTGACGATGCATGGTGAATCCTTTCAAACCACCACGAGCCCGTAGGGCTCGATGGATACTACCCAGGACGACATACCCGCCTCGCAACGTGCATCACAAATTGAGTATGCGATTCGAGATGTTGTAGTGCCCGCAATGCAACTCGAATCCCAAGGACACGAGATTTTGAAGTTGAATATTGGTGACCCAATTGCCTACCCTGGTTTACCCACACCTCCACACATGATTGAAGCCTTCAAAGACAGCTTGTCTAGGGGGGAAACGGGTTACTCTCCTTCGTATGGATTGCCTGCACTGCGTAAGGCGATAGCCAAGGATGAGCGAGACAAAGGATGGAACTGTAGCGAAGATGATGTGTACGTTTGCCATGGTGTTACGGAAGCACTGCAAATTATCTTCGCAGCCGTACTTGAACCCGGAATGAAAGTACTGGCCCCCGGTCCTCATTATCCACCATACATGGCATACCCACAAATGTATGGCGGGGAAACCGTTGAGTATCGTCTCAAATCTGACGATGGATGGAAAATTGATTTCGATGATATCGAGTCAAAAATGGACGAATCGGTTCGTTTGCTGGTCATCATCAATCCCAATAATCCGACTGGGAACGTCGTAAATTCCGAAGAAATCGATCGATTGATTTCGATTGCAGAAAAATGGCCCAATTGCATGGTGGTTGCTGATGAAATTTACGATGGATTAGACTTTACAAATAACCAACTGAGCACCGCATCTCGGAGCAATAGCGTCCCTGTATTCACTCTGAATGGAGTATCCAAGGTCTACTATGCACCGGGTTGGCGAATTGGTTACATGGCGTTGCATGACCCAATGCAAAGAATGGATGCAGTTCGGGATGCAATCGAACGATTGTTGAGGTCGAGATTGTGTGCATCGACACCCGCCCAAATGGGATATCATTCCGGATTGGTTGAATCTCGCGAATGGATGAAAGCCTACAGCGAGAAAGTGATTGCTCAGCGCGACCTCTGTTTGAAACGTATCTCAGAAATCGATGGGCTGGAAGTTGAGGCACCCGGCGGGGCATTCTACATGTTTGTCAGACTGACCGACCCACACTGGGCTGTAGATGACAAGCAATTCGTCCTCGATTTGTTGCATCAGGAGCATGTTTTAGTCGTTCATGGAAGTGGATTTTCTGAAGAAATGGGCAAGGGTCACTTCCGATTGGTATACCTGGCTAATGAAGACGTTCTCAACGAAGCCTTTGATCGAATTGACCGATTTTTATCGAACAGTCGGTGACCTCACGTGCGCGAGCGCACGCTGCGGTTCCCGCAGCGTGGAATCGGAACCGCTTAGAACGAGGACGAACTCGAATGCCCATGCGAGTGTCCTTACAGGTTATGTTTGGACTCACACTGTTCATTTGCTTGTTGCCCTCAAGTTCAGCGGAAGCTGAAATTGTTGAATTCGGTTCACTTGATATTTTCATGCTAGCACCCGTGGCTCTTGCCATAATCGGTGCGGGCATATTATGGAAGTGGATATTGCCCATCAGTTTGGGTAATCTTCAGGTGGCATTCGAGATTGATGACGATTTGTATGAAGTTCATCGTTTGTCCAAATCACGACGTGATACCAAGGAGCTGCTGAACCTTCCCAGTGTACCCTTTGGCGTGTTATCTTACCTGATGGCCATGGGTGGAATCATGCTGATTGTTGCAGAATTACTTATTGGGCCTGGAACATTCTACAAGCCCATTGTGTTCGTAACTGCTGCATCTGTGATCATTCCGATTATCGTCTCTCCGATTGTTACGATGTATGCTCAAATTCGTGCAATGAACAAGCGCCTGATTACCCAAACGGTTTCCACACAATTGTTTGGATACCTCGGTACTGCTTTTGCGATGATTATGATTTTGACTTCGATTTTGTATTATGGTTGGACCGTGGCCAATGCAGGTGGAAGTTTTGACACAATGACGATGATACAGTGGTCCGGATATGCGTTGCTCGTGTATATGTCTCCGACAATTTTCGCCTATGGGCGAATTATGGGTGCATCTTGGAATACGCTATTGCTGTCAAAATGGCGTACTGCAAAAGGCTGGAAAACGGCAATTGATCCAGATTCGCCGCGATTAATCAAGCGGTGTATCTCACTATTCCTTGTGATTTTCTTGTCGACCATGCCCATCGCTGCAATCAATGGGATTGTTACTCTTATCCATGTTCTCATCAATGAACCTGCAAATGCAAATCGTTTGCTAGACGTAGGCGGAATTTTGGGTGAATCGATATACTCCTTGGTTGAGGATTCTGAATACATTCAGCGATTGATCTCACTCAAAACGCTACAGGAAGTACTTGCATCGTACTTGATGCTCAACGTCGCCATTGTTGGACTGGCCTTCATCTTTGAATTGACCCGAAACCTGTTCCTGGGTGGTCAAACCTTTGCCGGTGTCGGTGGTGTAATTTTGGCTCAGCCTCGGGACATTCGAACTGAGCCTGAAGTTCAAGGCCGCATTCTGTTCTTCGGTCTGGCAGGTTTTTCCGGCTATGTTGTTTTGCTTCTCGTTCTACAGACATACAAGGAATTCTCAGGTTTGATGCCCTACGGGTCTGCAGTCAGCGAAGAAATGCTGCTTGAAAGTACGTGGGAATTTATTGCTGCAGGACAAGGCATTTTCTTGCTGACGTGGATTCTTTCGAGTACACGGTTCATGCACTTACGCAGTCTCAAATTCGATCTTTCTCCAGACGAGCGACGAGAAGGTGTCATCATGGCCGGTGGTGGTGATTGGATGCGCGACCACATTGAAGCCGCATCTCGAGCCGACGATATCTCGACTTTGATTGCATTCCAAAACGAGCAAATTGAAGGGGATCGTGCTGTGGTACGATTGGAAAAGGGTAGAGCCAAAATGATTGAGTCAGCTCTGCGCGGGTTGTGGCCGCGTGCGATCGAAGAAGCACGAAAAGTACTCGCTCAACAACGGGGTGATGATGATGAAGCACGGATGATTATCGCCACGGGTCATATCGCTTGTCGTCGATTTGATGCTGCGAAGGAGGCCTTACGGGGCATGGAGCAGCCTGAGGGGTACGATGAACCTGAATTACTCGCATTGACGATGGAGTGGCTTGACCCCTGGGCTGGACGGGTTGAAAGTGATGATTTGTACGATTGGGAAAATAACTCCACTATTGACCACCTCAGGGATTTGCAGAAACGGCTGAAATCTTGGAGTCCCGATAGTTCACTGGGAGCAGCCCATCGTGACCGACTTTCATTACATGCCCAACTCTCCAGTGTTGCGATGTTACGTGCACAGCGCCGCAGCGAAGATGCACTCGATTTGTGTTTAGATCTAGTTCGAACCCATCCCGATTCGACATTGGCTCGAATTGGATGTGCATTGTGTATGATTGACTTGGAACAATGGTTTGATGCACTTGATGTATTTGAGGAAGTCAACGAATCCAGTCCAGAAGACCCACGTGTGCGTGCTCTCAGTGGTATTCTTGGATTTCAAGCGAATCCAAGTGAATTGGAAGTGGCACTTGCCGTCGGTTCCGATACTGAGAAAGCCGCCTGGATTGACGATGCCCCAGTCAACCCATTTGCAGCATTGGGGGCTAGAAAAGGGATGGATGAGGCACTCAATGCAAACGTGATGATTCTTGCACATGAAGCCCTTGAGAAAGGAGTTACACCAACGTACACAGAATCCATCGCTTCAAAGTTGTTCAATTGGGCGATATTGATTCCAACCTGGGTTGTTCTGGGATGGTTAGCTTGGGTTGAATCGGATCAGAATTCAACCGTCGGTATTGGGACTACAATTGTTCTAATGGCGATGCACCTTTTCACGCGTCGGTTTAGACGACAGCAACGCCGTGTCATCAAACATCGTGATCAACGAGGCATGATTCTGTATTCAAAGAAGATGAAACGTGCGAAAGTTAGCGGGCACCCAAACAAGATGCCCATCGGCAACCACCTCTTGTTGAAGGGCTTACTGGTCACCGTAAATGGCAACGTGTACGACATTGGGTTCCCTGGTTGGTTGGTCATTCGATTACCCAAGGAACGAGAGCGCCAATTCAGAAACAGACTGCGAAATCGTATGCGAGAGTACAAGTCTGGAAAATCACCTCGGACGACCCCTCTCCCAGAACGCTGGTGGGACAAACGACCCAAACCAGTGGACAAGGGGATGCGTACCCTTGAGCGCTTGATTGGACCGGCTGCATATCGTGGTGCCCACAGGCGAACACTGAGTGGGGTTGCTCGTCATTCAGGCCAACAGAGAGATCGACGATACATTATGGATACACAACCTGGTCAGAGGGGAATTCCAACACACGGTAACCCAGCCGAAGGGCTAGCGAGGCGACCTACTGCAAGACCTGAGCAAGTTGACCGTATCCAGAATATTTCACGAAAAACCAATCCAGGAATTCGTCGGAATACGGATTTTGAAGATGAATTCCAAGACTTTTCCTAGGTGACCAGATGCCGCTAGTCGATGACCCCATGGATGAATCTACGCCATGGCTAATTGATGATTTGAAGCAAAGGTTTGGTCCTACAGATTGCGGTTTGATTCTCGATCAAACCCATGATCAACCTGTTTGGTGCCTTACCGTTTCTGGATTTGAAAGATGGTTCTCGGAAGTCGAAGGTTGTCTGGACCAAACGCTGGGTCGAAGACTTGCACATGCCGCAGCGGAATCGGAAGAATGGCATTGGAATCAGTCACCATCGTTGCCAAAATCTTGGTTCAATCAACAAAATAAGAGAATTTCCACCATCAATGCGGATTGGAAGTTGCGAGGCCAAGGACAACTGGGATTTTTGGAGAATAACGCCCAATCAAGCACCGTTATTGTAGCCAATCGCACCTTTACGGCACTGGCTGCAGGTATGGGTAACGCAGCGTGGGAATCCATCCAAGAGCATCGATTTCGATTCCAGTGGTCTGATCGTGGAGCTGGTGAAACCGTCGTGGAAATGACCAACGATTCGCGTCAAATCCCTCCTCCTACCCCCTCCATTCCATCTTGGAAAAATCGAACTGGAATCGTCTGTGACCATGAGCGATTATTTCATCGCGCAAGGCATGAAATTGATGGATTGTGGACCGTTGAAGGTAATCGTGCGATGATGTTATCGCAAGATTGTATTTTGAGGTTTGAACATCTCGCTACATCATACCTCGCCACAACCGATCGTTCTAGCGACTCACGAACCATATGGGCAGGAATTGAATCGCACGAACAAATCGTATTTTGGGATGCAATGGCAGAGGCGTCTCGGAGGCAATTTTTGGCCTCCGGAGAATTGGTGTTAATCGCTTCTGTTGAGCACTGGATTGATGTCGCCAATCGACATCTTTCGTTGTTTGGTTTAGGTCTAGTCTCCGCTGCGAGCAATATCGACGATAATGGCGGCGTTGAACTTACGTTGCCTTCCACATTCCATCCGGCCATCATAACCGGTAGATTGCTTGGTTGTTGGGAGAGGGCTGAGGGCCGTGCTGCAAAGGCGAAATGGTCTTGCTCTCAAGATGGACATACAATTGTCCTAGAGAGTCGAAGAGAAATCGCTTAACCCTTTGAAATCACATGATACACAGCCACACGTACGCACTCAATCATTAAGTGCAAAGCGTAATGTGGCTAACAAGTCGAAGGGTGCTACGCACCCTGTGGAGTTGAGGAAATGGGACTAAATCACAATCAATGGGCAGTGGTCGCAATTACAGCAACCATCTGCTTGGCTGGTATGTACACAATCGTCGGTTCAGCATTGGAAACCACCGTTGGCTTCGACCGAGCCGGTGACGATATCACTGCCCCGGAAGGCGAAACACAAGACGATGGCGCGGATTTTGATGAAGATGGATTGAGTGACCGTATGGAAACCACGCAATACGGCACTGATTTCGATAACAACGATACAGACGGTGATGGATTACTGGATGGTTGGGAAGTTGCCAATGGTCTAGACCCCCTTGACGACGGTGATGCAGATTTCGCTGAAATCGAGTCATCCTCCCCTCCAAGAGATGATGACGTGACTACAGGTGAAAATAACGAAACTTTCCCCGATCCGGACAACGGTCCCAACGGTGACCCGGATCGCGATGGTCTACCGAATTCAGAAGAGGCACTATATGGGACCAACCCCAACCTAAGGGATACCGATTCTGACGGATTAAACGATGGCTGGGAAGTCATGCACCAGCGTGAACAATTGGGTGCTGATGGAAGCGTGATTCTATTGATGAATCCAGTTGATGCCAATTGGGATTGCAGCCTGCTAAGTCCTCCGGTAGAAGCCCAGTGGATATTGGACTACGGACAAGATGAGTGGAATCTACTGGAAGATACATTCACAGAACGCCACTCATGTGATCAAGTTCTCGATGTCGATGGAGACTCGATGCCGAATTACATTGAGGAACGGTATGGCACCAATCCTTGGGAACTCGACAGTGATGGTGATCTAATCGGTGACGAAGTGGAAGTGGCGTTTGGCGACATTGAAATTGACTCTTTCTGCGGGTCATCAATCAATCCAATGACTATGGAAGCACCCTTTACACAAGCTCGAATCGTAGAGGACAACTTAGAGTGGTTTGAACAAGACATGGACGGCGATGGTCGCACAAATGGCCCTGGAGACTGGGATACCGATGGTGACGGGATGCCTGACGGATTCGAGTATTGCTACAATGAGGTCTTAGATGCTGCCAATGCAACCGACTCGTTCTCAGATTCAGATGGTGACGGTTTGTCTAATGTTGAAGAGTATCAAGTCGCCTATACCTTTGGTCCGGCCAACTTTACCGATCCTACAGACGCAGATACAGATGGCGATTTCATGCCAGATGGATGGGAGGCCAGTAACGGGATCAATCCCCGTGATGGAAGCAACGGCAACGATGATCCCGACTATGATGGATTTGACAAGAATGGAAATGGGGATGTACGCCTTTCTGAATTTGATGGCTTTGCACGTGTACAGGCGATTTCAGTCGACTTGTACGAGGAAGTCACTGAGAATCAAACGGTTGCTTGGGCCAAGGTCACACTTTCGGGTGCCAGTTCAGGTGGTGCAAATCAGCAATATGAATTGATTCCGCTCAAGGCTCCTTGCAATGGGTTTGTGTATTCGATTTCTGCCGTTCTGAACGAGGAAATCACCGAGCGTAGTTTTGTTTGGATGAATATCGTCGAACAGAGTGAGCGATTTACCAACTTGGATGAATATCGAGCCAAATTTAGTCCGGATACGGATTATAGTGAACCAGAAGAAGATTGGGTCATTTTGGGTCGTTCAACTGATCCACTTGTTCAGGACACAGACGGCGATGGTCTGATTGACGGCATTGAGGTCATGGGGTGGACGATTCGAGTCGTTCAACGTGGTGTTAATGAAATTGATGTCTACAGTGATCCCAATATGTTCGATACCGATGGAGATGGTCTGAATGATAGTCGAGAGTACTATGAGACTTACACCAACGCCAGTAACCGTGATACTGACGGGGACAATCTTGAGGATTACACAGAGGCAGTAGACGGATTCATGTGGAATGGTGAGCCATATACCACCAATGCATCCATGTTCGACACCGACAATGATGGACTTGAAGATGGTGAAGAAATTGCCTTGGGGCTTGATCAATACATCACGCATGCAAACAACTCTGACACGGATAATGACACGTTAAGTGACGGAAATGAGGTGCTTTACATACCTCGACCTTGGCAGCCTGCAACCAATCCATTAGTGAACGATACTGATGGCGATGGAATGCTCGATGGTTGGGAAATGCAGGTGGAATCAACCACTGACAATACACGTTCTCATTCATTGTGGATCTCAATGGAACCATGGCGACCCGTAGGCTGTGAAGATTCGTCATGTGAGAAGGCTGCAGGTGGATGGATTTACCTCAACGGTATCCAAGAATGGTCTGGCAGTGCGGGTGACGCTGACGGAGACGGGAAAGCCGATCCAAAATATTTCATCCATGAAATGAACCTAACCGGTTTCACGATGCCCAATAATGGTGGACGTTGGGCTCTTGATCCGTCATTTGGTAGCTTGCCTGATGCCAACTTTGATGTCGACAACGATACGCTACCTAACGCCATGGAAGCACCCGATCGCTGGAATACCAATCCAGTTGACGATGACACCGATCAAGACCGACTACCAGATGGTTGGGAAGTGTACTGGTCTGATAAGGCGCTCGAACTAGGATTGACCAGTGCAGAAGAGTTGCAAGGCTATGGTGCGCGTGGTCCAATGGATCCAAGTATGATTGACAGTGACTTGGATGGTATTGAAGATGGTGAGGAGGACTTCGATCGTGATGGCCTAAACAGGACGAATTTACTCAATCGATACTGTCCATCTCACAACGACCCAACGACATTCAATTGTCACATCGACCCCGAAACAGCCGCTGGTTTGCAGTTCTATGATGATCTAGAGAATTTCACGAATTATGAGGAGTTGCTAAACGGTACAAGTCCTGTTCAAAATGATACAGAGGGAGACGGACTTGAAGATGGCCCAGAAGTATTCTATCAAGATCATGACGATGATGGAATGGCTTCAGGTTGGGAATATTACTTCCAGTTCGATCCGTTTGATGCCGCAGATGCCATCATCGATGTAGACCAGGATGGATATTCAAACAAATGCGAGGAAAAATGGTACACGAACCCCAGAGAATCGAATAGTTTCCCGGGTCAAGGTCAACATTGTGATAATTTCGAGTGATTGAAATCCCTCTAAAAAATACGTCTAGTGTACGCAATTTGAGCAACGATTGAAAACGGTTCGATGTGCCCTAGGGGTATGCTCAGGGTCAAATGGTGGCATCTGAGCTTGTGCTGTGTGGCACTATTATCGATGAGCGTAAATGCAGAATCGACGATTAACGACGATCCTCCACAAATCACATTTGATATTGAACAGGGTATTGTGGTCACTGAAGAGGTGAATATCACGGGTACATTCATTGATGAATCACCGCCGTTGAACTTGGTTTGGAAAGTCTACAACGGCGTGGAGATAGTTGAATATGGTGATTTGGTTTCAAATCTTCAACCACAGTCCCTAAACCAATCCTCTAGAGAATTGTGGTCATTTCATTTACAACTCAATTTCTCGTCAATTGGTTCCTGTTCTTGTGTAATCGCAATTGAGGGTACGGATGTTTCACAGCAAACCGAAACCGCCCAATTAATCATTTTTTCAGAATCTGAACACAGTGAAAATTTACCCCCAATCGTGATTTTTGACACAAGTCAATCGATGAACAAATTTTCAGGTATCACCGAAATTTCTGTAATTGCCAGAGATGATGATCATTCACCAGAATTACAATGGTCATTGACTGATGATTCAGCAATTGCGCAATCATGCGCCTTGTCCTGGATTGAGAATCCTGTTGTTGATTGGACAAATGCGACCTCCATGCCATCAGCTCAAACATTCAGTTTCGACACCTCAACTTACGCTGACGGTTCATATTCACTGCTCATTCGTGCGGTGGCGTCTAACGAGAACTCTGTTTCAGTTTGCCGCACGATTGGAATCGATAATCAATTCCCAACTGCTGCGATTTTAGGTCCCACTTTACTCAATGAAAGTTCAAACATGATCCACTTTGACGGTAGTTCTAGCGATGATGGGATATGGGGTCGAGCCGAATTGATGTTTCTTTGGGTATTTGAGGGCGGAACTGAAGGCCCTCAGGTCGTAAGCGGTATGGATTTGAGTACATATTCAATTGACGGGAGTACCTCAGGGAATTTTTCATTGACTCTAACCGTGGTTGATGAAGTTGGATTTACAGATACAATTACGCATACGATTCAAATCACTAATCAGCCCCCGGTTGCTTCGTTAAGAGTGAGTGGTCAACCTTTGGCTGATGGGGACCGAATAACTCTAATTGACAGCAATCAATGGCCAATTGAATGTCGTGATTCTCAGGATACATCCAATGACCAAGATGGGCTGATATGTACTTGGTCGATTGATGGAGTGCCTGTGATGACCGGGTGGTCTAGAAATATCGACAAACCCGAAGATCTTTCTCGACCGCATACCCTCACTCTCATGGTCACTGACGATGACGGTGCGAATGATTCGATTACTGTGACCTTTGGAGTGCAAGGGACCCCCTCTGATCCAGCTTATTCCGCAGAAGATGAAGAAAATGCGGGGCTAATGCTACAGATTATCGCGGTTATTGCTTCGATTGCATTGATTTTTGCAACTGTCATCATCGTAAATCGAAGATTTTCGAGCCACTCTGCTTCGATTCCAAAATGGAAACGTGATTGACCCGAATATCTCATGAAGGGCGTCGTTTTCCGGCACATGATGTACGAGAGGGTCACCTCTGCACTGGGCAAGCGTCCACCGCAAATCTCTCATGAAGAGATGCGAATGCGTCAACGAGCCTTTTGCGAACAGTTGCCCATTGATGGTGTCGCAATCATCACGAATAATCCGGTTTCGATTCGAAGTCGGGATACCCACCATCGCCATCGCTTCAATTCATATCTACATTATTTGACAGGATGGCATGGTGAAGAAGGCGTGGCCGTTTTCCATCATGATGGCGTTTGGAAATGTCGGCTTTATGTCCAAGAACGAGATGTGATCAAAGAAACATGGACGGGTCGTCGACCAGGAACGCAAGGAGCGCTGAAAGATTGGCCAGTTGATGAAACTGTGAGTCGCGAGAATATACAATCCGATTTGAGTGATTTACTCCTCCAAGCGAATCAGATTTTGCATATTAATGGTCTTGATCGAGACGTCGATGAATTGGTTGGTAAAACATTTGATGAAATACTCGACCCTCGCGGTATACTTGATGAAATGCGTGTAACCAAATCTGATGCAGAAATCGCCCTCATGCAGTATGCAGCTGATTTGGCAGCCCTTGCCCATATTGAAGCCATGCGGGAATGCAAATCCGGGATGGGTGAGTGGCAGTTACAATCGATTATTGAGGGCTGTTTCTTGTATCACAAGTCTGAATGGGCTTATCCGAGTATTGTTGGCAGCGGAGACAATGCCACGATTCTGCATTATAATGAGAATAGCGATGCCATGAATGAGAGCGACGTTGTTCTAATCGACGCTGGATGTGAGGTCGATGGATATGCAAGTGACATCACTCGAACATTCCCTGTAAGCGGTAAATTTACAGAAGCACAGCGGGCCATTTACGAGTTGGTACTTAAGGCACAAATCGCAGGGATTGATGCTTGCCAAGTGGGGTCTCCCTGGAGTGCCATGCATCATGCAACCTCGCAAGTTTTAGCCCAAGGATTGATTGATTTGGGCATTTTGGATTGTTCGCTTGAAGAGGCATTGGGCGATGACTACAATGGGCAATATCGTCAATTTTTCATGCATGGTACGGGGCATTTGCTTGGACTAGATGTTCACGATGTGGGCGGTGGTCGCCAAGGTGATGAAGGTCCAGAGCGAATCCTCTCACCGGGTATGGTGCTGACCATCGAGCCAGGGTTGTACTTTGGTGCATGGCGAGAAGACATTGAGATTGATACAAAGTGGGCAGGAATCGGGATTCGTATTGAAGACGATGTACTCATCACCAATGATGGTCCTGTGGTTCTGACTTCCAAATGCCCAAAGGAAGTAGCAGATATTGAAGCCATTGTTGGAAACAATTGAGGAATTTGAATGTGGCAGGATATTCTCAAGCAGCAGCGAGGGCCATCTCCTCCACGGCTAACTGTAGAAGATGCCACAGAATTGTACGAGAATGCCGATTTTAATCTACTGCGTAGTGCAGCTCTTGAGCGTAGGCGAATTGTGAATCCAGGCAATGAAGTCACTTACATGATTGATCGTAATGTAAACTATACGAACGTGTGCACGATCAATTGTCAGTTTTGTTCGTTCTACAGACCCCCAGGTCATCGCGAGACTTACACTCAAACATATGAGCAAATTTCGAGTCGGTTTTCAGAGCTGGAAGATGTTGAAGGCGTGCGTGTGTTGATGCAAGGTGGTGTCAATCCGGACTTGCCACTGAGTTGGTATACGGATTTGATTCGATACTTGCGAGAACATCACCCCTCTATTGCATTGGATTGTTTTTCTCCAATTGAAATCGAAGGCATTGCAGATGTTTGTGGCCTATCCACACTTGAAGTTCTTACAGAACTCAAGCATGCTGGAATGCATGGTCTTCCTGGTGGAGGCGCAGAGATGCTCGTCGATGATGTTCGCCTCGATATTTCACCGAAAAAAGGGAGTGCTGAAAACTGGCTTCGTGTGATGCATGAAGCTCAATCTCTTGGCCTCACAACATCCGCCACCAATGTGTTTGGATTTGGAGAGTCGAGGTTGCATCGTGTTCAACACATGGAAAGGATTCGAAAACTGCAAGATCAAGCTCTTGAGAAAGGCTGGGCTGGATTCACCTCATTCATTGCATGGCCTGTTCAACTTGAGTCCAATGTCTTTGGTCGTCGAAATCGAGGCCAGAACAAACTGCTGTTGGGTGCAGGGCCAACCGAATACTTGCGACAAGTTGCGATTTCACGTCTGTTTTTCGATAACATTCGCCACATACAGGGTTCTTGGCCGACCATGGGTCTGGATATTGCTCAAATGGCCTTATTTGGCGGTGCAGATGATATTGGTTCTACGATGATGGAAGAAAACGTGGTCTCAGCCTCGGGAACAGACAAGACATGTGCGCTCGAAGTCGAATTACAGGAAGCTGTAAGGCGTGCTGGATTTGAGCCAATGCGACGTGATTCAGATTACAATTTATTGGAAACTCCAAACGTGACTCCAAATGTCAGTGAATTTCCGGCCCCCCCTCCCCTCCAAACTTGAGTGGTTTTGATGAGACGTCGTGCTACGGTACCCGCACGTGTAAACATCATCGGCGAGCACACCGACCACTCTGATGGATTAGCACTTCCATTTGCAATTCAAGAAAGGTTGGTACTGGAAGTCGATTTTACAGCGGAAGAATACATCGGTCCCCAGTCCGTAGTGGACTTGTGGAAGGCTGCAGGTGGTCCCCCTGCTGTATTATCCGTTGATAGTAATATTC
>DAHO01000025.1:18140-19976 GCA_002498455.1 Euryarchaeota archaeon UBA602
GTTGATAGTAATATTCCGATCGGTAAAGGTATGTCCTCATCCGCAGCACTGTGTGTTGCTATCGCATTGTGTGTATCGGGAGAAACGGGTACAATCGAGACTTGTCATTTAGCACAGCGCATCGAGCACCAAGTGTTGGGTACGAAATGTGGTTTGCTCGATCAAATGGCCATGGTTTTTGCGAAGAAAAATCATGCCACATTGATTGACTTTAGTTCACACTCGATCGAATGGATTGAGTTGCCTCTTACTTGGCAATTCAAGTTGTATGATTCCCACATTCATCGTACACTATCCAGTACAGAATATGGTGTCGAATCGAACTATCAAATGAAACATGTGGAGGACGAAAACCTGAGGGTAATTCAAGCACTCAATTCAAATCCTAGGCAATTGGGTGACTTACTCAATCAATCCCATAAATCATTGAAAAAACTGGGAGTAAGCCTCCCTGAGGTTGATGAAAAAGTATTGCAACTGCAACAAATGGCTGGTGTACTTGGTGCCCGTATGATGGGCGGAGGTTTCGGTGGGATGATTCTCGTCCTTGTTGAAGATGAGCATGTATTACCAGAAGCGATTACAGTGATATCATCTGGACCTGCGACCATCGAAGAATTTCTCTAATCTTTCCAATCGTTCAGGTGTTCCCATATCCCAGAATGGTGTCTCATCGATGTACGCGTGAATTTGCCCTGACATCTGAGGATACACGGTTTCCTCCCAACTCCATTTTTTCGATTTCCCGAACTTCACAAGCACGGATTTATCGACGACACTCGTACCCGCTTCATAGCCGTTGAATGAATCAGAAATTTCAGATTTTGAATATTCAAAGACGCGCTCATTTTCGTGACGTAGATTGGCAAGCTCATCAGATTGAATGACGGTCATGGTCAATGACTGTTGATGTTCTTTGTGTGACGCATAGAGGCGCCGATAATTGACTGGATGGTAATCATCACCCCATAACAAAATGAATTCGTCCTCTAGATATTCAATGGCGTTCATTAAGGCGCCACCTGTCCCCATCTGTTCAGATTCCTGTACAAATGTCAGATTCATTCCATCGTGCTTGAATCCTTCAAATTGCTCTCCCAAATGACCCGTTAAGATCAATGCATCCCGACAACCTTGGCCTCCAGCCCATTCCAATATGTGGGAAAGCATGGGTTTGCCAGATACAGTAATCAAAGACTTGGGGATTGTTTTAGTCAACTCCCCCAATCGAGTTCCAAGTCCACCGGCGAGAATGACAACTTGGGGCATTACTAATCCAGTGACATAATCCGCATACAGTTTTCCACTCTCTTTCAGTGTTCGTTCCTGTGTATCGTAGTTGACATGGTACAGACCAAATCGTTGTGTGTACCCTTCTGCCCACTCAAAATTATCCATCAAACTCCAGTGGAAAAATCCGCGAATGTCCAATCCTTCTTGGATGGCTTGTGAAGTCAACCAAAGGTGTCGACGCACATGCTCTGGACGCATGTCGTCATCATCATCAGCTACGCCATTTTCCGTGACATAAATTGGTAAATTAAGACCCTTTACCATGTGAAAAGATCGATGTAAACCTTCAGCATACATTGGATATCTGAAATCTGTACGCGTTTCCCAAGGGCGAATTAGCGGGTCAATTTCGACAGTTGTGGGCATAAATGGGGTTGTGAGTAGATGAGTGTAATAATTGACACCAATGAAATCGCTACTATCCTTCAATCCCTCAATTTTTGAGGAAAATATACTGGATGGTGCACGAAATTTTCCGGTCTTCAATCCACGAATCCAACACCGATTGAACATCTCATCCAGCAATTTAGCTTGGAACCAGTG